>CALPLW020000001.1 GCA_943324505.2 Comamonas sp. lk
GCTGCCAGAGCATGTTGTCAGCGCCAATAAAGCTGCCGGGGTTGTGGAAGTTCCTGTTCGGTGCGTCCTGGGTGGTTTGATAGTTCTGTGCGTGCATCCAGTCCCAGCCGGACTGGCCTGGCGTTGCGGCAAACTGCTGTTCAAGCCAATCAGCGTAGCCGATGTTACGCACGCTGGCGATCTCACTCGTCGAGGCCGAAAATTGCGCTTGGAGCAGAAATCTGGCGGCATCGGCGTCAGATTGCGGCTGCGTCCAAGATAGATTGCTGGTCTGGTTGGTTGCGAGCAGGGTGGGCCGAATTTCCGAACCCGAAAAAACATCACCGTTACCCCCGCCTCCGCAAGCAGTAAGCACAGCGACAGCAAGCGCTGGCGCGGCCACTGTCGCCGAGATTGGCGTTGTGGCCCGGGCGACGTCAACCTCGGTCTCAATGCGAACAGATTCTTCTATCAAAGCTTTACTCCCCTACCTTGCCCAGTAGACTAACTTTTCGCAATTGCCAAAGTCAACAGCGCATGGCGATTTGTAAAGGTTTTTTACGGGGTTGATGGCCTTTCCCAGGCTTGCCATCAGGTTAGCCCAAGACGACCCAGCCCAGGATTAGGCGTATCTAGCAGGGTTTCAGGTCCTGTCTACGCGTGACTGGGAGCACTGGCAGAGCGCTAGCACTGCTCTGGGGGGCACCGCAATTGGACTACACCCGGTGCGGCTGGTACCGCGATTGACTTGACAACTGCGACGGGGCCCGAAGTTGTCAGACTGGCAAAAAGCCTTCGACCGACAGGTAACGCTCACCTGTGTCGTAGTTGAAGCCAAGTACCCGTGCTCCAGCTGGCAGCTCAGGCAGTTTTTGTGCGATGGCTGCCAGCGTGGCGCCGCTGGAGATGCCCACCAGCATGCCCTCTTCGCGCGCGCTGCGGCGGGCCATCTCGCGCGAGGCCTCGGCCTCGACCTGGATCACGCCGTCGAGCAGGGTGGTGTCCAGGTTTTTCGGAATGAAACCGGCGCCGATGCCCTGGATCGGGTGCGGCGAGGGTGCGCCGCCCGAGATCACCGGCGAGGCGGCTGGCTCCACCGCATACACCTTGAGCTGGGGCCAGACCGCTTTGAGCACGCGGGCGCAGCCGCTGAGGTGGCCGCCGGTGCCCACGCCGGTGATCAGCGCGTCGAGCCCGTCGGGAAAATCGGCCAGGATTTCCTGCGCGGTGGTGCGCACATGCACCTCGATGTTGGCCGCGTTCTCGAACTGCTGCGGCATCCACGCGCCGGGTGTGGCCGCCACCAGTTCCTGGGCCCGTGCAATCGCACCTTTCATGCCTTTTTCTCGTGGGGTCAGGTCAAAGCTGGCGCCGTAGGCCAGCATCAGGCGGCGGCGCTCGATCGACATGCTGTCGGGCATAACCAATACCAGCTTGTAGCCTTTGACGGCGGCTACCATGGCCAGGCCGACACCAGTGTTGCCCGAGGTGGGCTCGACGATGGTGGCGCCGGGCTGTAGCACGCCACTGCGTTCGGCGTCTTCCACCATGGCCAGTGCGATGCGGTCTTTGATCGATCCGCCGGGGTTACTGCGCTCGGACTTGACCCAGACCTGGGCGCCCGCGCCAAACAGGCGGTTGATGCGGACGTGGGGGGTGTTACCGATGGTGTGCAGAATGCTGTCAGCCTTCATGGCGCGCTCCAGGAGTGGGTGGTGAATTGGCCATTTTCGGCCGATTGATCGATGCGCCTTGACATATGGTTATGAAAGCTCGCGATAATGAAGGGGTGAAGCCGGCCAGACTGCCGCTGGTGCAATCCTGGAAACAGGGCACTGGAGGAACGTCCGGACTGCACAGGGCAGCGTAGCAGCTAACAGCTGTCCACTGAAAGCCAGGTGCGCAAGCACAGGGTATAAGGTGAGGATCAGAGCAACAGAGACGAGTCGTGCCGGGGCAACCCGGTGCGGGTGAAACGGGCAATCTCTACGCGCAGCAATACCAAGTAGGCACACGTTGATGGGGCCCCCGGAGTGTGCGGGTAGGTAGCATTGAGCTGTTGGGTGACCAACAGCCCAGATTAATGGCAGTCACACGGTGGGCAACTACCGTGCACAGAATCCGGCTTATCGGCGGGCTTCACAATTTTTCGGTTTCAGTGCGCGCATGGATTTTTTCAGAATTTTCGGCGGGTCGATGATGGCATTGGGGCTGATATGGCCCATTGGCGGCGTGGCATCACCGCCCAACAAGCCGTCAGTGCTTCCCCTGGCGCCACCATGCGCCGAACTGGTGGCTGCATTGCCCAATGTGCGCCGAGATCTCTGCGAGTCGGCACAACTGTTGCCAGTGGCGCGATCAGTGCGGGGTCGGCCGATTTACGCGCGCGATATCGTGCCAGCTCAGCCGAATTTGCGTGTTTTGGTGATCGGCGCCATTCATGGCGATGAACTGTCCTCAGCGGCAGTGGCGCTGCACTGGATCCGATTGGCCAGCCAGCCGCCAGCCGACATGCCCCAGTCGATTCACTGGCGATTTGTACCGGTGCTTAACCCTGATGGTGTGCTGTCCCGTCCCCCAACCCGAGTCAACGCCAGCGGCGTCGACCTGAATCGCAACTTTCCCACGCCGAACTGGCAGCGCGACTCCCGGATTTACTGGGAAAAACGCACTGCGCGTGACCCGCGTCGCTGGCCAGGCCCCCAACCCTTGTCCGAGCCAGAATCACGTTTTCTTCACGAGCAGATGAGTAGTTTTAATCCACAGTTGATCGTCAGCATTCACGCGCCTTACGGCGTTCTCGACTTTGACGGCCCATCGGTGCCGCCGTCTCGCCTGGGGCGCCTGTACTTGGACCAAGTCGGCATCTTTCCGGGCTCGCTGGGGAATTACGGCGGCGTCCACAAGGGCGTGCCAGTCGTGACGGTTGAGTTGCCTAATTCATTGCGCACCCCTTTGGACGCCGAAATGCGCCAAATGTGGCTCGATTTGCTGCGCTGGACCACTGCGCGGCTGAGCCCGTCGGCTGCAGGAATTCGCACACCCTGAAGCGGCGTGGGTGGTGGTGATCTAAAAGCGTTCGTGCTGCGATAAAAATCGCCACTGTCCAGCGGGCATGGCTCCCAGCATGACCCGCCCGATGCGGATTCGCTTCATGCCTGAGATCTTCAAGCCCGCCTGGTCGCACAGGTCAGCCAGCAGGCCGGGATGACCTCCCTTCATTGCACAACGCAAGCGGGTTGTGCCCTCGCTGTTGCTATTGACGCTGATTTTGACGCTGCTGCGGCCCGGCGTCGCCCCGTCAGGCGTGCGGTTGAGGCGCCGAAGCGTCTCTGGGCTGACGTCGCCCGCCACGTCCAGCATGACCTCGTGCTCCATCAGGGCCGCGTCCTCGGTCAGTTTGCGTGCCACCCGCCAGTCCTGGGTGAACACCACTAAGCCACTGGCAGCCCATTCCAGTGGGACCAGGGAGTCCAGTCCGATCAGGTGCCTTTTTAGCAGGCGTTGCCCCACTTCTCCTCCGGCCAGTTGCTGCGCTTGGATCAACAAGTGCCGCGCCGACGGTGGTACGCCTGGTCGGGGGCGTTTACCGTCTGGTGCCAGGCGGCCGTCGTCGTGGCCGGCCGGTTTGTGCAACAACAGGGTTGCCGGCGTCGCATCCATCAGGCTGGCGTCACGGTCCAGCGTCACCACCTGCTGCTGAACGCGACTCTGCGGCTCTTCCACCACCCGGCCGTCCACCCGCACCCAGCCCCCTGTGATGTACTGTTCGGCTTCACGGCGTGAGCAGGGCACTAGGGCCGCCACGCGTTTGGCCAGGCGTTCACCCTCGTCGGTTCTCACACCATGGCCTCAATGCGCGCCACATGGGCCAGCAGCGAACGCTTGGCCACCGGCCACATGCGGGGCGGCACATCGTCGTAGGCCTGGGCCACCCAGTCGTCAGGCGTGCCCCCCGGGTGGGCCTGCATCACCGCCAGGATCTTGGCTTCGCGCTTGAGCCGGTGGGCCTTCAGGTGGGCGATGGCTGCGCGGGCCTCTCCGTCATGGCCACCTATCACATAGCCATGCGCGGGCAGGATGAAGCCCACGTGATGCTGTTCACAGGCCTCAGCCAAGCGGTCCAGCGAGTCCAAGTAAGCACTCATGTCGCCGTCCGGCGGATCAACCACGGTGGTGCTGCCATTGAGGACATGGTCGCCGCTGAACAGCAGACCGTCTTCGAGCAGCAGCAGGCAAAGGTGGTTGGCAGCGTGGCCAGGGGTGTGAATCACCATGAGCGTATGAGTCAAATCGGCCTCTAGCCCTTGTCCAGTAAGGGTTAGTAGCTCACTATTTTGTAGCGAGCGGTCCGGGTTGAAGCGGCTGTTCTCGCGCGCGGTCGGCGCCGAGGGCAGGCCCAGAATCGGCGGCCGGGGCTGGCAAAGCGCCTGCAGCGGCCGGGCGCCGGGTGAATGGTCGGGGTGTGAGTGGGTGCACACAATCAGGCGGATGTCGCCACCTGCGGCGCGCCACAGCCGCTCCAGGTGCGCCGGGTCGGCTGGGCCGGGGTCAATGGCGATGTAGCCGGTGCGCGGGTCGCCCACCAGATAGCTGTTGGTGCCGGGCCCGGTCATCACGCCCGGGTTGGGCGCGGTCAGGCGCAGCAGGTTTTTCAAGAGCGGCACCGGCTGTTCGCACTGCCAGTCCAGGTGGTGCTCGATCTGGCCGTCAGGGCAGACCAGCGCCAGTTCGCCATAGGGGTGCTCGTGCTCCATGTAGCGGGCTTCGCGCCCGGCCAACAACCCGGCGCGCGGGCAACTGGTCCACAGCGGCTCCTCGGTGGCGGCGCAGGCTTGCAGCACGGCGTCCACCGTGTCGTATCCCTGCAGCCGCTCCAGCGTGCGGATGGTCGGGAAGATGATGAAAAATTGGCCGGCCGTGTGGCGGGCCAGAGCGTCGGCCGGTCGTACCCAAACCGGTTCGAACTGCTCCTGACCGTCGGCCACTGGGGTTTGCCCGGTTGGCATGCGCGCCACCAAAAAAGGAACGTCGAAACGTCGCGGCAGGTCGCGGTCGGTGACCCAGTGCGCCAGCACATACACCGAGTCGGCAGCCAGCAGCAGGTTCCGTGCCTTGCATTGGGCGGCAAAGGGCTGGCTGCGGTCCAGGGCTGCGATGTCTTGCTGGTCGGCGGGCCT
Source organism: Comamonas sp. lk (assembly GCA_943324505.2). Taxonomy (GTDB): domain Bacteria; phylum Pseudomonadota; class Gammaproteobacteria; order Burkholderiales; family Burkholderiaceae_C; genus Rhodoferax. The sequence continues at coordinate 5,160 of CALPLW020000001.1, forward strand.
GCCGTCGGCGTGTTGCGCCAGCAAAACGCCAAGTTCTTCAAAGCTCTCCCGGATGGCCGCAATGGCCTGCGTCAGGTGCAGCGCACTTTGGCCGGGGCGACGCGTCGCCAAAGCATGGCTGGCGGCATCGAGCGGGTCGACGCCGCCGCCCGGGAACACATAGGCGCCCGGCGCAAAGCTGGCCGTCAGTGAGCGGCGCGTCATCAGCACCTCCAGCCCGGCCTCGCCATCCCGCAGCAGCAGCACGGTGGCAGCAGGGCGAGTGGGGGCGGGGTCGCGTTGCGGATGGAGGAGTTGCGAGGTTCTGGTCATGGCTGGATTTTGCGGCCAAAACGTGCGCTAGCGTGATCAAGCGCTACTGCCGCTCAACAACGCTTCCAGGTAAAGGCCGCAAGTATGGCGCAAATCGATACGGTAGCCTGTCATACCCTGGAGCGCTTGGCAGGTCAGTCCCAGCGCTTGGGCGCGCTGAACAATCGGGTCCAGTCTGTCAAACGATATTGTCAGAGCTATGGGGCGCACCGTTTGGATGTCGGCGTCGACGTTCAGGGTCAGACCGGCATCCCTTAAGCGCCAAAGACCCAGGCCGCTGCCATCATCGGGTGGCAGGGCGCCAGCAGTTTGCAGGCGCTGCCCCCACCCTTGCAGGCCATCTGAAGGGCCTGAATAGCTCACGCCGAGCAGGGCTTGTGCCTGGTTCTGGTGCTCCAGTAAGGAAGGTGAACGCACCAGTTCGGGCGTCAGGTGCTGCACCCAACAGATGTAGGAGGGTTCCTCGGCCTGCCAGGGTGCATCGAAAAAACTGAACCGCGCCAAGCCCTCGCATTCGGTCGTCTTCACGTGCCGCGACCAGTCCAGCAGCGGCCCCACGGGCAGCTGGCGCATGATGCAGTCGGCATGCCAGGCGCGAGCGTCGGTCGTTGCCAGCGCCAGCACATGCAGCCCGTAGCGGACCTTCAAGGCAGGCGTCAGTTGGTGTCCGGCCAGAGGGTCGGTGATTTGCATGAGTTCGATGTAGCCCGACGTCAGCATGATCGAGTGCTGCGAACTGCCGGCCGACACCACCTGCCCCTGGGCATTGGTACGGGTGTGATCGGCTCGGGCCGTCAGGGTAAAGCCAAGATCGGTAAATAGTGCGCGACTCTGGTCGAGGTCCGGAATGATGAAGCCCACGTGGTCAAGGCCGATAGCCTGTGGTTTTGGCTCTGAGGTGTTCATTTTGTATGCAATTCTTTATGAATTAATTTAAATAAGAGCATATACCGAAATAATTGCATGCAACTTTCCGGGTCATGCTACCATTTCAGCGGTAAAACCAATTGAACGTTGAATTTGAAAGGTGTGTCATGAAATATCTGTCTCGCTTGCTGTGCTTGATCGTAGGTCTGTCGGTGTGGATGGGCGTACACGCTCAAACCACGAGCCCCAGTCGCGGTGGCACCCTGACCATTGCGTTACCCACGGAGCCGGCCCACCTTAATTCAGCGATTGACACCACGCAGCAGGTCAAAGTGGTCGCTGGGAAAATTTACAACGGGCTCATCAAGTACGACCTGAAGATGAACATGCAGCCTGACCTGGCGCAGTCTTGGAGCGTCTCGCCGGATGGCCTTCGCATTACCTTCAATTTGCGTAAAGGGGTTAAGTGGCATGACGGGCGCGACTTCACTTCCGCCGATGTGGCCTATTCCATCATGAAGGGATTTGGCCCCAATAACGGTCTGGTGCGCTCTACTTTCGCCAATGTTCAGTCGGTTCAGACACCCGATGCGCATACAGCAGTGCTTGTCATGAGTCAGTCCGCAGCGGCCCTGATGAGCGCATTGCCGGTGGCCACCGCCACGATCTTGCCGGCTCACCTATTTGATAACACCGATATCCGGCGCAATCCAGCCAACCTGAAGCCAGTAGGCACCGGCCCCTTTATGTTCAGTGAATGGCGTCGTGGCAACGCCATCGTTCTGGTGCGTAACCCCAATTACTTCGAAGCCAACAAGCCCTACCTTGACCGAATCGTGTTCAAGGTGATTCCTGATACGCAGTCCAGGGGTGCGGCTATTGAGTCGGGCGACGTCGATATGGTGTTCCACAGCACGGTTGCGGCCTCGGATGCTCGCCGGCTTGGCGCGCTGAAACAATTGGAATTGACTACCGACGGGTATTTCTTCGACTCCACCGTGGCTTTCATGGAGTTCAATAACGAGCACCCGATCATGGGGAAGACGGCTGTGCGCCGTGCGCTGGCCCATGCCATTGATCGCCAGTTCATTCTGGATAACGTGTGGATGGGCTTTGGACGCGTCGCCACATCCCCGATCCATGACAACTTGAAACAGTTCTATACCGATGACGTTCCCCGATACGCCTATGACCTTAAACGCGCCGAACAGTTGCTCGATGAGGCTGGATTCAAAAAAGGCGCTGATGGCAAGCGCTTCAAACTGGTGATTGATTACGTGCCGTTTGGCGACCAGTACCCCAAAATGGCCCAATACATTCGGCAGCAGATGATTCAGATCGGTATTGATGCCGAGGTCAGGAACAGCGATTTTGCAACCTGGGTGCGCCGTATCTGGACTCAGCGCGACTGGATGGTGAATATGTCGGCGATCACCAACGCGTCGGACCCTTCGATCGGCGTCCAACGCGCTTATTGGTCTAAAAACATCGTCCCCGGCACGCCGTTTACCAACGGGACTCACTTCAAGAATGCCGAGCTCGACGAATATTTTGAAAAAGCCTCGCTGAATACCGATCCCTTGATCCGACGCCGCCATTTTGCTGCCATTCAGCGGATTTTGGCCAGCGAGCTGCCAGTCATTCCCCTTGTGTCGATTGACCAGTTCTCCGTGGTCAACAAGCGGGTGCGCAATCACTCCACCTTGGCTGATGGGGTCTATTCTGGCTATTCTGACGTCTGGATCGCGCCCAACTGAGTACACCGCGTTTGCTGAAGTCTCCGTCTTCGCGTTACCTGCTGCGACGCCTGGGCCAGGCCGTCCTGGTTTTGGCGATCGTCGTGGTGCTGCAGTTCTTTCTGCTGCAGTTGGCACCTGGCGATGTAGCCGATGTCATTGCTGGCGAGGCCCAGGCCTCCGATCCCGAGTTCGTCAGGCGACTGCGCTTGGAGTTGGGCCTTGATCGGCCGCTTTGGGTTCAGTTGGGACTGCATTTACAACGGGTGGTCACCCTTGATCTGGGGCAGGCGCATTCGTTTGATGCCCCTGTTCTTGACCTGATCCTCCAGCGTCTGCCGGCGACCTTGCTGTTGATGGTGGCGTCGATTGTGATGGCGATGGTGTTGGGTACGTCGCTTGGGATCTGGGCAGCCCTGCGCGCACGCGGCCCGGCCGATACCTTGGTCACGTTCACTGCCCTGCTGTTCTATGCGACGCCAGGCTTTTTGGTGGGCATCGGCATGATATTGCTGTTCACGGTGCAACTGAAATGGCTTCCGATGTCGGGGATGAATGACTTGTACGGTGACAGTCCCTTATGGGCGCAAGCCCTTGACATCGCGCGACACCTGATCATGCCCATGGTGTCCTTAAGCCTTTTTTACGTCGCGGTGTACACGAGGCTCATGCGCGCGTCGATGTTAGAGGTCATGCACCTTGACTACGTGCGCACGGCACGCAGCAAAGGCTTGATGCCTTTGCGCATCGTCTGGCGTCATATGGCGCGCAATGCCATGCTGCCCATGGTCACGATGCTGGGTTTGCAAGTCAGTTCCCTGTTGGGGGGCTCGGTCGTGATCGAGACGGTTTTCGGCTGGCCAGGCATTGGTCGACTCGCGTTTGAAGCTGTTTTTAAGCGGGATGTACCGTTGGTGATGGGTGTGCTGCTGTTTAGCTCGGTGCTGGTGTTGAGCGTGAGCTTGATGATCGACTTGATCTACACCCGGCTTGACCCGCGGATAAGCCTGCGCTGACCATGAGCTCACTTCGCCTTCGCCTGAGTCGAAGCCTAACCTTTGTCGTCGGCAGTGGTTTGATGCTGGTCCTTCTGCTGATGGCGGCCGCCGGCCCTCTGCTCTATCCACAGGGGCCGTGGGGTATGGTCGGGCCACCCATGATCTGGCCTGGGGATCGTGTCGGCCTCTGGTTGGGTACTGACTCGCTTGGCCGCGATATGCTGGCTGGTCTGCTGCATGGGGCTCGGGTTTCGTTATGGATTGGTGTGGCCGCTACAGTGGCCGCCTTAAGCCTGGGCATGGCCATTGGTGCCCTGACAGGCTACTACGGCGGTTTGGTTGACGATGCCTTCATGCGGCTGACTGACGCGGTACAAACCATACCGCCCTTTTTATTGGCGATTGTGGTTGTGGTGATTACCACTCCCAGTGTCGCTGCGACCATCGGCGCCATAGCCCTGATATCGTGGCCGAGCGTGGCTCGTCTGGTCCGTGCTGAATTCATGCGCCTGCGTGAGGCCGAGTTCGTCGCATCCTGCCGTTTGCTCGGCATGAGCGATACCCGCATCATCCTGACCCAGATGCTCCCAAATGCCATGGCGCCGATTGTGGTGAGTGCCTCCATCATGGTGGCCAGTGCGATTCTTATAGAGTCGGGGTTGTCATTTCTTGGGCTCGGAGATCCGAATGTGATTTCCTGGGGCAGCATGGTCGGAATGGGTCGTTCTGATTTCCGTGCGGGGTGGTACCTGGTAGTCATTCCTGGCCTGGCCATCATGGCCAGTGTGCTGGCCCTGAACCTGATGGGGGATGGGCTCAATGACGCCCTCAACACCCGCCTGCAGCATGACTGATCCGGTCTTGTTACGGGTCGAATCCCTCCGACTGGCGTTGTCTGATGACGTGCCGCTGGTTGAAGACCTTGACTTCGAAATCCACGCTGGTGAAACCTTGGCCATTGTGGGTGAGTCAGGTTGTGGCAAGTCCCTGACTGCACTGTCGCTGATAGGCCTTCTGCCGCCTGGGATCAGGTGCGCCAGTGGCCGAGTGGTCTTCCAGGGGGAGGATCTTGGCAGCTGGCCTGAGGCGCGTTACCGGGACATGCGTGGACATCGGATGTCGATGATTTTTCAAGAACCGATGACCTCTCTTAACCCGGTGTTAACGATTGGCGAGCAACTGAAGGAAGTGCTGCAGCGCCACCTGAAACTCAAGGACCGGGAAGCGCTGGCAAAAGCGCATGACCTGCTGGCGATGGTGCAAATTGCCGATCCCGGCGCCCGACTGCGGTCCTATGCCCATCAGCTGTCGGGCGGGCAGCGACAGCGGGTGATGATTGCCATGGCGCTGGCGTGCCCGACGCAGTTGCTCATTGCCGATGAGCCCACGACCGCCTTGGACGTGACCGTTCAGGCCGACATTTTGGCGCTTCTCGGGGAACAAAAACGACAACGGCAACTGGCCATGCTGCTTGTAACGCATGATTTTGGTGTGGTCGCGCAGGTTGCTGATCGGGTGCTGGTGATGTACGCCGGCCGAAAGATTGAAGAGGGCCCAGTTCGACAGGTCCTCGCCGACCCCCGTCACCCTTACACCCAACGCCTGTTACGGGCTAGACCTAGCGCACGGCAAGACCGTCTGCAGCGCCTCGCCGAGATACCCGGCTTAGTTCCTGCACCTCAGGAACGCGGCGTAGGTTGTCCATTTGCATCCCGTTGTGATCAGGTGCAACCGATCTGCCGACTGCGCCTGCCCGACTTTACCGACCACGGACGAGGGCATCAAAGTGCCTGCGCGGCTCACGATGCGCGTTGAGCCATTGCTGCAGATCGATAACGTTCGCTTCGCGTACTCGGGTCACGGAGCCGTCAAACCAACCGTTGACGGGGTCACGCTCTTTGTGGGACCGGGCGAAACGCTGGGGCTTGTTGGTGAGTCGGGCTGCGGAAAATCTACGCTCGCCAGAATCGCCGTCGGCTTGTTGCGGGCAGACCAAGGCAGCGTTCGCGTTTCGGGTGCGGATGTCGCTGCACCCGGCTCAGCGGCACGCCTGGCGCGAGCGAGGCGCGTGCAAATGGTGTTTCAGGACCCCCATGGCTCCCTGAATCCCCGGTTGCGGATTCGCAGCCTGTTGGCTGAGCCTTTGCGCCTGCACAAGCTGACCCCGCCAGACCGGGAACAATCGGCGGTCGAAGAGTTGTTGAGGCAAGTGGGCTTGTCGCCAGCAACCAGCGAAAAATTCCCTCACGAGCTGTCGGGAGGTCAGCGGCAGCGCGTGGCCATCGCACGCGCTCTGGCGGTACGGCCTCAGCTGCTGGTGTGCGATGAGCCAGTGTCGGCTTTGGATGTATCCATCCAGGCGCAGATCTTGAACCTGCTGCGTGACTTGCAGCAAGATTTGGGGCTGTCCTATTTCTTTATCTCGCACGACTTGCGAGTCGTTCGCTACATCGCTGACCGCATTGCGGTGATGCACCAGGGGCGTATCGTGGAAACCGGCGAGACCGACGCGGTCTGGCAAGCCCCCGAACATCCCTACACCCAAAAGTTGCTGGCGTCGCTGCCCCCCGAACTCTGAGCTTATCGCTTAGCTCTGGCTGCGACCAGGGCTTGTAAAGCCGGCACATCCCGCGCCCATCCATCGCCTGGGGTCGCCAAGAAAGTGACATCGACCGAGCCGATCGCATCTAAAGCATCTGCACGCCAGTTCAGCCATGACCGATGGCTGCCTGCCCAGTCGCGACAGCATAAAGCTGCAAAGACCTCCAGCGTCAGGAGGTCTGCATCGAGCTGCGGTTCAACCGGTCTGATCGTGGCGCGTGTGCGTTCAAACCAGGGGTGGAACAGCTCGCGGTCACGGATCTGATGCCATAGTCGGATCAGGTAGGAACCGTCCCAATCAGGTGTCAAGGGCAGCGTGTACTGAGATGGCCAGATGGAGCGTTCAGATTCAGTCCATAGTTTGAGCTCGCACACCGTGAGCGCTTCAGGAAGCGGCCGCTCACGGGCGCGCGCATCCGCCGCCCATTCGAGCGCCACCGCCGCTCCCAGGCCTCGTCCCCACAGGCGATAGGACGGTACGTTGAGCGACTCGATCACGGTCTGCAGGGCCTGTGCGGTGGCCGTCGGGCTCATCAAGTCCCCAGTGTCGTCGCCGTGTCCAGGCAGATCAATGGCGCACAGTGGTCCAGCGATGAGTGTCCGACAACGTTCGAGCTCGCAACGCGCCGCACTGCCCGCGCCATGCAAGACCACGGTGATCAGTTTATTCGTGGCCCAGCGCTCGGCCGACAGGCAGCGGCCGGCCACATAAGCGCGCCAACGGCCATCTGAGGTGGGTAAGCCATCCATCTTTGGGTTGGCGGGGGCCGCTGGCGCAGAGGCGGCCTCAAGTTGACTAGACATCCAGTCGGCTTGCGCCATGCGCAAGGCTTCTCTGTCCTGATGGGGCAGGCGACGAATCTCTTGCCTCGGGTCACCTGCTGGGATACGCTCCAGATGAGGAAACAGTTGGTCGTCGGCGGTGGTGCCCAGCCAGGCGGGTTGGGTGAGCGCGGCCAGTGCAGCGTTGCCGTCCCACGTGAACACCCCGGGATAAATATGCAGATGACTCTCACGGGAACGCAGCAACTCCATGATTTGGCTACGATGCAAGGTGTCGGCATTGGGCATATCCACATCACGACGGTTGCTGAGGTGCCGCTCCGACCAAGGGAAAAACATCCAGCCATCGCGGAATCGGGACCAGGCCCAGGTCAGGTGGCTCCCATCTGCCGCCGGCACGAAGCGGTACAGTTGATGCGGCAAAATTGTTTGACATTCTTGCGCGTTGAACAGGGGAATACCGTCGAGCGCCAGGGCGAGCACACGAGAGGGGTGGCGACGCGCCAGCTCTGCGGCCATGGCCGCGCCAGTGTGTTGACCGCAAACGCCTACGGTTTCAAGTCCCAGTTGATTCATGAACGCCAGCATCAGATCGCTGAGCGCGGCCATGCTCCAGACCTTTTCGGGCAAGGCGTCCGACTGACCAAAACCGGGGGTGTCGACCGCGATCGCCGTGCAGTGTCTTGCCAGCAGACGCATGAGCGGCTCCATCGTCTGCGAGGACTGTGGCGTTTGATGAAACAACAAGACTGCCGGACCCTGCCCGAGACGCCGGTAGTGGAGCCAACGGTCTTGGACTCGACAAAAATGTCTTTCGACCGCCAAGGGCTCCATCATGGTGGGTGGCTGCTGGTGTCTAGCGCAAGCCCAGCATGGTCTCGGCGGTATAAGGCAGCAGTGGTGCCCTGGCAAACATGCGTGGCACTAGGTCGGGATTGGCCAAAAATAGCTTGCCAAACGCGATCAGGTCAAACGCCTTCTTTGCCACCTGCTGAGCTGCGCTTTCCGGGCTGTAGCCACCATTGCCAATCAGAACCCCTGGCCAATGTTGGCGCAGGAAGGCGGACGACGTGGCGCCCAGCTCCGCATAGAACTTATCTTCTACCACGCCGGTGTGAACATAGGCAATGGCTTCACGCGCCAAGTTTTGCAACAAGTTGATATAGGTCTCGTTGTCACCTTCACGCCACTGCATCTCGCCAAAGTAGGCTGCCGGCGACAACCGCAAGCCGACCCGTCCCGGCCCCCATACCGCCACACAGGTCCTGACCACCTCCAGAGCAAATCGGGATCGTCCGTCAACACTGCCACCCCAAACGTCATCCCGTCGGTTGGTGTGTTGCCGTAAAAATTGCTCGATCAGGTAGCCGTTGGCACCGTGGATTTCAACACCATCGAAACCAGCATCCAGAGCGCGCTGTGCCGCGCGCCGAAACAGGGCGACTATGCCCCAAACCTCATCGCTACTGAGTGCACGGGGCATCTCGTTGTACAGCGTGTTGGCTCCAGCTTGTCGACGAAGGATCGGATCCAGTACCGCCGATGCCGACACCGGTTGGCAGCCGCTCCAATGCGAATGTGAAATTCGCCCGGTATGCCACAGTTGCGCAAAAATGCGCCCACCACGGTCGTGAACGGCCCGGGTTACCACGGACCAAGCCGCTACGTGCGAGTCCAGAAATAGGCCAGGCGTATCCAGATAGCCCTGCGCGTCGGGCGTGATCAAGGTTGCCTCTGTGATCAGCAACCCCGCCTCTGAGCGGGCGGCGTAGTAGTCGCCAGCACCCGCTGATGGCGACAGGTCAGCTGTCGCCCGGTTACGGGTGCAAGGGGCCTGCACCACGCGGTTGGGAAGCCTCAGGCCTCCTGGCAGGGTAAGAGGCTCCTGCAGCGCATAGATCCCCGGGCCACTGCGCTGGTTCATGGCTGGTCCCTCAGCGGCCGGGGCGGCAGTGCGATACCAAAGTGACGCATTAGTATGTCAGCAATATTTTCAAAGCAGGATCCGTACCGAACCACCTCCAGCGTCTCGCAGTGAAGCAGGGTTGATGAGGCTTGCCAGAGGTGGTATTTCATCAGGCCGTAGTCGACCACCAGGTCGGCGATGTCGATGATCTCGGTCTCCATGTCTTCGACACGAAACTTGGTTCCGTGCATGGACAGGTTAGCCGAGGATCCAAACAACAGCGTTTGCCGCTCCACGCTTAAGCGTGTGATCTCACGATGAAACGCCCCGGCATTGAGCAGCATGAGCAGCGTGTTGTCTTTGGTGCTACGCTCATACGTGTCTGGGTCCAGACTGCGCAGCAGCGGGTGGTCACTGCGACAAGGGGCAATCAACCCAAGCGGGAGGTCATAGTCTTGGGTAATGGCCTCGACGATCGACGTGCCGCGTTCGCTCACCACATGAAGTTCGCGATGCAAGTCATCATTTCCCAGCATCGCATTAAGCTTTTGTGGTGCCCGTCGCTTCGTTTTGAATATTTTTTGAAGCGCCGGGGCTGTCGCTGCAATGAGTGAGTAACCCACGTCATTGGGCAGTATGGCAATGCCACCGTCCTGCATGACCTGCATGGCGCGTTGGGCATCAGCTTGTGGATTGAGCACTGGCATTGAAGTGAATTGGTAAATGACTGAGCTGTGAGGAAGGCAGCATGTGGTCAAGCGCCTGATTTATCAAAAATGACATTTTTTGCCGCCAGGATGTGGGCTCGCATGGTGGCCTGCGCCCACTGAGCATCCCGTGCACGGATCGCCAGGACCAGATCCTGATGCTGCAGGGCGCTACGTTCGAGGGCGATTTGGTCATACTTGCCAAACGTCTGTCGAACGATGGGCACGTGGACGACAGCCACCAATAGCGAGGCCAGGCGCGGGTTTCTGCCTGCGCTCAAAATCAGTCGATGAAATCGGTTGTTCGACTCTGCCACCAACTGCCTTTCAGCGACAGACTGTGTGACCAGCAGATTGCTGAAAACGTCGGCCTCCGCTTGTAGTGCAGCCAGGTCTTGCTCGGTCCGGTTCATGGCCGCTAACTCACAGCCATAGCCCTCCAGCATGGCGCGCAGGTCAAACACCTGCAACAAATTTTCCTCGGTCCAGTCGACCACCATCGCGCCACGATTTGGGTGAAGCTCGACAAAACCCTCGGCCGCCAGCATATTGAACGCTTGACGCACCGAGGTGCGAGACACCTGAGCTCGCTCGGCGATCGATTGCTCCCTGAGCCAAGAGCCGCCCGGGTATTGACCACTCTGGATCGCATCCCGTATGACCTGACAGGCCCTCTCCGCACTGCTGGCGGCTTGTGGGGCTGAAGGTTTCATGACTTCGACCTTAGCGCCAGTATTCCGGGCGTGAGAAGCCTTTGGCTTTCGGGTCGTTCTCGACGAATCGGCGGTACTCGTTTGATTTGTAACCGGTCACCAATTTTTTGATGAGCTCGCCTTTGGCAACGTCGTTGCGCGCTACCAAAATGATACGGTACTGAGGGGCAGGGTCCTCCAGTGCCAAGGCCGATGACAACAGCATACCGGCCGCTATCACGTGGTTGCCTAAAATCGCTGCCAGGTCGACTTCCGGCATCGCACGTGGCATCTGGGGCGCGTCCAGCAGCACCAACTGGAGATTCTTGGGATTGGCGCTGACATTTTTCTCTGTGGCGCGACCCGCTGGTACCGCGGGGTCAAGGGTCAGTAGACCCTGACTCTGCATGAAGGCGAGTGAGCGACCCAAAGATGTCGGGTCATTGGGGACCGCTACTTTGGCGCCACTTGGCAGCGCTTTGAGGTCTTTGTGTTTGGCAGAGTACAGGCCCAATGGCGCGCTGGGCACTTGCAGGACTTCCTCCAGAGTACCTTTGTGCTGCGCATTGAAGGAGTCCATGTAGGCACGGTTCTGAAAGACATTGGCGTCAAGTGAGCCATCCATCAGCGCAGAATTGAGTTGAATGATATTTGAGAACTCAGTGGCTTGCACTTTAATGCCCTGGCTTTCAAGGTAGGGCTGTACCCCTCGCTTAAATTGATCTGCGTAGGGCCCTGGAAAATAGCCGATGCGAAGCACGGTTTGGGCCGAAGCCGTACCCGCCACGCCAATGGCAAGGGTTGCCAAAAGGGATAGCAAAAGACTGCGTTTTTTCATGATCAACTCCTGTAAATTAGGGGAACTTAACCTAGCGCTTATCGGACCTGCTCACCAGCCAGTCGCCCAGGTATTGAGCCAACTGAACCAGAATAAACATGATGATGACGCACCAAATCATCACTGAGGTCTCGAACCTGTAGTAGCCGTAGCGTATGGCCAGATCGCCTAGTCCGCCGGCACCAACGGCACCTGCGACGGCTGAGTAGGCGATGAATCCAGTGGCAGTTACCGTCAGGCTGGCCAACAGGCCGGGCAGGGCTTCTGGCAACAGCACCTTGAAAACGATCTGCATGGCCGATGCGCCACAGGCTTGGGCCATGTCGACCATGCCCCGAGGGACGTCGCGTAGATTCTGTTCGACCATCCGGGCGAAAAAAGGAATCACGGCAAATGACAGTGCCACGGCGGCAGCGCGAGGGCCAATGCTGGTGCCGACAATGAAACGGGAGAAAGGGATCAGTAACACCAACAGGATGATGAACGGGAATGAACGTAAGACATTGACCAGGTAGCTGGCCACCCGGTGCAGCATCGGGCGCGGGTGCAGCCCCCCAGTCGTTGTTGTGAACAGCAAGACCCCCAGCGGGGTACCCAATATGACCGCGCTGAGCATGGTCACCCCCACCATCAGGAAAGTATCGGTGGTGGCCTTCCACAAATCGGGTCCGAATTGGACCAGGGCGTTCATCAGGTCAGTCATGCATCTTCCTGCGGCAAGACGGTCTGATCAGTCCAACCCTTGGCGGTTTCGAAAAAGAATTTGCCCAGCAGACTTTGGGGCGCGGGTTCACCCATATCGATTCGGTCCACAACCTTGCCCTTTTCCAGGATCACGGCGTGCTCGCACAGATAGCTTGCCACTTTGATGTCGTGGGTCACCATGACCATGGTCATGCCACGATCCTTGTTCAGTTGCTTGAGCAGTCGTAGGATCGACAGGGCCGTGTGGGGGTCCAAGGCCGAGGTGGCCTCATCACAAAGCAGAATTTTCGGCTCTGTGGCCAATGCCCGTGCAATCGCCACGCGCTGCTTTTGCCCGCCCGACAATTGGGCTGGGTAGGCGCGCTCCTTGTCGCTCAGGCCAACCGAGGCCAGGGCTTCGCGGGCGCGGGCCTGTCGTTGAGCGGTGGGCAGGCCCGCAATCTCCAGAGAAAAGGAGACGTTTTCCAGCGCTGTTCGGCTGCTGAGCAAGTTGAACTGCTGAAAAATCATGCCAACCTGCTGACGCGCCTGGCGAAGCGCTGCTTGTGAGAGGCCGGTGAGGTCCTGGCCGGCAATGCGAACGGTACCCGACGTCGGCTCTTCAAGTCGATTGATGAGCCGCAGCAAGGTGCTTTTGCCGGCACCGGAGAACCCGAGCAAGCCATAGACTTTGCCCTGGGGGATCTGTAGGTCTGTTGCTTGTAACGCGTGGACCGTTTCAGTTCGACCCGCAAAAGACTTTGAAACCTGTAGCAGCTCAATCATGGGAGGTGGTCATAGCGGAAGGTCTGATGAGCAAAAGAGCAGATCATGCTGGAACGCGATGGCGTTTGGCTTGATCGCTGCTTCGCCAGGCGTCCACCACCGTGCCAAGTGGTGGTGTCCATACTTGGTCAAGAGACAACGCGTGGTCCAGGATGCGTTCAAACAGGGCGATCCGCAGCGGCGCACCCATGATCCATGGACGCACACAAAAATGAAATAACCTGGCGGATGCGCGGGCGTCCTGATTCAGTTGGTCAAGTGCTTTCTTGAAGTGGTCTTCAAACATATCCATATTGCACATGCGGTTGATCAGCACCGTCTGGTCGTCAAAGTCGGCCCACAACGGAGTTGCCACCATTTGATGGGGTGTGCGCATAACGTAGGGCTGCTCATCATTGGCCCAATCGGACAGGAACTCCACGCCCTGTTCGCACAGCAATTGGGGTGTCACCGTGGACTCGCTGTAATCAGCACCAAACCAACCTCGTGTCTGAATGCCGCAGGCATTCAGACGGTCCAGGGTTTCAGCGATATACAGTCGCTCTTGCTGCACAGTCATGGCGCTTGTTTGCGGGCGCGTTACCGACTGGCCATGCGCTATGAATTCAGCGCCGGCCTTTACAAGCTGATCGAGCAGGTCGGGGTATTGCTCAGCCGTCAGGACGTCGATGGCCACGGTGGGTTTGAGCCCACGTTGTCGCAAGGCATCCAGCAAACGGAAAACGCCTACCCGATGCCCATACTCACGGGTGGAGACCCGAGAAATATTCGGAAAATCCCGACTTAGTCCGCCGCCGACGCTTCGAATTTGTGGCCACCCATCAGGCAGTGGGTCCTCATAAGACTCCAGAACGATCAAAGGAACAAATGCCAATTGCCGCTCGCCGGGCCACTTCAGGCGGGGGCGGCTGGGCCAGGGGTTCCATGAGGCGTGCGGGTGGTCGTAGCCGGCCGCCCTCGTGGCTGGCCAAGGGCCGGTCGCGATGGGTGTTTGCAGCACTGCTCGAGGCACCACGGTGGGCCTGGCCGCCGCCCGCGTGAGACTGGCTTCATGCAGCTGCGTTGCATGGGCCAGCTGTTCGTCGTAATGATGGGCCAGGTAGTGTTCTGCAATGTCGTCGCCTGTGGCGTACCAGACACCATCGTGGCGACTGATGTGGTCGAGGATTTCCCGCAAGTGGCCAACATGGTGTGGCTGACCGATTTGGTAGGGGTGCAGTGCAATGCAAAAGACGCGGCCGCCTTGATCACTTTCGGCATACAGCCGGTCAAATGCGGCCTTGCAAGCCTCCACAAAATAGCGACCGCCATAGGGTCGGCCGTCCCAGAGCGGCGCATCGTTCAGGTCGTACGAGTAGGGCATCGAGACCAGCTTTCTCCCCGGCACGATGATGGGGACAGGCACGTCGTCGTGCACCCAGTCGGCGTGATACAGCATGCCGGACTCGGCAATGAGCGCTGGCGTGCGTTCAGTGTTGGTGATCGCCGGTGTGAGAATGCCTTTGAGGTCTTGGCCGGTATGGCGCTTGAGTGAATCAATGTTGTCCCGATAAAAAGCCCGCTCCTGTGCTTCATCCATGCCATACAAAAATCGCGTGTTGTAGATGCCATGGCTCATGACGCCCCATTGGCGTTGACGGATCAGGGTCGCAATATCAGGGAAATGGTCCAGCAGGGCGAGGTTGAGTGACACGGTGGGGCGAACTGGGTAGTCTTGCAGCACCTCGTCCATCCGCCACAAGCCCACGCGGTTGCCGTAATCCCGGAAACCATACTCACGCACGTCAGGGTGAGAGGGCACCCGGTCCCAAGTTTCGCGGCCTACGGCGGGTGGCGGGGTGTACTCGTAAAACTCAATATTGGGAACAATCCATACGGCCAGGCGCTTGCCTCCCGGCCACTGGATGGGGGGGCGGCTGCTGACTGGCGCGTAACGAACAAAGTCGCGAATGGATTTCATGCCGGGGCAATCGTTTTCGGTAATGAATTAAGCTCAGTGGATGATCGGTAGCTGTATGTCGACAGCCCCGGAGAGAGAGACCAATTGTTGCAGGCTCTGGTACAGGCGCTCCCCGGCCGCAGTGTCAACTTTGGCATGGCGGACGCAGCCCATGAATTTGGCATGAACATCACCCGCTGACAGAGGCGTGTCGGCATGCCCAGTGGCACGTCGCACTGGGCTGGTGCTGACCGTCGTGCCATTCTGCAAATGCACGGTAACCTGGTCAAACGGCGCCGCATCTCGCCAATCTGGTTCAAAAGCGCTGGTGGTCTCGAGCGTGATGCAACGCATCAGCGCTTGCATTGCCGGGTCGAGGACCACAGCATCCTGCAATTCGTTGAAACCAACTGCGTTGTGGCGCAGGGCGCTGGCAATGGCAAACTCCAGGCTGAACTTGGCCTCCAGTGCATTTTGCGGGAGGTGGTAGGGCATCACGGCTGCGTGGCGCTCGCTGATGAGGGCGACCATTTTCTCGACTTGGGCCGGGTCAATCCGCGTGCGCTGGTTGAGCCCTAAAACGGCGTCGATGCTGCGTTGCGCAGCGCCAACGACCGGGTATTTTTTGATGTTCAGCCGGCGGGCGCTAATGTGCCAACTGTCACCGCGGTGAATAGGTGACTGGAGGTCGACATTGCCAAGCGGCGAGAAGGCGCGCAACAGACCGTGCCGCCCTTCGAGCGCGGTCGCGCTGGCTTCGAGGCCGCAGGCGGCCATCGCTGCTGCGGTGACGCCGGCGCTGGCGGCGCGGCCGCCATGGTAGGGCTTGGCCATGGTGCCAAAATTTTCAAAAATACCCCCCGCACTTGACGCCGCCAGTGCCAGGGCGTGGCGGGTTTGTGTTGCGCTCAATCCCTGGACGACGGCCGCGGCTGCCGCAGCACCCACGGTGCCCAGGATCGCCGTTGGATGCCAGCCTTTGTCGTAATAAAGGTCTCTCTCGCGTAGAAATAGGTCAGCCCACACTTCGTAGCCCACGGCATAGGCTCTTGCCATCGTGGCGCCAGATGCTGGATGCGCGTCTGCCACCGCCAGAATGGTAGGAACCAGAACGGCACTGGGATGGTTTGAAAAAGCGAAATCGTCATAGTCCAGCGCGTGCGCGGCCGTTGCATTGATCAGGGCGGCCTGGGCGGTTGGGAGTGCCTCTTGGCAAGAGACCACGCGTGCATGGGGTTGGCCACCCTGCATGAGTGCCCACTGTGTCAGTCTGCAAACTGCGTTTTCGCGGGCCCCAGCCAACATCACGCCGATGGCGTCGGTAAAACCCAGAACCACGACTTCCTGTATCTCGGGTGGCATTGTCCAGGCCGCCGAGTCAGCAACGAAGTCTGCGTACGCTTGCGTCAGAGGGGGTGTTATTGCATGCAATTTATGCCGTCCAAATCTTGGGAAAAGGTGATTAACGAGGCTTTAATGGATAAATTCTGCTTTCTGCCGAGTATTATGCATACAATTCTGATCTGCGCAACATTTGGAAAATGAATGGACTTGTGGCAATTGACAGCGACTGAAGCGGGCGCCCGGATGGCGGGCGGGGCGCTCAGCAGCGAGGCTTACACCCGCGCCTGTCTAGCGAGAATTCTCGAGCGTGAGCCGCTGGTGAAGGCCTGGGCGCATCTGGACGCTGAAGGGGCTTTGGCGCAGGCCCGTGCTCGCGATCGAGAACCCCGACGCAGCCCCTTGCATGGCCTCCCTGTTGGTCTCAAGGATGTGATCCGGACCAAAGATTTGCCAACCACTTTCAATTCCCCGATCTACGCGGGGCATCAGGCGAATGAGGATGCACACCGTGTGGCCGTCCTGCGAGCGCTCGGCGCGGTGGTGCTGGGAAAGACACAAACGCTGGAATTTGCCTGCGGCGGTCAATTTCCCCAGACCTGCAACCCCTGGGATTTCACCCGAACGCCTGGGGGGTCTTCGTCCGGGTCGGGGGCTGCAGTAGCTGATGGCATGGTCCCGCTGGCTTTGGGTACGCAGACCGGCGGCTCAACCATTCGACCCGCAGCATTTTGCGGTGTCTACGGCATGAAACCAACTTGGGGTCGTATTCCATTTGACGGTATCAAGAGTTTTGCGCCGCATTTGGACACGGTGGGGCTGTTTGCCCGCAGCGTCGACGACCTTCGACTCCTGCTTCAAGCGTATGCCCTGCATGAACTGCCAGCCCCCGTGGTACCCGGTTGGCGTGAACTGCGGCTGGGCATCTGCCGCACACCCTACTGGGACGAGGCGGAGCCGCAAGCTCAGTCTGCTTTCGAGGCAGCGTTGCTTCGATTGCGGGATGCCGGTGTGCGCTTGATCGAGCTTCCGTGGGCCCCGGAATTTGCCGATATCAACCGCTGGCAGGACGACATCATGCAGGACGGCGGACGCTCAGCGTTCTGGCCCGAAATGCTGCTCGAACCGGATCGGCTGCATGGCGATTTCAAGGCCAAACTACAAAACCATCTGGGACTGACCCCTGAACGCATTCGGTCGTCGCTGGATTCTGTAGCCAGGTGCCGTATGGCCTTCGAGCAGTCCATGACGGATGTGGACGCTGTGCTGGGCTTGAGCGCCCCGGGAGTAGCACCTTTAGGACTTCAAACGCAAGGCATGGCAACGTTCAACCGCCTTTGGACAGCGTTGCAAGTTCCTTGCATCACTATGCCGGTGTTATGGAGCGTCGAGGGCTTGCCGATGGGGCTGCAATTGACACACCGCCGCTATGAGGACCACCGTTTGCTCGAAGTTGCGGCCAGCCTAGCGCCTTTACTTGACCTGAGAAAGAACCTATGGAACTGATCAATCGCGGTGCCGAGCCTGATCTCGCCACGGTGGGACTGGACGCCAGAAAAGCATTCCAAATCATGATCAGTGGCGGTGTGACCGTCCTGCCGCTGAGTGTGTCTTACGCCATATTCGCCAATACCGCCCATGGCGTTGAGCGCATTTACAAGCTAAAAAATCGCCCGCAAACCAAGCCCAATGGGGTGATTGGTAATTGGGATATTTTTTCTGATGTCTTTCAGACCGAAAGCCGTGACCGGGATCTGGTGCGGTGCCTCACACTTGACAATGACCTGCCGCTGTCTGTTGTCGCGCCGTTCAATCCCCATCACGACTGGCTGCGAACCGTTGAATTCGGCGCGCTCCGTCGCTCCACCAAAGCGCTGACCATGGACTTGCTGATGCATGCGGGGCCTTTGCATGATGAGTTGGCCCGAATGAGCCTGGAATCAGCCAAACCACTGATGGGGTCTTCTGCGAACCTTTCAGGTTCAGGCAGTAAATTCAGACTGGAAGATGTCCAGGAATCATTGAGGCAAGGCTGTGATCTGGTTCTCGACTATGGCACATCGCGCTACATCAATGCCATGCAAATGGGCAGCACGATCATCGAATTGCCAGGTTGGAAAATACTCCGCTGGGGTGGTTGCTTTGAAGAACAGGCCCGCTTGGTCCTAAAGCATTTTGGCGTCAGTCTTGAGCCGCGCCCAGACTCTGGGCCATGGACGCTGGTGTGATGCAACGGCAAGTAAATCGTATTGACCATGGCACTTGAGCATTTGACCGTCCTGGACCTGACCCACATGCTGTCTGGACCTTACGGCACCATGATGCTCGCAGACTTAGGCGCTCGCACCATCAAGATAGAGCCGCCGGGATCAGGTGAGGCGACCCGACGCCTGCTCGAGCACGATAAGGACTACGCGGCGGATGGCATGGGGGCCTACTTCCTCACGCTCAACCGGAACAAAGAGAGCGTGTGTATCGATTTGAAGAGCCAAGAGGGCCGGCAGGTATTCCTGGATCTGGTGCGTTTGGCGGATGTGGTGTTCGATAATTTCAGCGTCGGTGTGACCCAGCGGCTAGGGATTGACCATGCGGTACTGGCCGGCGTCAATCCGAGAATCATTACCTGCTCTGTGACAGGGTTTGGCGAGACCGGTCCGGACGTCCATCGGCCGGCCTTCGACCAAGTGGTGCAGGCCATGGGTGGTGGCATGTCCATCACCGGAACACCCGAGACCGGACCGACCCGCAGTGGCATCCCAATCGGCGATTTGGGCGGCGGCATATTTGGCACGCTGGGTGTCCTGGCTGCAGTCGCAGAGCGGGAGCGCACTGGCAGGGGGCAGCATGTGGATGTCGCTATGCTGGATGCCCAAATCTCCATGCTCAATTACATGGCGACCATGAGCCTGATGTCAGACATCGTGCCGCATGGCGCGGGCAATGGCCATTTTGTGCATGTGCCCTACAACAGCTACCCGACGTCAGATGGCCATATCATCGTGGCCTGTATTGGGGACCCCTTCTTTATGCGTTTTGTGGATTTCATTGACATCCCTGAACTGAAGAATCCTGAATTGACAGCGCAACCGGTTCGTTTCGCGATGAAGGCCGAGATCGATGCCCTGATTGCCGCCAAACTGCGGACGCAGACGACGGCCTATTGGCAGGGGGCACTTGACGCGGTCAGGATACCCAATGGTCCCGTGAACAATTTCGCGCAAGCCTTGAACAGCGCGCAAGTCAGGGCCAGGCAGATGGTTGTATCCGTTGAGCTGAAAAATGGGCAGTCAGTGGAAATGCCTGGTAACCCTATCAAATTGTCGAACACGACAGAACCGCGATTCACCTGCCCACCCGGACTGGGCGAACACACTGAGAGCGTGCTGCGCGAACTTGGGGGCTACAGCACAGAAAAGTTGACGCACTTGAAGCTAGCGGGCGCGATCGCCTGAGGCGAAGCTGTGGAGTCGATCTGGATCACTGACGTCTCCCCGCGGGACGGACTGCAAAACCAGCCGAAACATTTATCAACCCACGAAAAGCTGGCGTTGATACGCCTGTTGGTTGCGGCCGGCTTGGAGCGGATCGAGGTCACCAGTTTTGTCTCTCCATCGGCAGTGCCTCAAATGGCGGATGCTGCCGATCTGCTTTCGCTTGTGATTTCGGAGTTTCCAAAGCTGCAGTCGACGGTCCTTGTGCCTAACCTTAAGGGCTTGGAGCGTGCCCGTCTTGCAGGGGCAAGCGAAATATCGGTGGTGCTTGCAGCCACGGACACCATGAACCGCAAAAACATCAATCAGGGCTTGGCGGATGCGACGCGGAATTGTCAGGACACAGTTCGTGCGGCGAGGGCAATGGGCATGCGTACTCGGGCGTATCTTGCCGTTGCCTTTGATTGTCCCTTTGAAGGGGTCACGCCACTTCCGACGCTTTTGGCTCTGGCGCAACAGATGCAGGCTGCCCAAGTGGATGAAATTGTGATCGCGGACACGATTGGCTCTGCCACCCCCGGCAGAGTGCGCGATTGCCTGAGCGTGCTGGCCAGGGCGATCCCTACGAATCAGCTGGCGATGCACTTCCACGATACCCGGGGTCTGGCTGTGGCCAATGCCTGGGCTGCATTGGAGGCCGGTATTCGTCGTTTTGATGCGAGCGCGGGTGGTCTTGGTGGTTGCCCATTTGCGCCCGGCGCGGCGGGTAATCTGGCCACAGAGGATTTGGTGTTGATGGCCCAGGGAAGTGGGTTCCAGACGAACATTGACATAGGCAGCTTGCTCGACGTGATCGAGTTCGCTCAGCTTAAGTTGGATCGTCCGTTGGGTGGGCGGTCCTATTCATGGCTCGCGCTTCAAAAACAAAAAGGTGATCTTGGCCCGCACGGGCTGTCCGAGGGTCAATCAGACGCCTAGAGCTGG
The DNA here is from genome assembly GCA_943324505.2 of Comamonas sp. lk. GTDB lineage: Bacteria > Pseudomonadota > Gammaproteobacteria > Burkholderiales > Burkholderiaceae_C > Rhodoferax. The sequence goes on from CALPLW020000001.1 coordinate 25,765, forward strand.
ATCGGTCGGCGTGGGCTGATGGCCAGGATTCGTGATGATTTTTGCCAGGGCGCAGGCACTATCATCGAGGCTACCAAGACCACACTATTTGGAGATGTTATGGCCCACTCTTGCCGACCAGCGCTTGCAGCGCTGGCCTCCTTTGCTGTTCTGTCACTCATGGCCCCGCTGTCCGCACTCGGACAGGCCTGGCCCGCCAAGCAACCGATCAAGCTGGTGGCGGTATTTCCGCCCGGCGGCTCGGTGGACCAGGTGGCGCGGCTGCTGGCGCCGGCTTTGTCACAGCAACTTGGCCAATCGGTGGTCGTCGAGAACAAGGGTGGGGCCTCGGGCTCGATTGGCGCCGCGGCCGTGGCAGCGGCCCCGCCGGATGGCTACACCTTTGCCGTGGTGTTTGACAGCCATGGCGTCAACCCCAGCCTAATCCCGAGCATGCCATTTGACTCCAAAAAGGACCTCAGCCCAGTGGTGCTGATCGGTACCGCGCCGATGGTCTTAGGGACACCAGCTGGCTCAGAGTTCAAGACGCTGGCGGACGTCGTGACCGCCGCGCGCAGCCCCAAGGGCGCGAGTTACGGCACCATCGGCTCGGGCAGCCTGGGGCACCTGGCTATGGCGCTGCTAGGCAAGGGCAACGGGCTTGATTTTCAGCACATTCCCTACAAAGGCGGCGGACCCTTGATGAACGATGCGGTAGCGGGCCATGTGCCGCTGGCGATCGGCTCTGTGTTTTTGCTCAAGCCCTTTATCGACAACAAACGGTTGCGGCCGTTGGCAGTGACCACCAGCAAGCGTTCGCCTGATCTGCCTGAAGTGCCGACTCTGGCTGAACTGGGTTTTGCAGGCTTTGAAGCCCCAGCCTGGTGGGCGGTGCTAGCCCCGGCCCGCACGCCGCCAGACATCATGGCAAAAATGAACGATGCGCTGAACAAGGCCATGAAAACCCCTGATTTGGCCAAGCGCCTTGATGCCCAGGGTATCGATGTGGTGGGCGGGGTGCCCGAGGTGGCGCGGGTGTTCATTGAGCGCCAGATGGACGTCTGGGGCAAAGTGGTCAAGGACAACAATATCAAGGCCGAATAGCACCGGCCAGGGGATCAGGCTTCCGGCGTGACTCCCAGCGCCACCAGAAAGCGCGCCACCATGTTGTAGGTGGCAATGGCACTGGTTAATTCCACAATCTGTGTCTCGTCAAAATGGTCGCGCAGCGCCTGGAAGACTGCGTCGCTCACCTTCACGTCCAGCGTCATCTGCGCCGCGTAGCGCGCCACCAGGGTTTCTTGTTTGCCCAGCGCCGGTTCATGGGCGTTGCCGTGCCGGTCGGCGTTCAGTAGGCGTTGCAGGGCGTCCAGCTCGGACTGAGTGCCCCCGGCAGCCAGAAAATCGGGCGCATGGTGGTGGTATTCGTACTCGGCACCGGTCAGCAGCGCCACCGTGCAGATGCCGAGCTCGCGCAATTTGCGGCTGGTCGGCAGTTCTGTGCGCACCGCTTTAAGGTAAACATTCCAGCCACGCGCCACCGGTTCGCTCCAGAGCAGGGCTTTGTCCAGGTTCAGCAGCGTGCCGCCACGGCGCGCCAGGATGGCGTCCACCAGGGCCTGCGGCTGAGGTTTAAGTTCTGGGGTCCAGTCGGGGATTCGCATGAGCAGCGCTACCTTGCAGTGATAAAAGGTCGAGGATAAGCGGATAATTCCATCATGCGAATCCCATTCACGAAAATGCAGGGAGCGGGCAATGACTTTGTCGTGCTGGACGAGACTCGGCAGCGCTTTGGCCTGACGCGTTCGCAGTACCGCTGGCTGGCTGACCGGCATTTTGGGGTGGGCGCAGATCAAATTCTCAGCGTCCGACCTTCTCCGGTGGCAGGCATTGATTTTGAGTATGTGATTCACAACGCTGACGGCGCCGAGGTTGAACAATGTGGCAATGGCGCACGCTGTTTTGCTCGTTTTGTGCATGAGCGGGGTTTGAGCCCCAAGACGACTTTGCGGGTGCAGACCCTGGCTGGCGTGATTGAACCCGAGTTGCACCCCGACGGCCGCGTCACGGTTGACATGGGACCACCGGTGTTCGCGCTGCCCGATGTGCCTTTTGACCCCTACGGATTGCAAGCACAATCCCGAGGCGACTGGCAGCAGTGGCCGATCGACCTGTCTGGCACGGCGGTCTGGTTGGCGGTCTTGTCCATGGGCAACCCGCACGCGGTGCAACTGGTGGACGACGTGGAAGCTGCACCCGTTGCGCAACAGGGGCCTCTGATCGAAAACCACGCTCGCTTTCCGCGCCGCGTCAACGCCGGGTTTTTGCAGGTGCTAAACCGTCGTCAGGTGCGCTTGCGCGTGTACGAGCGCGGTGCGGGTGAGACACTCGCCTGTGGCTCTGGCGCCTGCGCGGCAGTGGTGGCCGGGATCCGGCTAGGTTTGCTCGACCACACTGTCGACGTTCAGACACGGGGTGGCCTGCTCACCATTTCCTGGGCTGGAGATGCGGCGCATGTGCTGATGACTGGCCCTGCCACGACGGTTTTCCAAGGCGATATTGACCTACCTGACCTCTTATGACCACACCCCTGACCCACCCTATCACTGAAGACGACATTGCCGATTACCTTGGCAGTAACCCCGATTTTTTCGAACGTCACGCCGAACTGTTGGCCGCGGTGCACTTGAGCAGCCCGCACAATCAGCGTGCGGTCAGCTTGCAAGAGCGTCAGGCAGAGATGCTGCGCGAGAAAATCAAGGTGCTGGAGCACCGAATGATGGACATGATTCGGCACGGCAATGAGAATGTGATGCTGTCTGGTCGCCTGCTTCGCTGGGCTGCCAGCCTGTTCAGCGTCGCGGATGCTGCTGAGTTGCCGGCCCAGATCGCCAGTGACATCGCCAACCGGTTTGCTGTGCCTCAGGTGGCGCTGCGGGTCTGGGATGTGGCGCCCGCGATGGCGCAATCGACTTTTGCCCTGGGCGTGAGTGCTGAGGTCAAGCAGTTTGCCGAGTCACTCAGCGAGCCATTTTGCGGCCTCAACACAGGCTTTGAGGTGACCGACTGGCTGTCCGACCCAGCAGCGGCAGCGTCCTTGGCGATTTTGCCCTTGCGCGGGTTGACGGCTGGCGCTGGGCTCGGGCCTTTGATTGGCCTGTTGGTCTTGGCGTCGCCCGATTCCCAGCGCTTCAACAGTGCGATGGGCACCGAGTTTCTGGAGCGCATCGCCGAACTCTGCGGTGCCGCTTTGGCTCGGCTGCGCCCTGCCTGACGCTGGCCTGGCGCATGGTCCACGATCAGGACGCCGCGCTCATCGAGCGCTACCTGACGCATGTGCGGGTGGAAAAGCGGCTCGCCAGCCGCACCGTCGTCCTGTACACGATTGATCTGGTCAAACTCGTCGAGTTCGCCAACCAGGGTGAGCTCACGCTGACGCAGGTGCAAAACCACCATGTCCGGCGCTGGGTGGCGCAAATGCATGCCCATGGCCGCAGTGGTCGGGGCATCGCTCTGATTCTTTCGGGCTGGCGCGGCTTCTATGCGTGGTTGGGGCGCACGGGCTTGGTGGGCAGCAACCCCGTGCAGGATGTGCGCGCGCCCAAGGCTGGCAAGCCGCTGCCGAAGGCACTGGGCGTGGATCAGGCCATGCAGTTGGCTGACTTCAAAGAGAGCCCCGACAACCCCTGGTTGGCCGCCCGTGACAGCGCCATGGTGGAACTTCTGTATAGCAGTGGCCTGCGCGTGGGCGAATTGATCGGGCTGGATGTTGCGGCTAGCACACGGGCGCGCGGCTGGGTCGATGTGGTATCGGCCGAGGCCCATGTGCTGGGAAAGGGCGGCAAGCGGCGAAGCGTGCCGGTGGGGGCTCAGGCCTTGGCCGCACTACAAAAGTGGTTAGCGCTTCGGGGCGTCACGCCATGGCAGAAACTGTCCGCCGAGGAGGCAGCGTTGTTCATTGGCCGGACCGGCACGCGACTCACCGCCCAATCGATCTGGCTGCGGCTGCGCCGGCGCAGCCTGCAGGCTGGGCTGGCTGCGCCTGTGCACCCCCATATGCTGCGTCACTCTTTTGCCAGCCACTTACTGCAGTCCAGCAGCGACCTGCGTGCGGTGCAGGAACTGCTGGGCCATGCGAATATCAGCACCACCCAGGTCTATACCCGGCTCGATTTTCAGCATCTGGCCCGGGCCTATGACGCTGCACACCCGAGGGCCAAAGTCAAGGACGGCAGCCAAAAATGAGGGGTGCTGGCGCAAATCTTCTATAATCGCGGGCTTCGCAGCGCTTTAGTGGCTCCGCGGCGAAGCCATTTTGTACACCATCGCCTGACGGTGGACGGAGTGAACCCCACCTAAGAGATTCCCGCCAGAGGAACGCCGAACGTGGAAAAGAGCCCGCCAAACCCTCTTTCAAAGAGAAAACTCATGACCAAAACTTTCAGCGCCAAACCCGCTGATGTGGTGCACGAGTGGTTTGTGCTTGACGCGACCGACAAGGTCCTCGGACGAGTAGCCAGCGAAGTTGCTCTCCGTTTGCGCGGCAAACACTAGGCCATTTACACGCCCCACGTCGATACCGGTGACTTTATCGTCATCATCAACGCAGCCCAGTTGCGTGTCACCGGTGCCAAGCCGATTGACAAGGTGTACTACCGCCACTCGGGCTACCCGGGCGGTATCACCGCGACCAATTTCCGCGACATGCAAGCCAAGCACCCCGGCCGCGCTTTGGAAAAAGCCGTCAAGGGCATGCTGCCCAAGGGGCCCCTGGGCTACGCCATGATCAAGAAACTCAAGGTGTATGGTGGTGCAGAGCACCCGCACACTGCCCAGCAACCCAAAGTGTTGGAAATTTAAGGAGCCTTGACATGATTGGTGATTGGAACAATGGTACCGGCCGTCGCAAATCCAGCGTCGCTCGCGTTTTCCTTAAAAAAGGCTCCGGCCAGATTGTGGTGAACGGTAAAGACATCGAGAAATTTTTCGGTCGTCAAACCTCCATCATGATTTGCAAGCAGCCCCTGATGCTGACTAACCACGCCCAAACCTTTGACATCATGGTCAATGTGGCCGGTGGCGGTGAGTCTGGTCAAGCGGGCGCTGTGCGTCATGGCATTACCCGTGCCCTGATCGATTACGATGCCACCCTCAAGCCCGAGTTGAGCAAGGCCGGTTTCGTGACCCGTGATGCCCGCGAAGTCGAGCGCAAGAAGGTCGGCTTCCACGGCGCACGTCGCCGCAAGCAGTTCAGCAAGCGTTAAGCCGCATCCACGCCACGCGGTCAACGTGTGGCTCCGCAACAGCCGCCTTGAAGCAGTTCTTGGCGGCTTTTGTCATTTCGGTAGGCTCTTTGCTCGGCATGTGGCCTGATAGACTCACTGGACCATGCGGACCCGCCTACTCCTTCGCCGCTTGACCATCAGCGCGCCGCGCATGTCAGTGCGCAGTGCCATGCCGTGGCCCTTGCGTTGGGTCGTGTTGGCTATTGCCCTGGGGTTTTGCGCGGCCATTGCCCTTTGGGCGTTCGAATTTGGTCGCAACATTGCGGGTCTGGAGTCCTCCAGCCGGGAGCGGCTGCAACAGACTCGTCTGGACCTGGCAGCCCTGCGCACCGAACTAGACGCAACCAAGGAGGCGCGCGACAAGGCGCAGTCCATCGCCAATACGGCCAGCACCTTGCTGACCTCTGAAAAAGTGGCGCAAGAGCGGCTATTGGCGCAAAATAGGCAACTCGAAGCCGACAATCGAGCCCTGCGCGATGACCTCGGCTTTTTTGAGAAGTTGATCCCCTCTGGCAGTGGTGAAAGCATGGCCATTCGCGGTCTGCAAGGCGAGGTCGTGAACGGGCGCGAACTCAAATGGCAGGTTCTGGTGATCCAACCACTGAAAAACCCCGGGGAATTCAATGGCCGTCTTGAATTGAATTTTGTCGGGCTGCAGAACGGCAAGCCGTGGACGGCCGCTTTGCCAGACGGCCCGCAGGTGCTTAAGTTGCGTCAGTACGGTCGAGTGGCCGGCACGCTAGAGTTGCCCCCTCAGACTGTGGTGAAGGGCATCACTGCCAAGGTGCTGGACGGCACAGTGGTCAAGGCCGTGCAAACGGTCAAGTTATAGTCCATCGAGTTCGGTGGTTCCCAACCTTTTCCACATCTAGGCATCCATGTTCAACAAAAAAAAACAGCCGCCCATCAAAAGTTTGATCGCCCAAGGCACGAAAATTGATGGCAATGTGCAATTTGAGGAAGGCCTGCGTGTGGACGGCGCCGTCAACGGCAACGTCGGTGCTGGTCCGGAGGCCGCTTCAATACTCGTGATTTCTGAGACTGCCGTGATTACCGGCGAAGTCCGGGCTGACCACATCATCATCAATGGCCATGTCAACGGCCCGGTCTACGCGGCCGCCTTGCTGGAGTTGCAGCCTAAGGCCCGGATCCAGGGCGATGTGCATTACGTCGCGCTCGAGATGCACCAAGGCGCCTTGATTGACGGCCAGTTGCGTCCGCTGTTAGGCGGCGCTGATAAACCCACACTGGTATTGGCAGCAAATAACCTGGCAGTGAATTCCTGAGCGAATTGCTGTAGTATTCGGATTAGTCAATCCATTGGAGTTAGCCATGAGCGCCGTTGCAGAAAATATCCAGACAGAAATGCCGACCCCGATTGTCTTTACTGACAGTGCTGCGGCCAAGGTTGCAGACCTGATCGCCGAAGAAGGGAACCCTGAGCTCAAATTACGGGTGTTCGTTCAGGGTGGCGGATGCTCTGGTTTTCAGTATGGTTTCACTTTTGATGAAATCACTAACGAGGACGACACCACCATGACCAAGAATGGCGTCTCCCTTTTGATTGACGCCATGAGTTATCAGTATCTGTTGGGTGCCGAGATTGATTACAAGGAAGATCTGCAAGGAGCGCAGTTTGTGATCAAAAATCCCAATGCCACCAGCACCTGCGGTTGCGGCTCGAGCTTCTCGACCTGACCCCAGCGCTGCCGGGCTCAGGCCGGGTATATCGCACCAAGCACGCGGGCGCCACGGGCGCCCGTGACTTTTTTTAGATTACCGGGTTCACGACGAACTGTCTGGCGCGCCAGCCAGGCAAAAGCGGCCGCTTCCACCTGTAAGGGCGCAAGCCCGCGAAGCCGTGTGTCGCTGACCTTGCGTGTCGGCAGCAGCACCTGCAGGCGCTGCATGAGGTGCTGGTTATAGGCGCCGCCGCCACATACCAGCAGCTCGCTGCTGGCCGGCGCATAGGTCCGTACTGCGTCCGCGCAGCTTTGCGCAGTCAACTCGGCCAGTGATGCCTGCACGTCGACGACTGACACTGCGGCTGACTGTGATAGCGCTGCAGCCAGCCACGGCGGGTTGAACAGGTCACGCCCGGTGCTCTTGGGCGGGCCTTGAGCAAAAAACGGTTCAGCCAGCATGCGTCTTAACAGTTCGGTATTGACCTGGCCGCTGGCGGCCCAAGTGCCGTCACGGTCGAAGGGCTCGCCTTGGTGCTGCAAGCACCACGCGTCGAGCAACACATTGCCCGGCCCGCAGTCAAAACCCAGAATATCTCCCTCATCTGCAGCACCGAGTACCGTCAGATTGGCCATGCCCCCCAGGTTCAGAATGGCAACTTCCGCCCCACGGCGGCCAAACACTGCATAGTGAAAGGCTGGTACCAGTGGCGCGCCCTGGCCGCCGGCTGCCACATCTCGGCTGCGGAAATCGGTAATCACATCGATGCCGCACAGCTCGGCCAACAGCGCCGCGTTGTTCAGTTGCAGCGTGTAGCCGGTGCCATCGAAGGCCTGCGGTTGGTGCCGAACTGTTTGGCCATGCGCACCGATTGCCCGAACTGCCGCGGGCCCAACGCCCGCTTGTTTCAACAGCGCATTGACCACCTCGGCATAGGTGCGCACCAGCGCGTTGGCCGCTAATGCGGCGCGATGCAGTTCGTTGCCCCCGCTTTGGTTGAGGTTTAGGAGTTCTTGACGTAAGGCGGGCGGCATTGGCGCGCTCGCAGCGGCCACCAAGGTCAGCTGTGCTTTGGAAAAATCGACCAGCACGCCATCGACACCGTCCAGCGATGTGCCGGACATCAGGCCCAGATAAAGCTCGGTCACGGCAAAGGCCAGGCCGTGTGTTAGTCAGCTTTACTGCGCTGAAGCGAGCCAGCGCTGGCCAGTGCCAAGCGTGATGCCGCTGCCGCCCGATTGAACAGCGGGCGTGCTGCCGCGCTCACCGGCACCGATTCGCTTTGCCGAGCGATGGTCATGGGGTCATGGTGTTGGCCATTAATCCGAAACTCAAAGTGCAGGTGCGGCCCTGTGGCCCAGCCGGTGGAACCGACCGCCCCCACGTTCTGGCCCTGACTCACGTTTTGGCCTTTGCGCACCGAAATACGGCTCAGGTGCGCATAGACTGTGCTGTGCTGGTTGCGGTGCCTGACCATAACCACATTGCCATAGCCATTTTGCACACCGGCAAATTCGACAGTACCGTCACCAACGCTGCGCACTGGAGTTCCGGTTTGCGCGGCGTAGTCAACGCCCAGGTGAGCACGCCAAGTTTGCAGGATGGGATGGAAACGCATTTTGAACCCACTGGTGACCCGGGAGAATTCCATCGGAGAGGCCAAGTAGGCGCGACGCAAGCTTTCACCGTCCAGCGTGTAATAACCACCTTTGCCAGCGGCTCCGGTTTCACGGAACCACATAGCCTGAAAACTCTTGCCGCTGTTGACGAATTCTGCGCTCAGGACCCGGCCGGTCCGCAGGGGCTCACCGTCACCTTCAAGTGTTTCATAGACGACTGAGAAACGGTCGCCTTTACGCAGCGCGCGGTGAAAATCGATGTCACCGGCAAACATCTCGGCGACCTGGATGGCAATTGCATCGGGGATGCGTGCCTCGTCGGTCGCGGCAAATAGAGAGCTCTGGATGGTCCCACTGGCGAGCCGGGTCGAGGCCGTCAGGGCAGCCGTTTCCAGGCGGGACATAAAGCCAGCTGGCGATGACTCGATCACAAGCCGTTTGAACTGACCGTCGTCTTCGGGGCTCCAGCGGGCGCTGAGTTTGCGCAGGGTGTTCTGATCGGTCGTCTCGGCATTGATGTTGCGCCCGTTACGGCCGAGTAAAAGTCGGGCGACCGGGTCGGTACGAAGAAAGTTGGCCGCAGCCGGATCGTCTACGCCCAAGCGTCGCAGCAGGCTGTCGGCCGTGTCGGTCGAGCGGGTGATGTCTGAGCGAAACAGGGTCAGTTCAGGACCTTTCTGCGCCAGGGTTGCAACTTGTTCAGGCAGCGGCACCACCTCCAGGATCTCTTGCACCGTCAGATTTGCCGGGTCCGGGGCCAGGGTGGCCAGTGCGTAAGTCGCACCCCCGGCACCCAACAACGCGCTCGCCAGAACGGCGGCGACATGCTTTGGGTAGCGCGCCAACCCCTGGCGGGACCACTGGATGCCATTTTGGACGACGGTAAAAAGGCTATGAGGCAAGAGGCAGGCTTTAAAGTGTGAGCAGGTGCGAGGCACGGACGGTAGACTAAGGCACCGCAGGCGGACGACTAAAATTCAATGATCAAGGCCATGCGAAGTATAGCGTCGCTGCCCTCCTGTTACCAACTAAATCCCTTATGAATCAAGCTTTGGCCACCCAGTTTCCTGTTTCGGATCGTGTTCGGGAGGCGCTCGCTGTTTCATTGCGGGGTTGCGAGGAGCTGATCCCGCAGGACGACTGGGTCAAAAAACTGGCCCGATCTGAAGCAACAGGCACGCCCTTGCGCATCAAGCTCGGGCTCGACCCAACGGCGCCAGATATCCATGTCGGGCATACCGTGGTGCTGAACAAAATGCGGCAGTTGCAGGACCTGGGCCATACCGTCATTTTTTTGATTGGCGACTTCACCACGCTGATTGGCGACCCCTCCGGACGCAACAGCACCCGCCCGCCACTCACGCGTGAGCAGATCGAAAACAACGCGCAGACCTACTACCGCCAGGCCTCCATGGTGCTGGACCCGGCCCGAACCGAGATCCGCTACAACAGCGAATGGGGCGACGCCCTTGGCTCACGCGGCATGATTCAGTTGGCGGCCCGCTACACAGTGGCGCGGATGATGGAACGCAATGATTTTCATGACCGCTTCAAGGCCGGCACCCCGATCAGCGTGCATGAATTTCTGTACCCGCTGATGCAGGGCTACGACAGTGTGGCGCTGAAAAGCGACTTGGAGTTGGGCGGCACTGACCAAAAATTCAACCTGCTGGTCGGGCGCCACTTACAGGCGGAATACGGCCAGGAGCCGCAATGCATCCTGACCATGCCGCTGCTTGAGGGGCTCGATGGTATTGAGAAAATGTCGAAGAGCAAGAACAACTTCATAGGCATCTCTGAAGATGCCAACACCATGTTTGCCAAGGTGCTGAGTATCTCTGACACCCTGATGTGGCGCTGGTACACCCTGCTGAGCTTTCGCAGTCTGGCAGACATCGAGGCGCTCAAAGCCGAGGTACAGGGGGGGCGCAACCCGAAAGATGCCAAGGTGGCTTTGGCACGCGAGATCACGGCGCGTTTTCATTCGCCGGCTGCGGCTGATCGTGCGGAGCAGGATTTCATCAACCGTAGCCACGGCGGTGTTCCTGAGGACATCACCGAGTTGACACTGCCTTTGGGTCTGGACGGTGCGGCGGTGGGCATTGGTGCACTGCTCAAGCTGGCCGGGCTGGTGGCCTCCAGTGGCGAGGGTAATCGCCTGATTGACGGTGCCGGTGTGCGTGTTGATGGCAGCCCGATCAGTGACAAGGGCCTCAAGCTGGGGGCTGGCACTTACGTGCTGCAGGTGGGTAAGCGCCGCTTTGCCCGGGTGACGCTGGCTTGATCGCCGTTCTGCAACGGGTCCGACAGGCACGCGTGCTGGTGGCTGATGAATTGGTCGGCGAGATTGCCGCCGGGTTGATGGTGCTGGTTTGTGTGGAACGCGCCGACAGCGAAGCGCAGTGTGACCGCATGCTGGCCAAGATTCTGAAACTGCGTATTTTCAATGACGCCGCCGGCAAGATGAACCACAGCCTGCAAGACATGGATGGCAGCGGCGCAGTTGGTGGTCTTCTGCTGGTGAGCCAGTTCACGCTGGCGGCGGATGCCACTGGCGGTAACCGGCCCAGTTTCACGGCGGCGGCCCTGCCGCAGGACGGGCGGCGCCTGTTTGATTATTTCGTGACGCAAGCCAGGTCCGCGCATGCCGTGGTCCAAACGGGTCGGTTTGCCACGGAGATGCAGGTGCATCTGGTCAACGATGGTCCAGTGACGATCCCGCTGCGCGTGGTTTAGACGACCATGCTCTCTGGGAACGCGGACTGACTGCAAGACCTCACGGTTATGATCAAATCGATAGCAGCGCCTGACGGCCGACTTATTGTTCTTTTCGGAGTGAAGCCATGCGTGTGAGTGCGTCCTTGAAACGGGTTGTATCGATTTTTGGCATGGTCGTCTTGGGCTTGACCATGCTGGCGCCGGCTTTCGCTCAGCAAAGTACTGCGACTCTCAGGATCGGGGTCCTGCCCAACGTCAGCGCCCGTTTGATTCTGACCACTTACCAGCCCGTGCGCGAGTATTTCGAGCGAGAGCTCAAACGCAGCGTTGACATCGCCACTGCGCCAGATTTCCGGTCTTTTGCCGAGAATACCCGGCGTGGAGATTACGACGTGATCGTGACGGCGGCCAACCTGGGGCGGGTGGCTCAAGTGGATAGCAACTGGCATCCGCTGGCCATCTACGACCCCAAGATCCCGGCCATCTTGGTGGCAATGGCGGACAACCCCAACCCTTCGGTCGCGCAGTTGCGTGGCAAATCTTTGGCTTTGGCCAACCCCCAATCGCTGGTGGCGCTGGCTGGCTTGGAGTGGCTGGGTGGCCAGGGCCTGCGCCAGGGTGCTGACTTCAAAACCGTGACCGCCGCCAATGACGACAGTTTGGGCGCGGTGTTGCGGACGGGCGAGGCGCCACTTGCCATCATGAGCCTGGGCGAGTTCCGAGCCAAACCAGAGGCCATGCGCAACACTCTGCGCATCGTCACTGAAATCGCCAAATTGCCAGGCTTTCTGGTGATGGCCAACCCAGGTCTTGCCGCCGCTGAACTCCAACGACTGAAGACATTGACTCTGGCTTTTCCCCAAACAGAGGAGGGTAAAAAGTTCTTCGCCTTGTCGGGTTTTGCGAATATCCGTGACGTGGGTGAGCCCGAACTCAAAACCTTGGACGCCTTCAATGACGTCACGCGCAAGGGGCTGGCTGGCTGAAACGCATGCGGGGGCGTCTTGGTCTGAAGGGCAAGCTGGTACTTGCCGGCATGGCGCTTCAGCTGTGTGTGCTGGCACTGGTGGGTGGCAGCACCTTCTGGTGGGTGGTTCGTTTTCTTGACGAGGATCAGCAGGCGAACGCACGGCAGATCAAGCCGCTGCTGGTGGCCGCGCTCGCGGTCCCCATGGCGCAGCGCGACTACGCCTCCGTCGCAGCCATCCTTAAGGAGAGTCGGACGGCCAGTGAGCTGGTTTTTCTGAGCGTGTGCGATGCAAGTGGGAATCTGATTGCCGAAGAGGGGGCGGCATCTCCAGCGACCGCCGATACGTCCAAGCGCCAGGCGGCCAATGTTCTGCACGATGAATTTTCGGTTCCGCTCAGCCTGGGCGGCCAGGCATTGGGCGTCATCAAATTTGGCTTGTCACGCGTCGGAATCGAGCAGACTGCGCGCGGTGTGAGCGTCCACGTCCTGCAGGTGGGCGCGGTGGCGCTGCTGGTATTTTCATTGCTGCTCTGGTGGATCAGCGTGGCCCTCACCCGGCCACTGCAAACGCTGGTGACGGCAACCCGCGATATTCGGGCCGGCAATTACGACATCGACCTAGTGAGTGGTGGTCGGGATGAAATCGGCACCCTGGAGTCGGCTTTTATTCTCATGAACATGGAGATCCGGCGCAAGGTCGCTGAGTTGATCGAAAGCGAGGCTCTGCAACGCCGCTACCTGCAGGAGTCCCTGGCCAAGCAGGGGCAAATCGAACAGGCCTTGCAGCAGGCAGAGGACGCCACCACCGCCAAGTCGGAGTTTCTGGCCAACATGAGCCATGAAATTCGCACGCCGCTGAATGCCATTTTGGGTTTCTCGCAATTGCTGCAGTCGGCGCCTTTGGAGGGCCCGCATCTTGAGTACATGGTCAACTTGCGTCAGGCGGGGGAGTCGCTGCTGCGCATCCTGAATGATGTGCTGGATTATTCCAAGATGGAAGCTGGCCGGCTGGAGTTGGTCAACGAGAGCTTCGATCTGAAAGACCTGTTGAGCGCGGTCACTCAATTGTTTTCCTACCAGTTGCTGGAGAAAAACTTGTCCCTGCGGGTGCGGGTGGATGACGCCGTGCCGACGCACCTGATGGGCGACGCGCTGCGCTTGCGTCAAATCCTGATCAATCTGGTGGGTAATGCCTTCAAGTTCACAGAGCGCGGTGCGATCGAGATCACCGTGGAATGCCCGCACCGTACCGACGCGAGCCTGACCCTGAAGTTTTCGGTGATTGATTCTGGCATTGGCATGAATGAACAGCAGGTGAGCCGCCTCTTCCACTCTTTTGCGCAAGCTGACAGCTCCATCACCCGTCGCTTTGGCGGCACTGGGCTGGGTCTGTCCATCTGCCGGCAACTGGTGGGGTTGATGGGCGGCGCCATCAGCGTTGAGAGCGTGCCCGGTGTCGGCTCATCGTTCAGTTTCACGGTTAATCTGTCAGAGTCACAGTCCCGTTTGGGTGCAGAACAGCCGGGGGAGGTGCCAGTGCCGGACGAGCTGGCGCCATTGCGTGGCCTGAGGGTGCTGCTGGTTGAGGACAATTCGGTCAACGTCATCGTGGCGCAAGCTTTTTTGGGTGGGTTGGGTATGCAGGTCACCATTGCGGTGGATGGCTTGCAGGCGGTCGAGCGGGCGCTGAGCGCGGCCTTTGACGTGATCCTGATGGATCTGCAATTGCCCGGGATTGACGGGTTGGAAGCAGCCCAACGGATTCGGAGCCAGTTGGGCGCTGCCGCGCCGCCGATCATCGCCCTGTCTGCGGCCGACATAAAAAGCGACCTTGGCGCCTGCCTGGCGGCAGGCATGGTGGACCATGTCTCGAAACCGATCATGCGGGACCAACTCATCCGAGTGTTGCTCAAGTGGGTCGGTCGCCCCATGCCGACCGCCGTGGCCATCGAGGCTGGTCCTGCCGAGCTGGCGCTGGAGCAAGGCGGTATTGACCACAGCTTGCTGGCGCCGCAGTTGCGGGAACTCGAGCGCTTGCTGGCAAGCAATAGGCTGGCGGCGAAGCGACAACTTGACCAGATTGAGCCGCTGCTGGCTCAAACGGCCCTCGAGTTGCCCTTTGAGCCCGTCGCCCAGGCCACGCGCAAGCTGAAATTCAAGGTCGCCCTGGCGGCGCTAGCCCAATTCTCGGCTATGCTGGCAGCCAAGCCCCACTGACCCCGCCATGCCGACCGAAGCCCGAATACTCATCATCGACGACATTGTCGAGAACGTGGAGGTTCTCGGGGAGGTCCTGGCCAGCCACTACGACGTTCAGTTCGCCACGTCGGGCACTGAGGGCTTGGCATTGGTCAGGCACCAGCGGCCGGACCTGATCCTGCTGGACGTGATGATGCCCGGCATGGATGGGTATGCGGTGTGTGCCGTGCTCAAAGCTGACCCGGACATGCGGAGCATCCCGGTGATCTTTGTCACTGCCAAAAGCGATGCCGAAAGCGAATCCCGTGCCCTGGCCGAGGGCGCTGTGGATTTCATCCATAAGCCGATTAACCAAGAGGTGGTACTGGCCCGGGTAGCCTTGCACCTTGCCCTGAAAAATCGTGAAGACGAGCTGAGTAGGCTCAACGGGGACCTGGAGCAAATTGTGGCGCAGCGCACGCTGGCCTTGCGCGACGCCCTGACCCAGGCCGAGAGCGCAACCCGCATGAAGTCGGATTTTCTGGCCAACATGAGCCATGAGATTCGAACCCCCATGAACGCCATCATTGGCATGACGCACCTGATCCAGGGCACTGAACTCACACCCCGGCAACGCAATTACCTGGGCAGGATCGAGGCCTCCGGCCACCATCTGCTGGGCATCATCAACGACATCCTTGACCTGTCGAAAATTCAGGCCGGCAAGATGAGCACGGAAGTCGTCGACTTCAAGCTGGAGCACCTGCTGGATAACGTGGTCGGCTTGGTGGCCGAAAAAGCAGCCGATAAGGGTCTGGAGTTGGTTGTGAACATCGCGCGTGACGTGCCGCCAAACCTGCTTGGCGATCCACTGCGTCTGGGACAGATTTTGATCAACTACGCCAATAACGCCGTCAAATTTACCGACCGAGGCGAGGTCGAGATCTCGGTGTCGGTGGTCAAGCGCCATGGTCATGAGGTGGTGTTGCGCTTTGCCGTGCGCGACACAGGTATCGGGATAGACGAGGTCCAGCGCCAAAAATTGTTCAAAGATTTTGAGCAGGGCGACAGCTCCACCACCCGAAAATATGGCGGCACTGGCCTGGGGCTGGCCATTGTTAGCCGCTTGGTCGAGCTGATGGGAGGTCAGTTCGGCATGGACAGCCAACCTGGCCTCGGTTCAACGTTCTGGTTTACCGTGCCCCTGGAAACGCGTGGAGCGGTGCCCACGCTCACGATTGCGGCAGACGCGGCCCACATCTGGCGCGTCCTGGTGGTGGACGACAACGCCAGTGCACGTGCGCGCCTGAGCGACATGCTCACAGGCATGAGGTTCAGCGTCGACACGGCCGAAGGTGGCGCCGCTGCCTTGGAGGCTATTCGCACTGCCCAGGAACGGGAGCAAACCTATGACGTGGTGTTGTTGGATTGGAAAATGCCAGATATGACGGGCGTGGACGTGGCGCGTCAGATCCGAGCCATGGCCATCACCAAGCCGCCGCACCTGTGCCTGGTGATGGCATTTGGGCGCGAGCACCTTTACGCCTCGGCAAAGCCCGAGGGCCTGGACAGCCTGTTGGTCAAGCCGGTTAGTCCCTCGGTGCTGTTTGATCACATGATGCGGGTGCTGGGGCGCGAAGCATTCCAGACCCAGCCTGGTCAGGCCACCACCGCGATGAACCTCGACGCACTGCGAGGCGCCAGTGTGTTGCTGGTGGAAGACAACGAGATCAACCGGGAAGTTGCCAGCGAGATGCTGCAAGATGCCGGCATTCGCGTGACCACTGCCGAGCATGGCCAGCAGGCGCTTGACCGCCTGCTGATGGGTGAACTGTTTGATATTGTTCTGATGGATATGCAGATGCCGGTGCTCGACGGGCTGGCCGCCACGGCGGCGATTCGGGCTCTTCCCGCGCATGCGGCATTGCCAATTGTGGCCATGACGGCCAACGCCATGGCAACGGATCGGCAGCGTTGCCTGGATGCAGGCATGAATGATTTTGTAGCCAAGCCGATTGACCCCAAACAGCTCTGGGGCGCCCTGTTGCGCTGGATGCCGCGACGTTCCGTGGCCAGCCGGGCGGGCGCGACGGCGACCGCGCCACTGCCGTCAAGCGGGTTCGAAAGGCCCCAAGAAGCGCTGTTGCCGCTGCCCTGGATGATCGACGGGCTCGATGCCGTTCTGGGCTTGCGCCGTTGTCTGGGCAAGCCAGAGCTTTACCGTTCGCTGCTCAGACAGTTCATCGAGCGGCAAGGCAATGTCGGCCAGGAATTACAGCAGGCGATCGATCAGGCGCAATGGGTCACCGCCCAGCGTCTGGCGCATACCCTCAAGAGCGTGTCGGGCAACCTGGGAGCGGTCCAGCTACAGGAAAAAGCCGAGGTGTTGGAGCGCAGCCTTAGCGTGCACCAGGGTGCACCGGTGGAGCGGGCCGCCTTGACGCAACAGATCAACGAGGTTGACCAAAGCATGCATATCCTGACCAAGCAACTTGGTGCGGCCCTGGGTCTGGCCAAGCCGCGCGTGCTGCCGGCTGAGCCTGTCGGTGGCACTGAGGGCATCGCTTTGCAGGCCGTTTATGCCGATTTGGTTCGGTCGCTGACTCAGGGGGAGTTTGGTGCCGTCGAACTGCTAGAACGCCATAGCGGCCAGCTCGCGCACGCCATGGGGACTGACTTTGATCGCCTTGTGCGTGCGGTGGAGGTCTTCGATTTTGACAGCGCGCTGCTGATTCTTGGCAGCTTGGTAATCAGCGATCAGTCAACGGTGAAAGCGACCCATGAATAACAGTGTCCTCCAAGCCGAGACCAAGGCGACGGTCATGTTGGTGGATGACACGCCGCAAAATCTCGTTCTGATGACCGAGTTGCTGCGGGAAGATTACCGGATCCTGGTGGCCAATGGGGGTGAGCGTGCGCTCACGCTATTGGGCAGCGAGACCTTGCCAGACCTGATCCTGCTTGACGTCATGATGCCTGACCTGGATGGTCATGAGGTGCTGCGGCGCATCAAGGCAAACCCCGCCACCTGCGATATTCCGGTGATATTCCTGACGGCCAAGTCGGACTTGGCGGACGAGATCCTGGGGCTGCAATTGGGCGCGGTGGATTACATCACCAAGCCGATCAGTGCACCGATTGTTCAGGCGCGGGTGCGTACCCACCTGGCGCTCAAGGCCGCCGCTGATTTTTTGCGTGACAAGTCCGTTTACCTGGAGTCCGAAGTGACCCGCCGGACCAGGCAGCTCAGCGCCATTCAGGACGTGACGGTGTTGGCCATGTCGTCCATGGCGGAGACTCGGGACAATGAAACCGGCAACCATATCCTGCGCACGCAACGTTATGTGAAGCGCTTGGCGCTGCAGTTACAGGAGCATCCCCGGTTTAGTCAGGTGATGGGCGATGCCTACATTGATCTCTTGTTCAAGTCGGCGCCGCTGCACGACATCGGCAAGGTCGGCATTCCCGACCATATTTTGCTCAAGCCAGGCCCTCTGACTGCAGCTGAATTCGAGGTCATGAAGACACACACCACCATCGGCTTTGATTCGATCGTGCGCGCCGAGAAAGCCCTGGGGGTGCAGGTGGACTTTCTCTTGCTGGCCAAGGAAATCGCCCTGTCGCATCAGGAAAAATGGGACGGCAGCGGCTACCCGCAGGGTCTGGTCGGTGACGCTATTCCTCTGTCAGCCCGCCTGATGGCGGTGGCCGACGTCTACGATGCCCTGATCAGCAAGCGGGTGTACAAAGACGCGATGACGCATGAGCAGGCCATGGCCATCATGGGCAAAGGGCGAGGCTCGCATTTTGACCCCGACATCCTCGATGCATTTTTTGATACGCATGAGGATTTCCGCGCCATTGCCGCACAGTACACCGACGAAGGCATTTAGCGGCCGTGAGCGATGATTAAAACAAGACCGATGGAGACCGTGGCCTGGAGAATATTGATCGCACAGTGATTCTGGTGGTGGACGAACGACGAAGCGACGCAGAGGCTTCGCGAACAGCGCCATGTGGAGCCATCCGTTTCGGGTGATCAAGCGCCAGTTCGGCTTTGTGAAGGTGCGCTACAGGGGGCTTGCGAAGAACACGGCGCAACTCGAGACCTTGTGTGCGCTGTCGAACCTGTCTTACGGACGGGCCTACTTGAATTCAATCGATCCATTTACCGTAGCACAGGAAATCCCTGACTGCGGACATTGCTACGCCTTCAGCTTGCAAAGCTTGATTTGCTATGTTTAAGAAACGCTGCTCATCAACCTCTATGGATGCCATCGACCAGTCACTGAAGTCACGGGCCACAACGGCATTGAATCTTAAAAGAAGAAAGTCCGAATGACGTGGGTCATTTTCAATGACTTTAAAGAGTGAATTGACATTGGCTGCAGAGCCTTCAAGCACTTGAAGAAACCAGCCTGAATGTGAGATCAGAACCCCCGTGATTCCGCGCTTAGGGTTGTTGCGCAGACATGTGGCCATTAATTTCTCGTAGTCAGCACCCTCTATCAGTGAACGGCTTCGGTACACCAATTGAATGAGTTGTTGATCAAAGGCTTGTATTGAATCGGTAAAAGAGGAAGTCATTTCTCAAACCTTTGCTGTTAAATCACCTTTGGGGCCATCAGTAAGATTCGTTACAGTGAACCGGCCCCTGTTTGACGTACCGCTTAGCCGTTCCATTATGCGGCTTTCAATTGGCCCCATTCTTTAATGCTGATAGACAACAGGGGTTGGCTGGATGGGAGTTGGCTCAATAGGGGTTGGCAAAGCCAAGCCGTGACAGGATGGCGGTTTCTTGCGCTTCCATGGCCAGGGCGTCGGCCTCGCTGGTTTCATGGTCCCAGCCCTGCGCGTGCAAGGCACCATGCACCAGCAGGTGCGCATAGTGGGCCCGCAGGGGCTTGCCTTGCAACAGGGCCTCACTGGCCACCACTGGCGCGCACAGCACCAGGTCGGCCATGACCAGCGGCGCCTGGGCGTAGTCAAAGGTCAGCACGTTGGTGGCGTAGTCCTTGTGCCGGTAATCACGGTTCAGTGCCCGGCCTTCTTCGGCGTCCACGATGCGCACCGTGATTTCAGCATCGCGGCTAAGCGCATGCCGCAGCCAGCGTGTCACCTGGTGTCGCGGCAGGGCGGTGCGGTGCTGCGCCAGCGCGGTCAGCCGGCCAAACTGCAGTGACAGGGTTAAAGACTTGAGCATGAATTAAGGGTTAAAAGCGGCCCTAGGCCACGCCGTTATTAGGGTTTGAGCTATGGTTTTAGTAGCAAATCGGCTAACCGTCTTTTCGCCCGGTGGGCCGGGCCGGTGCATCGTAGGCGTCCACAATGCGGGCGACCAGCGGGTGGCGCACCACGTCAGCGCTGGTGAAGCGGCAAATGGCGATGCCTTGCACCCGTTTGAGCACCCGCTCGGCATCGATCAGGCCACTGAGTTGGGTCTTGGGCAGGTCGATCTGGCTCACATCGCCGGTCACCACCGCGCGGGAGCCAAAGCCGATCCGGGTCAGAAACATCTTCATTTGCTCTGGCGTTGTGTTTTGGGCCTCGTCCAGAATCACAAACGCATTGTTCAGGGTGCGCCCTCGCATGAACGCCAGGGGCGCGATCTCCAGCGCCTGGCGCTCAAACGCCTTGTGCACTGCGTCGAACCCCATCAGCTCGTACAAGGCGTCGTACAGGGGGCGCAAGTAGGGGTCCACCTTCTGGCTCAGGTCACCCGGCAAAAAGCCCAGCCTTTCGCCGGCTTCCACGGCTGGGCGGGTCAGGACGATGCGCTGCACTGCGCTGCGTTGCAGGGCGTCCACGGCCATGGCGACCGCCAGGTAGGTTTTGCCGGTGCCGGCCGGGCCAATGCCAAAGGTGATGTCCTGGGAGGCGATGTTGTCCAGGTACAGCGCCTGGTTGGGGGTGCGTGCGCGCAGGTCACTGCGCCGGGTTTGCAGAGTGGGGTGGTCGGCGCCGTCCATGGCCCCATCGCCGGCCAGCATCAGTTGCACGGTGGCTGCTTCGATCGGGCGGGCGGCTAGTTCGTACAGCGCCTGCAGCAGCTCCATGCCGCGCTTGGCCTGGGCTTTGGTGCCGTCGACCTTAAACTGCTCGTGCCGGTGCGCAATCTTGACCTGCAATGCCACCTCGATGCTGCGCAGATGGGCGTCGGTTGGGCCACACAGGTGTGACAGGCGGGTGTTGTTCAGAGGGGAAAACAGGTGGCGCAGGATCAAGCTGATAATTCCTTCAAAAGGCTTCAATGATAGGCATGAAATGATCGGCAAACTCACCGGCACGCTCGACGACAAGAATCCGCCCCAGATCCTGATCGATTGTCACGGCGTCGGCTACGAGGTGCAGGTGCCGATGAGCACCTTTTATAACCTGCCGGAGCGCGGTCAGACGGTCAGCCTGATGACGCATTTTGTGGTGCGCGAAGACGCCCAACTGCTGTACGGCTTTGCCACGGCAGGTGAACGCGAGGCATTTCGCCAACTGATCAAGATCGCCGGCGTGGGGCCCCGCACCGCGCTGTCGGTGCTGTCGGGCATGAGCGTGACCGAGCTGGCGCAGGCGGTGACCGTGCAGGAGGCGGGGCGGCTGGTCAAG
This sequence comes from Comamonas sp. lk, assembly GCA_943324505.2. GTDB lineage: Bacteria > Pseudomonadota > Gammaproteobacteria > Burkholderiales > Burkholderiaceae_C > Rhodoferax. The sequence continues at coordinate 46,797 of CALPLW020000001.1, forward strand.
GTGCCCGGCATTGGCAAGAAAACCGCCGAGCGGCTCCTGCTGGAGCTCAAGGGCAAGCTCGGGCCCGACATCGGCCTGGCGGCCGGCCCCAGCAGCGATGCCCAATCTGACATCCTGCAAGCGCTGCTGGCCCTGGGCTACAACGACCGCGAAGCCGCCGCCGCCCTGAAGGCCTTACCCAACGACGTCGGCGTCAGCGAAGGCATCAAACTCGCCCTCAAGGCCCTGGCCAAGTAAATCAGCGAAACGGCCCCCTCGGGGGGCAGCGACCCACACAAGGTGGTGGAGCGTGGGGGCTACTTCACTGAGCGCTGCGCACCGGCCGCCCGTTGAGGGCTTGAATCGGGCGGGCGTTGTTGGAGAACAACTGGCTGAACAGTCGGATCTGATCACGGCCTACGCTGATGGGCTGCTTGATCACATGCCAGAGCACGCCCTCGGTGCAGGGTGGCGTGGTGAGCGAGCCCATGAACTGGTAGTAGCGCTGGTCTTTGGGCAGCAGCTCATTGAGGTCGAGCAGATTTTGCGGCATGCGCACCCGGTCACCGCTGTCCAGTGGCATGTAGGTCCAGACCTTGTTGATCAGGCTGTTGGCACTGCCCGGGTCCATCAACAGTGCCACCACCGCCAGCTGGCCTTCAGCATTGCGGTGAACCAGATGCGCCACCATCGCGAAGCCCCGGGAGTTGACCCGTTCTTCTGAGGGGGTATGAAAATGGAACTGCAGCAGTTTGTAGACCGAGCCGCGCACGGTCAGGGTGTTGTCGCCCTGCACGTCCACCTGGATGGTGTGGCCATTGTTCACCACTGACCCGTCGCTGGGCTGGTAGTTGAACACCAAGGGCTCGGCTGGGCCCTGCAGCGTGTCGCGCTCGTCGATGTGGATCGGCGACTGGCGCTTGCCGATGGCGCACAGGTTGAACTCCGGCTTCATTCGGCCCCAGGCTTGCGGGCCGGTGTCACCCTCGTAACTCCAGTGCGCCTCGCCCCCGTGCGCGGCCTCGCCTGCCGCTGGCATGGGCTTACCGTGCCCGACCGTGGCCGCTGCCTTGGCGCGGATGTACTGGCGGCTGACCGGCGGGTTCACCACCGGGGTGGCAGGACGTTGCACGGCCACTGGCCTGTCTTGGCCGCCGGGCGCTGCCTTACTGGCGCCTTTACCCTCCGCAGATGGCGCTGCCTCGGCAGTCTGGAAGGTGATGTATTTCTTCTCCTTGCCGTTGACCACCAGGGTCAGCCGCTTTTTCGCCGAGGTGCTGGTCTCTGCCGCTTCCAGGACTTGCTCAGCCACGTCTTTGGCTGCGGCTGCTGGTGTCGCCGCTGGCGCTGAAGCTGGCTTTTTGGCCGCAGCGACCGGCGCACTGGTATTGGCTGCTGCCGGTGCTGGGTCTGAGGCTCGGGCCGTGCCCAAAACGCTGGCCGCCAGCAGGGCACACAGTGCTGCCGCAGCCCAAGTCACACCGCGGGCGTGTAGGGCCGGGTCCGGTGGTGCTGGCAGCAGGGAGGAGCGTAAATTCATGGCTGGCGGGCCCCTTGGGCGTGCGGGCAGGTGTGGCCCTGGTTTCGGAATGACTGATATCCTGTTTTCTTATCGGCAACTTTGCCGCACAACTTAAATCTGGCCACGGCCGCGAAGGCTATAGTCAAGCTTGTTTCACCCCTCAGGCCCTTCGTGAGCATTCAGACCGATGATTTCGCCGCGCCGCCCAAACGAATTTTGGCGGCTGCCCCAGCCTCCCCAAATGAAGAGGCGGTGGAGCGGGCGCTGCGCCCCAAGTTGCTCGACGAGTACGTGGGCCAGGCCAAGGTGCGTGAGCAACTCGAGATCTTCATCGGTGCGGCGCGCAAGCGCGACGAGGCACTGGACCATGTGCTGCTGTTTGGCCCACCCGGCCTGGGCAAGACCACGCTGTCCCACATCATTGCGCACGAACTCGGTGTTAATTTGCGGCAAACCAGTGGCCCGGTGCTGGAAAAGCCCAAGGACCTGGCCGCGCTACTGACCAACCTGGAAAAAAACGACGTCCTGTTCATTGACGAAATTCACCGCCTGTCGCCCGTTGTCGAGGAAATCCTGTACCCGGCGTTGGAAGACTACAAAATCGACATCATGATCGGCGAGGGACCGGCGGCACGCTCGATCAAGCTCGACCTGCAGCCCTTCACGCTGGTGGGTGCCACCACCCGCGCCGGCATGCTCACCAACCCGCTGCGCGACCGCTTTGGCATCGTGGCACGGCTGGAGTTTTACACCGCTGAAGAGCTGGCGCGCATCGTGCGCCGCAGCGCCGGCCTGCTCAATGTGCCCACCGATGACGCTGGCGTCTTCGAGATTGCGCGGCGCGCGCGTGGCACGCCGCGCATTGCCAACCGGCTGCTGCGCCGGGTGCGTGACTATGCCGACGTCAAGGGTTCGGGTGAGATTACGCTCGACATTGCCAACCGCGCCCTGGCCATGCTCGACGTCGATCCGCAGGGCTTCGATTTGATGGACCGCAAGCTGCTCGAAGCAGTGATTCACCGCTTTGACGGCGGCCCGGTCGGGCTGGACAACATTGCCGCCAGCATCGGCGAAGAGCGTGAAACCATTGAGGATGTGATCGAACCCTACCTGATCCAGCAGGGCTACTTGCAGCGCACCCCGCGCGGGCGCATCGCCACCCTGGCCGCCTACCGGCATCTGGGGGTGGCGCCGCCCAGCCGCGACGGCGATATGTTTGGGGTGTGACGGCTCGGCCGGTGGCTCAGGCGGGCGCTTGCATGCCTCGGGCGAGTTGCCGTGCGGCCTGCACAAACGCTTCTTCCAGATCGGCCGAAGCCGGTGTTGGCCGGGCGTCGGCCCAGCGCAGCACGGCCACGCGCGGGCCCTCAATGGTTTGTAACAGCGGCACGGTGTGCAAACCGTTCGACTGCGCCCTGGCTCGCTGTACCTCAAACGGCACGGCCCCGACCAAATCGGTGTTGGCCACCAGCGTTTCAAGGCCGGTCAAGGTCTCGCAGGTCGTCAGGCAGGTGGGCTCCGGCAGCCGCGCCTGGCGGAAGGCCCGAGCCAGGCCACGTGTCACCGAACTGCGCACACTGGGCCAGATCCATTGGGCGCCGACCAGATCCGACAGGTGCTGCGCGTTGGCCAGTGGGTGACCGGCTCGCACAATCACGGCCACGGTGGTGGTGTAGACCGGTCGCGCGGTGAATTCACTGCCCAGCCGTTCAGCAGGCATGGACATGACCGCAAAGTCTGGCGCCCCCTCGCGCAGCCCGGCCAGGGCAAACGGCGGCGGGGTGATGCTCAATTGAACCCCAGGCCAGCGGGACCGAAACAGCGGGATCACAGTCGGCAGCAATGCGATGGTGGAAAAGTGCGACAGCGCCACCACCAACTGGCCTTCCCGCTGGCCCTTGCGCTGGGCGATGTCCTCGCCCGCCTGGCGCGCCTGCGCCCGAATGGCGCGGGCCCGTGGCAACAGGGCCAGCCCGTATTCGGTGGGCAGGATGCCACGCAGGCTGCGGTCAAAAACCGGCACACCCAACAGTTGCTCCAGCCTTTTGAGTTGCTTGCTCAAGGCCGGCTGGGTTGTGCCTAGCGCCCGAGCGGCAGCAGTCAGACTGCCCGCGTCCGCAATCTCGGCCAGCAACATCAGGGCCGCTGGGTCTGGGGTGGGAAGGGCACCTTGAGGCGTAGGTTCGATGGCCTGGGGCATGGTGTTCTCACGCAATTGGCCTGGCTTGCCCGCTAGGGCTTAGTCCATAACCAAATGACATGGATATGAGGGAATAGGCAGTTGTGGGAATGGAAGGGGCCGACTACGATTCTTTCACAGTTTTCTGTGAAGGACTCCCTTTGTTACTGAATGCCCAGGACTGCGCGGCCTTGGACCGAACCCCATCGGCTTTGGCAGACTTTGACGTCTGGCGTTCGGCCTTTGCGTCTGGGCCCGAGGGCACGCTCTACTTTGACGCCAATTCGATTGGGCCCATGCCGGTCGATGCACCCGCCCGCATGCAGCAGGTGTTGGACGCCGGTTGGCGTCAGGCGCGCCGCCGCGGCTGGAGCGAGCTGGACTGGCTGCAGCAGCCGGCCAGCCTGGGCGCAGCGATTGCACCGATGCTGGGGGCCGATGAGGCAGAAGTGCGGGTCTGTGACACCACCAGCATCAACCAGTACAAGCTGCTGTGCTTTGCCCTGAGCCGTGCCGCCCCGCGCCGGGTGATTGTGCTGGAGCAGGATGTTTTCCCGTCGAACCGGTATGTGGCCGAAGGCATTGCCCGGTCTGGCCTGGCCGAGCTGCGTTTCATACGCCACGCCGACGAGCTGCCGGCCGCGCTGGCGGCTCATGATGTGGCGGTGGTCGCGCTGTCACATGTCGATTACCGCAACAGCGCCCGACTCGATATGGCGGCGTTGACCCGCCTGGCCCACGACCATGGTGCCCTGGCCCTGTGGGACTTGTCTCACTCCGCTGGGGCCGTTGCCATTGAGCTCAAGGCGGCGCAGGCTGATCTGGCGGTAGGCTGTGGCTACAAGTACCTGTGCGGTGGCCCCGGTGCCCCGGCGTATTTGTACGTCAATGCGCAGCTGCAAGGCGCGCATTGGCCTGCCTTGGCGGGCTGGATGGGCCACGCTGACACCTTCAGTTTTGAGCCGGGCTACCGGCCCGCGCCCGGAACGGACCGATTTTTAGTGGGTACACCGGCGGTGCTGGCCAATGTGGCGTTTTCAGCGGCCGCCGACATTTGGCGCCGCGTGTCGCCGGTGGCGCTGAATGATCGGCACCGCTCCCTGACCGACACACTGATCCAATTACTGGACGAGCAATGTGGCCCCCTGGGTCTGACCGTGGCCAGCCCGCGTTCGCACGCCCAGCGGGGCGGCCACGTGGCCTTGCAGTTTGACGGCGCGGCTCCCCTGTCGCAGGCCATGGTGGCGCGGGGTGTGGTCGTGTCATCGCGCAAGCCTGACGCCCTGCGTTTTGGTGTGCATCCCCTGACCACCACCCATGCCGACCTGTGGCGCGCCGTGCAAATTCTGCGTGACCTGCTGGACAGTGGCGACTGGCGCGATCCGCGCTTCAGCGGACAGGTCATTTGATGCAAGGCGCTGACCCCCGCGACCCCTACCGCCTGGCCGCCGACATTGGCGGCACCTTCACCGATGTGGTGCTGGAGACGCCCACCGGGCGTTTCAGCTGCAAAGTGCTGACCACGCCGCGCCAACCCGAAGTCGCAGTGATGGACGGCATCCTGCAGTTGCTGGCGCAGGCTGCGGTTAGCCCAGCGCAGATCGGCTTCTTTATCCACGGCACCACCCTGGCCACCAATGCGCTGATCGAGCGCAAGGGCGCCCGCACTGCCTTGCTGACCACGGCCGGTTTTCGCGACGTGCTGGAGATGGGTTTTGAGAAGCGCTTTGACGCCTACGACATCAACATCGAAATGCCGCCAGCCCTGGTGCCCAGGCCGCTGCGTTTCACGGTGGCTGAGCGCATTGCCGCCGATGGCGCGGTGCTGCTGGCACTGGACGAAGCCGCGGTGCTCGCCGCTGCCCGTCAGATGCGGGCGGCTGGCGTCGAGTCGGTGGCGGTTGGCTTTATTCATGCCTGGGCGCACCCAGCCCATGAGCAACAGGCGCGGGCCATTTTGCAAGCTGAGCTGGGTGATGACGTGACGGTATGCCTGTCCAGCGAAGTGTGTCCTGAAATGCGGGAATACGAGCGCTTTTCCACCACGGTGGCGAACGCCTATGTGCGCCCGCTGATGGCCGGCTACCTGGGTCGTCTGCGTGAGAAAGTGGCACAGGTGGGCATGGTGTGCCCCTTGCTGCTGATGATGTCGGGTGGTGGGCTGACCACCCTGGCCTTGGCCGAGCGGTTCCCGATCCGGCTGGTTGAATCGGGCCCAGCGGGGGGCGCCATTTTGGCGGCGCACCTGGCGCGTGAATGCGGCCTCGATGAAGTTCTGGCGTTTGACATGGGCGGCACCACCGCCAAGATTTGCCTGATCAGCCACGGTGAGCCGGCGCGGTCGCGTCGGTTTGAGGTGGGGCGAGTCTGGCGTAACCTCAAAGGCAGTGGGCTGCCGATCCGTATCCCGGTGATCGAACTGGTGGAAATTGGTGCTGGCGGCGGCTCGATCGGGCGGGTTGACGCCTTGTCGCGCATCACGGTTGGCCCGGACTCCTGCGGGGCCGAGCCAGGCCCGGCCAGTTACGGCCGTGGCGGCGTTTTGCCGGCCGTGACCGACGCCAACCTGGTGCTTGGGCGCCTGGATCCGCAGCGCTTTGCCGGTGGCCATCTCCAACTGGACCGGCAGCGCGCTGAAGACGCGCTGATCCGCAGCGTGGGCGATGTGTTGGGCCTGGATGCGTTCTGGGCGGCTGCGGGCATGAGTGAAATTGTGGAAGAAAACATGGCCAACGCCGCGCGGGTGCATGCCATTGAGCGCGGCAAGGCGCTGGAAGGGGCCACCATGATCGCCTTTGGCGGGGCAGCGCCCCTGCATGCCGGGCGCTTGGCGCAAAAACTTGGCATGCGGCGTGTGGTCATCCCGACCGGCGCCGGTGTCGGCTCAGCCATCGGGTTTTTGCGAGCGCCCATCTCTTTTGAGGTCGTGCGCAGCGACCTAGCCTTGCTGCGCCAACTGTCAGCCAGCTTGGTGCTTGAGCGGCTGCGTGACATGGAAGCCGAGGCACGGGCCATTGTGGCGCCAGCCGCCCGTGGCGCGCCGCTGCAGGTGACCCGCCTGGCCGAATTGCGCTATGCCGGCCAGGGGCATGAGCTGCGGGTCACGCTGCCGCCCTCTGACATCGCGCAACTGGACGCTGCAGCGCTGGCCGATCTGGCCGAGCGCTTTGAGCAGGCCTATGAGCAGGTCTACGGCTTGCGCATCCCCGGCTCTGAGGTCGAGGTCGTGACCTGGTCGGTGACGGTCGCGACCCTTGGCGCGGCAGTGACCCCGGCCACGCTGGTGCCGGCCACATCCACGCGTGCGCCCAGCGCCAGCCGGGAGGCCTGGGACCCGGGGCAGGGCCAGCGGCAGGCCTTTGGGCTGCATTGGCGCTTTGACCTCGCACCAACAGACCAGGTGCTGGGGCCGGCCTTGATCGCCGAGCATGAGACCACCCTGGTGGTGCCAGCCGGCTGGTCGGCACAACTCAATTCCAACGGCCATTTGGTGATGGCGGTGAACCCATGAAGCCCGCAGCCAGCAGCATGTTTGAGGCCATCCAGACCCAGGTGATGTGGAACCGCCTGATCTCGGTGGTGGAGGAGCAGGCCCAGGCCCTGTTGCGCACGGCGTTTGGCTCAGTGGCCCGCGAGGCCGGCGACCTGTCGGCCGGTGTTTATGACACCCAGGGCCGCATGCTGGCGCAGGCCGTGACCGGCACGCCAGGGCACGTCAACACCATGGCGATCGCCGTGGGTCACTTTCTTCAGCGCTTTCCTTTGGCCTCGATGCTGGCGGGTGATGTCTTCATCACCAACGACCCCTGGCTGGGCACGGGCCACCTGTTTGATTTTGTGGTGGTCACGCCGGTGTTTCGCAAGGGCCAGCCGGTGGCCCTGTTTGCCTCAACCTGCCACACCATTGACGTGGGCGGCCTGGGTTTCTCGGCCGATGCCAGCTCGGTGTTTGAAGAGGGCACCTGTATCCCGCACCTGCGACTGGCCAAGGGCGGTGCGCTGAACGAGGATGTGCTGGCCATCGTGCAGGCCAACTCCCGCAACCCGATAGAGGCCCGTGGCGACATCTTGTCCCTGATGAGCTGCAATGAGGTTGGCGTGCGCCGGCTGCTCGACATGATGGCCGAGTTTTCGCTGGATTCGATCGACGCGCTGGGTGCGCACGTGCTGCAGCAGTCGGCGCGGGCCGCACGGGCGGCGATTGCCCGGCTGCCTTCGGGCACCTGGCAGGCCCGCATGACGCTGGACGGTTACGAATGCCCGGTGAACCTGGTAGCCACCCTCACCGTGGCGGGTGACCATCTGCAGGTGGACTATGCCGGTTCGAGTGCAGCGTCAGAGCGGGGCATCAATTCGCCCAAGTGCTACACCGACGCCTATTCGGTGTTTGGTTTGAAGTGCCTGATCGCCCCGGATGTGCCCAACAACGCCGGCTCACTGGCACCTTTTGAGGTCTTGGCGCAAGAGGGCAGCATCGTCCACCCGCAGCGCCCCAGCCCGGTGACCGCACGCCATGTGATTGGCCAAATGTTGCCGGATCTGATGTTTGGTTGTCTGGAGGCCGCCATGCAGGGCCAGGTGCCGGCTGAATCAGCAGGCAGCATCTGGGTGCTGGCCATGCGCCGAGACCGGGTCGATGGCGTGCCCTTCAATGTGATGAGTGTGGCGCTGGGCGGGGCTGGCGCCCGGCCGAGCAAAGACGGTCTGTCGACCACCGCCTTCCCCAGCGGCGTGGGGGCAATCCCGGTGGAAGTGACTGAGGTGCAAGCGCCCCTGGTGTTTTGGCACAAGGAATACCTGAGCGACTCGGGTGGCGCTGGGCGATGGCGTGGCGGTCTGGCCCAGCGCATCGAGATCGCCGCGCGAGATGGCGCCGCCTTTGAATGCTCTGCGGCCACCTTTGACCGGCGTGCCAACCCGGCTCGGGGCCGCTTGGGTGGCGCTGCGGGCGCCGCTGGTCGCGTTGAAATCGAGGCCGCAGACGGGCAATGCACCGTGCACGAAGGCAAGGGCACCCTGCGCATTCCCGCCGGTGGCCGTCTGCGTGTGGATTTGCCCGGCGGTGGCGGTTTCGGCCCCCCAGGCATGCGCGACCCGGCCTTGTGCCTGCAAGACCTCAGCTGCGGGCTGATTGGCCCCCAAACCAACCCTATCCCAGTCGCCGACAAATCACCCTAACCCTTGTTTCCCAACCCAGGAGATCGAAGATGAAGAACGCTACCCCCCTGTTCCGCCGTCCCGTTTTGGCCCGCCTTATGGCAGGTCTGGCGGTCGCCCTGACCCTTGGTGCGCCCTTGGCGGCCCAGGCCCAAAAGACCATCAAGGTCGGCTTGGCGCTGTCCAAAGGCGCACCCGGCTTTGATTTCATCAACGGCATGTACGAGGTCTTCAAAACCGAAGTGGAGACCTCGACCAAAGGCTCGCTGGTGGTGGACCTGGTCTATGGTGGCGCTTTGGGCAACCCCAATGACCGACTGAACCAGATGCGCCGCGGCGCTATCCAGATGACAGACGCTGCCGATGGCAACTACGCCTCCATTTACCCGGACATCCAGGTGCTGAACATTCCCTACCTGTTTAGCACCGAGCAGGCCGCCTGGAAAGTCCTGGACGGCCCTTTCGGCCAGAAAATGGCGGCAGACCTGCGCACCAAGACCGGTGTTCGGGTGTTGGGCTGGTGGGAGTCCGGTGGCTTCAAGCATTACAGCTCGAACAAGCCGATCCGCACTGCGACAGATTTCTCAGGGCAAAAAATTCGGGCCATGGGTCCGCTGGCGGTGCGGCCGGTGGAGGCCATGAAGGGCTCTGCCGCTCCGATTGCCTTTAATGAGCTGTACACCTCGCTCAAAACCGGCGTGGTGGACGGGCAGGACAACTCGGTCAGCGTGTTCCGGCTGGTCAAGCTGCAAGAGGTGCAAAAGTACCTGCTGATGTCCGGCCACGGTTACGCGGTAGGCGTGCTGGGGATCAATGATGCTTTTTATACCGCGCTGACGGCGGATGAAAAAGCTGCCGTGGACGCCGCGGGCCGTAAAGCCATCACCTTCAACCGCGAAGGCTCACGCCGCGCCGAGAAGGAGTCCCTGGACGCCGTGAAGGCGGCCGGGGTGGTGGTCACCACCATGGACGCGGCTCAGAAGGACGCCATGACGAAAATCATCCAGCCGGCGGTGGTGGAATGGCTCAAGACCCAGGTCAGTTCCACGGCCTGGATTGACGACGCTTTGGCGGCTGCCAAAGCTGCGCAGTAAACCTTCAGCGAATCACCTCCTCAAACACATCAGCCGGGCGACACATGAAAGCTATTGATCGTTTGGAGCAACTGCTCAGCTTTATCAGCGGGGCCAGCCTGAGCGTGCTGGCCGCCGGCGTGTTTTTGCAGGTGGTGATGCGCTACGTCTTCAGCTACACGCCGTTCTGGAGCGAAGAGGCTTTTCGCATCCTGCTGGTGTGGTGTGTGATGGCCGGTGCGGCGGTGTCGGTACGCGACAACCAACATATTCGGGTGGATTTCATTGTGGAGACCTTGCCGCCGGGCGCGCGGCGGGTTATCTACAGCCTGATTGACGTCGCCACGCTGGTGTTTTTTGTGGCGGTGGTGGTGGCGGGCTACGACGCAGTCACCTTCAACCACAGCATGCGCACGGTGGCGCTGCAGTGGCCGATGTCTTACCTAATTGTGGCGGTGCCGCTGGGCTTTGCGGCAGCCGCGGTGTTTTTGCTGGTGCGCATGTGGGCGCAGCGCCAGGCCAGGAGGCTGGCATGAGTCTCGCCTTTGGTCTTTTTCTAGGGGTGTTTGTGTTCACCCTGCTGCTGTCCATGCCCGTGGCCTGGGCCATGGGCTTTGCTACCGTGGTCTACCTGGTGGTGTCCGGCCAGTGGGCGATGTTTCCGGTGCTCACCGAAAAACTGTTCCAGGGTATGGACGCCTTCGTGCTGGTGGCCATCCCGATGTTTCTCTTGGCGGGGGAGATTTTTTCTGAGGGAAAAATCACCCAGCGCCTGGTGGCTTTTGCCGATGCCCTGTTTGGCTGGATTCGCGGCGGCATTGCCCAAGTGGCAGTTGGCGCCTGCATCTTCTTTGCCGGTATCACTGGCGTGGCGCTGGGAGAAATCGCCGCCCTGGGGCGCATTTTCATTCCGGCCATGGTCAAGGAGGGCTACCCGGCGCCTCTGGCCGCCGCCATCATCGCTTCGGCGTCGATCATCGGGCCGACCATTCCGCCCTCGCTGCCCATCATCATTTATGGCTCGGTGACCAACGTGTCCATTGGTGGCATGTTTGCCGCAGCGGTGGTGCCTGGCCTGCTGATTGGCGCGGCCAATATGCTCTTGATTGCCTGGTTGTCCAAGCGGCTGGGTATCAAGCCCCGCCGCTCTGACCATTCGCTGGCGACCATTGCACGCACCGGCTGGGGCGCCTTGTTGCCCCTGGGCATGCCAGTGCTGATTCTGGCCAGCATTCTGGGGGGCTTGATGACGCCCACCGAGGCCTCGGGCAGTTCTGTGGCCTACGCCATGGTGTGCGCCTTTGTGATTTACCGCTCTTTGTCGATGTCCGCTTTGCCGGCAATTCTGTCGCGGGTGGGCCTTTTTAGCGGTCAGCTCATCATCATCGTGGCTTGTGGTTCCGCGCTGGCTTGGGTGCTGGGTTTTGAAAACACCACCTCGCGCCTGTCGGCGGCGGTGGTCAGCTGGGACCTGGGGCCGATCGGCATCATGCTGGTGGCCAATGTGGTCATGCTCATCCTTGGCATGTTCATTGACCCATCCACGTCGATCATTTTGTTTGGCCCCATTCTGGCGGCTGCGGCCAGTGCGGCAGGCATTGACCCGCTGCACTTTGGGGTGGTGATGATCCTCAACCTCAATATTGGCCTGATCACGCCGCCCCTGGGGGTCTCGCTGTTCGCGGCAGAGCGCATTGCGGGTTGTGGTTTGTCGGCGGTGATCCGCGCCGTGATCCCGTTCATCATCGTCAACATCTGTGCTTTGGTGCTGGTCTCTTGCATCCCCGCAATCAGCTTGTGGCTGCCTCGAATGGCGGGCTTTTGAGGCCTGACGGCTACCGGGCTGGCCGGGTGTTGAGCACCATCTGGATCTGTGCCACGGGTAATCGGGGACAGACTCCAATTAAATCCCCGGATGTTGCGCGGATTCAAAGCTTCCATGAGCCAACGACCAGCTGCGCGAAGATAGGCCTGTTCAGTATCTCGATTTGAGATATACTGGCACAATGAAAATCATCAGCAACAGTGCGCTAAGGGCATTTGCGGCTGAGCACCCTCAAGCCGATGCACCCCTAAAGGGTTGGAGACGCGTGGTTGAGAAGAACCGGTATGCAAATTGGAGTGACCTCAAAGCATCCTTCAACTCTGTGGACCGAGTCGGCGATCTAGTGGTGTTCGATATTGGCGGCAATAAATATCGGCTAATTTCATACATTCGTTTCGAGAAGCAAATCGTTTACATCAAGGCGGTGTTAACTCACCAAGAATATGACAAAGGAGCATGGAAGCCATGAACGCAATGATTGACATGCAAAAACTTCTTCCAGCTTGGGAGCAGTTTCGTGCTGCCACAGACATTTCCACGATTCGAGATGAGGCCCATTACGCCCGGATGACGCAGATGCTAGAGGGCCTTTTGGTTGAGGCAGGGGGTGATGAACGTCATCCCATCATGGGGCTTGTGGATATCGTTGGCGACCTGATAGAAGACTACGAGACAGAGCAACACCACCTACCTGAAACCAATGGGATTGATGCACTGAAATTTCTGATGGAACAACACGGCCTAAAGCAAGGCGACCTGAAAGAGATTGGAAGTCAAGGCGTGGTTTCAGAAATTTTGGCTGGCAAGCGTGAACTCAACGTTAGGCAAGTGCGCGCCCTTAGTGAGCGTTTCGGGGTTTCCACCGCAACCTTCTTGTAAAAAACAAGTAAAAAGTGCCTCTAGCCCTTGTCGCATATAGCTTTTTAGCTATCTATAATATAGCAAAAGCCATCGGCAGCGGTTTGCTCAGCAGCGCCAGCCCGGTCCAGCCCAGCGCCGCAGCTGCGGTGGCCACGGCTGCTGCTTGCACCAGCAGCACCTCGCCCATGTTCAGCCGCCCCTGCAGCAGGGCGCCCAGTGCCCAGTAGCTCACCAGCAGCGTCAAGCTGCAAATGGCGACTTGGCTGGGCGGCCAGTTGCCAGCCTGCCACAGCACCGCCGCCACGCCCAGCAGCAGCGTGCTGAACTGCAGGCTGGCGAACCAAGCCACGACAGGCGCCAATGGTGGGTCAAAGGTCTGCACCCGCGCCAGGTCGAACGCGGGCTTGGGCCATCGCGCCGCCACATCGGCCGGGCGCCAACCCGGCGGCATCAGCCAGACCCGCAACTTGTCGGCCCAATCTTGCGCGCGCCAGCTGTCGGACAGCAGCACCCAATAGACCTGGGCATTGGCCCACAGCGGGTCCCAGCTGTTGAGCGGCATGCGCGTGCCGTAGATGCAGGGCTCAGCATCAGCCTCGGCCTGGAAGGTGCCAAACAGCCGGTCCCACAGCACCAGCATGCCGCCGTAGTTCTTGTCCAGGTAGCGGTCATTGACGGCATGGTGCACCCGGTGGTTGGACGGTGAGCAGAACACCCGGTCAAACCAGCCGAGTTTGCCGATCTGCTCGGTGTGTACCCAGAACTGGTAGAGCAGGTCGATCAGCGCCACGATGCCAAAAATCAGCGGCGGCACCCCAGCCACCGCCATCGGCAGGTAAAACACCCAGCCCAGCAGGGCGCCGCTGCTGGTCTGGCGCAGCGCGGTGGACAGGTTGTACTGCTGGCTTTGGTGGTGTACGCTGTGCGCCGCCCACAGCACCGCCACCCGGTGCCCGCCACGGTGCAGCCAGTAGTAGCAAAAATCGTAAAACAGCAGCGCCAGC
>CALPLW020000002.1 GCA_943324505.2 Comamonas sp. lk
GTGGTGACATTTGATCCCCATCCCGATAGCGTGGTTCATCCCGAACGCGCCAGTGGGCTACTGATTACCCCGGCCGAGCGCATGCAGTTGATGGCGGAATGCGGCATCGATGCCGTCTTTAGTGTGGCATTTAACAGCGATGCCATGGCGCGGGCAAGTCCTATTTGGGCTTCATCCTGTATGACCTGTTCTTTAAGGCGCGCAGCCAGGGTCATACTTATGGCATAGAGACCCGGCCGGAACTGGTGCAAAGCTCACGCGAGCTGGCGGCCCGGCTAGGTTTTACGCGCATGTCGTTTTTGAACCTGAGCGTGGCCCAGTCAACCCACGCCGAGCAATTGCCGGCGCAGATTGACGTGGTGACGGCGTTGCACGCCTGCGATACCGCCACCGACGACGCCATCGCCTTTGGCCTGGCCAAGCAGGCCACCTACATGGTGCTGGCCCCCTGCTGCCAGGCCGAGGTGGCCCGCGTGCTCAGCCAGCACAAGGCCCTGTCGCTGGCTCGCACCCCCCTGGCCGAGCTGTGGCGCCACCCGCTGCACACCCGCGAACTCGGCAGCCAGCTCACCAACGTCCTGCGCTGCCTCTACCTGGAAGCACGCGGCTACCAAGTCACCGTGACCGAGTTGGTGGGCTGGGAGCACAGCCTGAAAAACGAGCTCATCATCGCCCGCCACACCGGCCAGCCCAAACACAGCGCCGCCGAGCGCCTGCGCGCCATCCTGGCCGAGTTTGGCCTCAGCAGCCTGCTGAGCAGCCGCTTTCAACTTTAATTGGGGTCAGATTCCAATTAATATCGGGTTTTGGCTTGTGAAGGAGATGCGATGGCCCGTCTGCCCCGGCTCACGCTGCCCGGCTACCCGCACCATGTGATCCAGCGCGGCAACAACCGGCAAGCTATTTTTGCGAAAACAGCCGATTACCAGCGTCTGTTGGACCTGCTTGACGACAACGCACGCCAGTTTGAGGTCGCCATCCACGCCTATGTCCTGATGAGCAACCACTTTCACCTGCTGGTCACGCCGCAAACCAGCGATGGCCTGCCGCAGATGATGCAGGCGGTGGGCCGGCGCTACGTGCGTTACTTTAATGACAGCCAGCAGCGCAGCGGCACCTTGTGGGAGGGGCGCTACCGATCCACCCTGATCCAGACCGACCGCTACCTGCTGGCCTGCATGGCCTATATCGATCTCAACCCGGTGCGCGCCGGGTTGGTGGCCCAAGCGGCTGACTACCCCTGGACCAGCCACGGCCATTACATCGGTCGACAGATGGACAAAGTGGTCACGCCGCACCCGCTGGTGTGGGCCTTGGGCAATACGCCCTTTGCCCGTGAGGCCGCCTATGCCGAACTGGTGCAGGCTGGCATCAACCCGGTGCAGCAGTCCGCCTTGACCCAAGCCACCTTGAGCGGATGGGCCCTTGGCGAGCCAGA
This sequence comes from Comamonas sp. lk, assembly GCA_943324505.2. Classification (GTDB taxonomy): domain Bacteria; phylum Pseudomonadota; class Gammaproteobacteria; order Burkholderiales; family Burkholderiaceae_C; genus Rhodoferax. The sequence continues at coordinate 1,439 of CALPLW020000002.1, forward strand.
TTTTGTGGCAGATTTACAAAAGCGCACACAGCGTCGCGTTGCCAAAGGCCAGGCCGGGCGACCTCAGGCCGGCAAAAATTTATAAGAAAAATGGCGCTAAGCCACGTCCTTATTGGTTTGTTTGCTCCTTTTTTTGATATGTCCCTATTTTTTGAGGTGTTTCAGGATATCGTGATTAATTGGAATCTGACCCCAATTAAAGGTCTTGGCACTTTTGTTGCGATGCAGTATTCTTCTTCCCCCGTGCCAATAACAGGAGTGGGCCATGACGACGGCTGCCGAAATCAATTTTCTGAAAACCCAGGGCTTGTACGCCAGCGAGCATGAGCATGACGCTTGTGGCGTGGGCTTTGTGGCGCATATTCGTGGCGAAAAGAGCCACGCCATCGTCAGCAATGCGCTCAAGATCCTGGAAAACCTGGACCACCGGGGCGCGGTGGGTGCCGACAAGCTGATGGGTGATGGCGCTGGCATCCTGATCCAGCTGCCTGATGCGCTGTACCGCGAAGAAATGGCGGCCCAGGGTGTGGTGCTGCCGGCGCCGGGCGAATATGGCGTGGGCATGATCTTTTTGCCCAAGGAACACGCCAGCCGGCTGGCCTGCGAGCAAGAGATGGAGCGGGCGATCCGGGCCGAGGGTCAGGTGCTGCTGGGCTGGCGCGACGTGCCGGTCAACCGCGAGATGCCGATGTCGCCCACCGTGCGTGAAAAAGAGCCGGTGCTGCGTCAGGTGTTCATTGGCCGTGGCACGAATGTGATCGTCCAGGACGCGCTGGAGCGCAAGCTGTATGTCATCCGCAAGACCGCCAGTGCCGCCATCCAGAACCTGCAGCTCAAGCACAGCAAAGAGTATTACGTGCCCAGCATGTCCAGCCGCACCGTGGTCTACAAGGGCCTGTTGCTGGCTGACCAGGTGGGCACTTATTTTCACGATCTGGAAGACACCCGCTGCGTCTCGGCTTTGGGTCTGGTGCACCAGCGTTTCTCTACCAACACCTTCCCCGAGTGGCCGCTGGCCCACCCCTACCGCTATGTGGCGCACAACGGCGAGATCAACACCGTCAAGGGCAACTACAACTGGATGAAAGCGCGCGAAGGCGTGATGTCTTCACCGGTGCTGGGCGACGACCTGCAAAAGCTGTACCCGATCAGCTTTGCCGGCCAGTCAGACACCGCCACCTTTGACAACTGCCTGGAACTGCTCACCATGGCCGGCTACCCAATCAGCCAGGCGGTGATGATGATGATCCCCGAGCCCTGGGAGCAGCACAGCACCATGGACGAGCGCCGCCGTGCCTTTTATGAGTACCACGCGGCCATGCTGGAGCCCTGGGACGGCCCGGCCAGCATCGTCTTCACCGACGGCCGTCAGATCGGCGCCACGCTGGACCGCAATGGCCTGCGCCCATCGCGCTACTGCATCACCGACGATGACCTGGTCATCATGGGCTCCGAATCCGGCGTACTGCCCGTGCCAGAGAACAAAATCGTGCGCAAGTGGCGCCTGCAGCCGGGCAAGATGTTCCTGATCGATCTCGAGCAAGGCCGCATGATCGACGACGAGGAGCTCAAGGCCAACCTGGCCAACAGCAAGCCCTACAAACAGTGGATCGAAAACCTGCGCGTCAAGCTCGACGACGTGACCTTTGTTGACCGTCGTGTCGACGATACGCTGTCCGACGTGGTGGCCAACCTAGAGCCTAAACGCGTCACCGACACGGTCAGCCTGCTCGACCGCCAGCAGGCTTTTGGCTTCACCCAGGAGGACCTGAAGTTCCTGATCGCCCCGATGGCCAGCGCTGGCGAGGAGGCCATCGGCTCCATGGGCAACGACAGCCCGCTGGCCGTGTTGTCCGACAAGAACAAGCCGCTTTACAACTATTTCAAGCAGCTATTTGCCCAGGTGACCAACCCGCCGATCGACCCGATCCGTGAGGCCATCGTGATGAGCCTGGTGTCTTTCATCGGCCCCAAGCCCAACCTGCTCGACATCAACCAGGTCAACCCGCCCATGCGGCTTGAAGTCAGCCAGCCGGTGCTGGACTTTGCAGATATGGCGAAACTGCGTGACATCGAACGTCACACCCAGGGCAAGTTCCGAAGTTACACGCTCGACATCACCTACCCGCTGGCCTGGGGCCACGAGGGTGTCGAGGCCAAACTGGCCTCCCTCTGCGCCGAGGCGGTGGACGCGATCAAGGGCGGCAAAAACATCCTGATCATCAGTGACCGCGCCATCGGCGCCACCCAGGTCGCCATTCCGGCACTGCTGGCGCTCTCAGCCATCCACCAGCACCTGGTGCAAGCCGGCCTGCGCACCACGGCCGGCCTGGTGGTTGAGACCGGCACCGCGCGTGAGGTGCACCACTTCGGCGTTCTCGCCGGTTATGGCGCCGAGGCGGTCCACCCCTATCTGGCGCTGGAAACCCTGGCCAGCATGCACAAAAACCTGCCGGGTGAGCTCAGCGCCGACAAGGCCATCTACAACTACATCAAGGCGGTGGGCAAGGGCCTGTCCAAGATCATGTCCAAGATGGGTGTCTCCACCTACATGAGCTACTGCGGTGCTCAGCTGTTCGAGGCGATTGGCCTGAGCAGCGCTACCATCGCCAAATACTTCAGCGGCACGCCCAGCCGGGTCGAGGGTATTGGCGTGTTCGAGATCGCCGAAGAGGCCATCCGCATGCACCGCGCGGCCTTTAGCGCCGACCCGGTGCTTGCCACCATGCTTGATACCGGCGGCGAGTACGCCTGGCGCGCGCGCGGCGAAGAGCACATGTGGACACCCGACGCCATCGCCAAGCTGCAGCACAGCACCCGGTCCAACAACTGGAGCACCTACAAGGAATACGCCCAGCTGATCAACGACCAGAGCCGGCGCCACATGACACTGCGCGGCCTGTTTGAGTTCAAGCTTGATCCGAGCCGCGCGATTCCCGTCGACGAGGTCGAGCCGGCCAGCGAGATCGTCAAACGCTTTGCCACCGGCGCCATGTCGCTGGGCTCCATCAGCACCGAGGCCCACGCCACGCTGGCCGTGGCCATGAACCGCATCGGCGGCAAGAGCAATACCGGCGAGGGCGGCGAAGACCCGGCGCGCTACCGCAACGAGCTCAAGGGCATCCCGATCAAGCAGGGCGACTCGCTCAAGAGCGTGATCGGCGAGGACGTGGTCGAGGTGGATTTGCCGCTGCGCGACGGCGACTCACTGCGTTCACGCATCAAGCAGGTGGCCTCGGGCCGCTTTGGCGTGACGGCCGAATACCTCAGCAGCGCCGACCAGATCCAGATCAAGATGGCTCAGGGCGCCAAGCCGGGCGAGGGCGGCCAGTTGCCCGGCGGCAAGGTCACTGAGTACATTGGCAAGCTGCGCTACTCGGTGCCCGGCGTGGGCCTGATTTCGCCGCCGCCGCACCACGACATCTACTCCATCGAAGACCTGGCGCAGCTGATCCACGATCTGAAAAACGTGGCGCCTCACGCCAGCATCAGCGTCAAGCTGGTGAGCGAAATTGGTGTGGGCACCATTGCCGCCGGGGTGGCCAAATGCAAGAGCGACCACGTGGTGATTGCCGGGCACGACGGCGGCACTGGCGCCTCGCCCTGGTCCAGCATCAAGCACGCCGGCAGCCCCTGGGAGATCGGCCTGGCAGAGACTCAGCAAACCCTGGTGCTCAACCGTCTGCGCAGCCGCATCCGGGTGCAGGCCGACGGCCAGATGAAGACCGGCCGCGACGTGGTTGTTGGCGCCCTGCTTGGCGCCGACGAGTTCGGCTTTGCCACGGCGCCGCTGGTGGTGGAGGGCTGCATCATGATGCGCAAATGTCACCTCAACACCTGCCCGGTGGGTGTGGCCACCCAAGACCCTGTGCTGCGCAAGAAGTTCTCGGGCAAGCCCGAGCATGTGGTCAATTACTTCTTCTTCATTGCCGAAGAAGCCCGCCAGATCATGGCGCAACTGGGCATACGCAAGTTTGACGACCTGATAGGCCGCGCCGACCTGCTGGACACGCGCCAGGGCATTGCGCACTGGAAGGCCAGCGGCCTCGATTTCAGCCGCCTGTTTGCCATGGCGCCGGTCGGCCCCGAGGTACCACGCCGCCAGACCGAGACCCAGGCCCACGGCCTGGAAAAAGCGCTCGACCAGGTGCTGATTGCCAAATGCCGCCTCGCCATTGACCGCGGCGAGCGGGTGCAGTTCATGGAGGTGGCGCGTAACGTCAACCGCTCGGTCGGTGCCATGCTCTCGGGCGCGGTCACCCAGGTGCACCCCGAAGGTTTGCCAGACGACAGCATCCGAATCCAGCTCGAAGGCACCGGGGGCCAGTCCTTTGGCGCGTTTCTAGCCCGTGGCATCACGCTCTACCTGATCGGTGATGCCAATGATTACACCGGCAAGGGCCTGTCCGGCGGTCGTGTGGTGGTGCGCCCCAGCATCGATTTCCGTGGTGATGCGGTGAGAAACACCATCGTCGGCAATACCGTCATGTATGGCGCCACCAGCGGTGAGGCGTTTTTTAGTGGCGTGGCCGGCGAACGCTTTGCGGTGCGGCTATCGGGTGCGACGGCGGTGGTTGAGGGTACCGGCGACCATGGTTGCGAATACATGACCGGCGGCACGGTGGCCGTGCTGGGCAAGACCGGGCGCAACTTCGCCGCCGGCATGAGCGGCGGTGTCGCCTATGTGTACGACGAAGACGGCCAGTTTGCCCGCCGCGCCAACACCGCCATGGTGGCGCTGGAGAAGGTGCTGTCGCCGGCCGAGCAAGAGGCCACCGTGCCCCGCGCCATCTGGCACCATGGGCAGACCGACGAGGCGCAGCTGAAAAAACTGCTGGAAGACCACAACCGCTGGACCGGCAGCAAGCGCGCCCGCGAGCTGCTCGACACCTGGGAACAGTCCCGCCTGAAATTCGTCAAGGTCTTCCCCCTGGAATACAAGCGGGCCCTGGGCGAAATTCATGCCAAAAAAACGGCGCCAGACCTTGTCAGCGCTGGTTCTATTGCTATTAAAAAAGAAGCAGCTGTCGCACGTTGAGGCGGCCTCACTCTCAGGACAAGGAGCACCATCATGGGAAAAATCACCGGTTTCATGGAGCTTGAGCGGCTCGACGAGGGCTACAAGCCTGTGCCCGAGCGGCTTAAAAACTACAAAGAGTTCGTCATTGGGCTCGATGACCAGCAGGCCAAGCAGCAGTCGGCGCGCTGCATGGACTGTGGCACGCCGTTTTGCAACAGCGGCTGCCCGGTCAACAACATCATTCCTGATTTCAATGAGCTGGTGTACCAGGGTGACTGGCAGAACGCGAGTGAGGTGCTGCACAGCACCAACAACTTCCCTGAGTTCACCGGCCGCATCTGCCCGGCGCCCTGCGAGGCCGCCTGCACGCTGAATGTGAACGACGACGCGGTGGGCATCAAGTCGATCGAGCACGCCATCATCGACCGGGCCTGGAGCGAGGGCTGGGTGCAGCCGCGACCGGCTTTGCAGGCCAGCGGCAAAAAAGTGGCGGTGGTGGGCTCCGGCCCGGCCGGCATGGCGGCCGCGCAGCAACTGGCGCGCGCCGGCCACGCGGTGACGCTGTTCGAGAAGAACGACCGCGTCGGCGGCCTGCTTCGCTACGGCATCCCCGACTTCAAGATGGAAAAAAGCCACATTGACCGCCGTGTGGCGCAGCTGGAAGCCGAGGGTGTCACCATCCGCACTGGCGTGCTGGTGGGGTCGCTGCCTGAGGGCACCAAGGTCACCAACTGGGCGCACGAGACCGTATCGCCGGCCCAGCTGCAACAAGACTTTGATGCCGTGCTGCTGACCGGCGGCGCCGAGCAGTCGCGTGACCTGCCGGTGCCGGGTCGTGAGCTGGCCGGTATTCATTTCGCCATGGAGTTCCTGCCGCAGCAAAACAAGGTCAACGCCGGCGATACGCTGCTCGACCAGTTGCGTGCCGAGGGCAAGCGAGTGATCGTGATCGGTGGCGGCGACACCGGCAGCGACTGCGTCGGCACCAGCAACCGCCACGGCGCTGCCAGTGTCACCCAGTTCGAAGTCATGCCAGAGCCACCTGTCGAAGAGAACCGGCCGCTCACCTGGCCCTACTGGCCGCTCAAGCTGCGGACAAGCTCCAGCCATGACGAGGGCTGCGAGCGCGAATTCGCCATCTCCACCAAAGAGTTTCTGGGGGCGGATGGCAAAGTCACCGGCCTCAAGACAGTCCGTGTTGAGTGGAAAGACGGCAAGATGGCCGAGGTGCCGGGCAGCGAGCAGGTGCTGCCTGCTGATCTGGTCTTGCTGGCGATGGGCTTTGTCAGCCCGGTCGCCACCATGCTGGATGCTTTTGGCATCGAGCGCGACGCCCGGGGCAACGCCCGCGCCGGCACCGACCTGGTGGGCGGCTATGTCACCAATGTGCCCAAGGTGTTTGCCGCCGGTGACATTCGCCGTGGCCAAAGTTTGGTGGTCTGGGCTATCCGTGAGGGCCGGCAGGCCGCCCGTGCTGTTGACGAGTTTTTGATGGGTTTTAGCGAATTGCCCAGGTAATGCTGGGGTAAAGATCGGCTTGTGACAGCAGGGCATTAGGGCAATCCCTTATGATCAGTCCTACCGGGTCAAACCTGGCCTCCTGTTTATGGCTGCATCCCCCTCTGAATCCCTCGTCGAGTTGCGTCACCTGACCTTTGGGTATGGTGATCGCGTCATTCTGGATGACGTTTCTTTGGTGGTGCCGCGTGGCAAGGTCACCGCCCTCATGGGTGCCTCGGGCGGCGGTAAGACAACCATCCTGCGGTTGATAGGCGGCCAGAATCGGGCCCAGTCCGGCCAGACCCTGTTTGACGGGCAGGACATCGGCCCCATGAACCAGCGCGACCTTTACGCTGCGCGCCGGCGTATGGGCATGCTGTTCCAGTTTGGCGCGCTGTTTGCTGACCTGTCGGTGTTTGAAAACGTGGCGTTTCCGCTGCGCGAGCATACCGATCTGCCCGAGCCGCTGATCCGTGACATTGTGCTGATGAAGCTCAATGCCGTGGGCCTGCGCGGGGCGCGTGACCTGATGCCCAGCGACCTGTCAGGCGGCATGGCACGTCGCATCGCCCTGGCGCGCGCGATTGCGCTTGACCCTGAGCTCGTGATGTACGACGAGCCCTTTTCCGGGCTGGACCCCATCTCGCTCGGCACGGCTGCGCGCCTGATCCGTCAGCTCAATGATTCAATGGGTCTCACCAGTATTTTTGTCTCGCATGAGCTGGAGCAGACCTTTGCCATTGCCGACCATGTGATCATCCTGGCCAATGGCAAGATTGCCACTCAGGGTACGCCCGGCCAGGTGCGCCAAAGCACCGACCCGCTGGTGTACCAATACGTCAACGCCCTGCCGGACGGCCCAGTGCGCTTTCATTACCCCGGCCCCAGCGTGGCCGACGACTTTGGGGTGTCTGCACCATGAGCTGGTACAAACCGGCCGACCTCGGCTTTGGCGTGCGCCGCCAACTCGCCGGCCTGGGTTACGGTGCGCGCCTGTTTGGCCGCCTGCTGGCCACGCTGCTGCCGGCGCTGCGCCGCTTTGCGCTGGTGCGAGACCAGATTCATTTTTTGGGCAACTACTCGCTGGCCATCATCGCGGTGTCGGGCCTGTTTGTTGGTTTTGTGTTTGGCCTGCAGGGCTACTACACGTTGCAGCGCTACGGCTCATCCGAGGCGCTGGGCCTGCTGGTCACGCTCAGCCTGGTCCGCGAGCTGGGGCCGGTGGTGACGGCACTGCTGTTTGCGGGGCGCGCTGGTACCTCGCTCACTGCTGAGATCGGCCTGATGAAGGCGGGTGAGCAGATCAGTGTGATGGAGATGATGGCAGTGGACCCGGTGCAGCGCATTCTGGCGCCACGTTTTTGGGCCGGCGTCATCACCATACCGCTGCTTGCGGCGGTATTCAGCGCCATGGGCATCATCGGCGGCTGGGTGGTCGGCGTGCTGATGATCGGGGTGGATGCCGGTTCGTTCTGGAGCCAGATCCAGGGCGGCGTCGATGTCTGGAAAGACGTGGGCAACGGTGTCATCAAGAGCATCGTATTCGGCTTCACCGTGACCTTTGTCGCCCTGCTGCAGGGCTATGGGGCACAACCCACGCCCGAAGGGGTGGCCAGCGCCACCACCCGCACGGTGGTGGTCGCCTCGCTGGCGGTGCTGGGCCTGGACTTTATCCTGACCGCCATGATGTTCACGATTTAAGGGAAAGCCGTATGCAACGCTCCAAAAATGATGTCTGGGTTGGTCTGTTTGTGCTGATTGGCGCCGTCGCCATCCTGTTCCTGGCCCTTCAGTCGGCCAACCTCTTGAGTTTGAGTTTTCAGACCACCTACCGGGTGGTCGCCAAGTTTGACAATGTGGGCGGCCTCAAACCCAAGGCCGCAGTGCGCAGCGCCGGTGTGGTCGTGGGGCGCGTTGAGAAGATCGTGTTTGACGACAAGTCTTTTCAGGCTCGCGTCACGTTGGCGCTAGAGAGCCGCTATGCCTTTCCCAAGGACAGCTCGCTCAAGATCCTGACCAGCGGCCTGCTCGGTGAGCAGTACCTGGGGATCGAGGCCGGCGCCGAGGCGAAAAACCTGGCGGCTGACGATGTCATTGGCAGCACCCAGTCTGCCGTGGTGCTGGAGAGCCTGATCAGCCAATTTTTGTACAACAAGGCAGCCGATGCCAGCACGCCGGACGTGACGCCCAAGGCAAAACCATGACGGTGAGCGGCGTCGGCTCAATCTGTCACCAACGCCGACGCCGGCCGGTCCGTGGGGCAGTGCATGGCTTTTTGCTCGCCGGGCTGTTGCTCGCTTTGTTGGGGTGTGCCAGCGGTCCGCAGGTTACCCCACATGACCCGCTGGAGCCGTTCAACCGGAGCGTGTTTCGCTTGAACGATACCCTCGACACGGCGCTGGTCAAACCGGTGGCCACCCTGTACCGCGAACGCACACCGACGCGGGTCCGCCAGGGCATTGGCAATGTGTTTGGCAATCTGGAAGATGTCTGGTCCGCCGTCAATAGCGCGCTCCAGTTGAATGGCCGTGCGGTCACAGACAACGTCACGCGCGTGGTTTTCAACACCTTGATTGGCATCGGTGGGGTGGTTGATGTCGCCTCCGAGATGGACATCGAGCGCCACACCAAGGATTTTGGCCATACCCTGGGTTTCTGGGGTGTCCCGCCCGGCCCCTACATCATGCTGCCGATTTTGGGGCCATCCACGCTGCGGGATAGCGTTGCGCTACCGCTGGATTGGCAAGGCGACCTGGTCAGGCGAATTCCCTACGTGCCTGGGCGCAATGCAGCGACCGTCTTACGCGGCATCGACACCCGGTCCAGCTTGCTCAAAGCCACCAGCATGCTCGAAGAAGTGGCCTTGGACCGTTATACCTTCACCCGTGACGCCTTTTTGCAGCGCCGTAGAAATGATATCTTTGGCGGCAATCCGCCGGAAGAAGAAGCCGCGACGCAGCCAGAAGTCCCCAATAAGAAAGCTCCACCATGATTCATCGCATCCTCAAGCAATGCCTTGTGACTTGCCTGCTGTTTGGCGCTAGCCTGCTGGCCTTACCCGCCCTGGCCGCCGACGAGGCCGCTGACGCGCTGATCAAGCGCCTCTCGACCGAGGTACTGGACACCATTCGCGCCGACAAGTCGATTCAGGCCGGTGATGTTGGCCGTATCGTCACGCTGGTCGACACCAAAATCATGCCGAACGTGAATTTTCAACGCATGACCGCCTCGGCCGTGGGGCCGGCGTGGCGCCAGGCCACGCCAGAGCAGCAAAAGCGTCTGCTGGACGAATTCAAGACCCTGCTGGTGCGCACCTATGCGGGTGCCTTGACCCAGATCGTTGATCAGACGATCGTCGTCAAGCCTCTGCGTGCCTCGCCTGAGGACAAAGAAGTGGTGGTGCGGTCTGAGGTGAAGGGCCAGGGCGATGCGATCCAGCTTGAATACCGTCTCGAAAAAACGCCAGGCGAGGGTGCTGGCTGGAAAATCTACAACCTCAATGTGTTGGGTGTCTGGTTGGTCGAGACCTACCGCAGCCAGTTTGCGCAGGAAATCAATGCCAGGGGCTTGAACGGACTGATTACCACGCTGTCTGAGCGCAACAAGGCCAACGCCAAAAAAGGCTGATGGTGTTGGTGCTACCCCCCCAACTGAGGCAGGCCGAGGCCAAGGCTTGCTTGCGTGGGCTGCTGCTGGAGTTGTCCGCCCAGGATGCAGTCGTGGTCGTGGATGCGGGGCCGCTGCTGCGCTTTGACTCGGCGGCATTGGCCGTGCTGCTCGAGCTGCGGCGGCAGAGCCTGGCCATCAGCAAGACCTTTGCCGTGGCGCAAATGCCGACTCGGTTGGCAGATCTGGCGGCGCTCTATGGCATTGGCGATTTGCTGGTCGCTGCGGTCGAGTGAACCCTTAAAATACGGGTTCCAATGCCAGCTATCTCCTTTCAGTCGGTCTCCAAAACCTATTCCTCCCCACGCGGGCCCAAGGGCAGTACCTTTTTAGCGCTGGATCAGGTCAGCCTGAACATCGAGGCCGGTGAATTCTTTGGTCTGCTTGGGCCGAACGGCGCCGGCAAGACCACCATGATCTCTATCCTGGCTGGCCTGACCCGTGCCAATGCCGGCAGCGTCAAGGTGCTGGGCAGCGACGTGCAAACCGATTACGCCGATGCCCGGCGTAAGCTCGGCATCGTGCCACAAGAACTGGTGTTCGACCCGTTTTTCAATGTGCGCGAGGCGCTGCGCTTTCAGTCGGGCTACTTTGGCATCCGCCATAACGACGCCTGGATTGATGAGTTGCTCGACAGCCTCGGCCTGACCGACAAGGCCAACGCCAACATGCGTCAGCTCTCGGGCGGCATGAAGCGTCGCGTGCTGGTGGCGCAGGCGCTGGTGCACAAACCCCCGGTGATCGTGCTTGACGAGCCCACCGCCGGCGTCGACGTCGAGCTGCGCCAGACCCTGTGGCAGTTCATCGCCCGGTTGAACAAGCAGGGGCACACCGTGCTGCTCACCACCCATTACCTGGAAGAGGCCGAGGCCCTGTGCGGCCGCATCGCCATGCTCAAGGCTGGCCGCGTGATTGCGCTCGACCGTACCAGTGAGTTGCTCAAGGCGGCCTCGGGCAATGTGCTGCGCTTCAAGATCGATGGCGAGCTGCCGCCCGCACTGGCTCAACGCGCCCGCATCACCGGTCGTATCGTGCAGTTTCCGGCGCGCGACGCGCTCGACATCGAGACCTACCTCGGCGCCGTGCGCCAGGCCGGCCTGCTGGCGCAGGACATCGAGGTCCGCAAGGCCGACCTCGAAGACGTCTTCCTGGCGCTGATGGGCCAGCAGCACGAGGGCGGGGCCGCGGCCACGCCGGCACCATGACCGGCTGGCGCACCCTGCTCTACAAGGAAGTGCTGCGCTTCTGGAAGGTCAGCTTCCAGACCGTGGCGGCACCAGTGCTGACCGCCGTGCTGTACCTGCTGATCTTTGGCCATGTGCTCGAAAACCATGTCAAGGTCTATGACCGAATCAGCTACACCGCCTTTCTGGTGCCGGGGCTGGTCATGATGAGCGTGTTGCAAAACTCATTTGCCAACAGCTCGTCCTCGCTGATCCAGAGCAAGATCATGGGCAACCTAGTGTTTCTGTTGCTCACCCCCTTGTCACATTGGAGCTGGTTCTTTGCCTATGTTGGCTCGTCCGTGGCGCGCGGTCTGGTGGTCGGTTCGGGCGTGTTTTTGGTCACAGCCTGGTTTGCACCGCCGGGTGTGGTGGCGCCGCTCTGGATCTTGGTGTTTGCGGTGCTGGGCGCCGCGTTGCTCGGCACGCTGGGGCTGATCGCCGGCTTGTGGGCTGAGAAGTTCGACCAGCTCGCGGCTTTCCAGAACTTCGTCATCATGCCCATGACCTTCCTCAGCGGCGTGTTTTACTCCATCCATTCCTTGCCGGCGTTTTGGCAGGGCGTGAGCCACCTCAACCCCTTCTTTTACATGATCGACGGCTTTCGCTTCGGTTTCTTTGGCCAGAGCGATGTCTCGCCCTGGCTCAGCCTGACCATTGTGGGTGTGGCCCTGGCGGCGGCCAGCACGCTGGCGGTGCACCTGCTGCGCATCGGCTACAAGATCCGTAGCTGAACCCCTCCATACGGACCCCCTCATCGGACCCCCTCATGACCGCAGACCAACTCAAGACACTGATCGCCGCCGGCCTGCGCTGCGAGCACCTCGAACTCGAAGGCGACGGCCGCCACTGGTACGCCACCATCGTCTCGCCAGAGTTTGAAGGCCAGCGCCCCATCCGCCGCCACCAGCAGGTTTATGCCACGCTGGGCGCCAAAATGCACACCGACGAGGTGCACGCCCTGTCGATGAAGACCTTCACCCCGGCCGAGTGGGCCGCGCAGCAGGCCTGACCCAGCCCATGGACAAACTCTTGATTCGCGGCGGCCGCCGCCTGCAGGGCGAGATCGCCATTTCTGGCGCCAAGAACGCGGCCCTCCCCGAGCTGTGCGCCTGCCTGCTGACCGCCGAGCCTGTGACGCTGCGCAATGTGCCGCGCCTCCAAGACGTGGCCACCATGCTCAAGCTGATCCGCAACATGGGGGTGCAGGCCGAACGTGCTGAAGATGGTCTGCTGCACCTGAATGCCGGCTCGCTGCACACGCCCGAAGCCCCGTACGAACTGGTCAAGACCATGCGCGCCTCGGTGCTGGCGCTCGGACCGCTGCTGGCCCGCTTCGGCCATGCCAAAGTCTCCCTGCCGGGCGGCTGCGCCATTGGCTCGCGTCCGGTGGACCAGCACATCAAGGGCCTGACCGCCATGGGAGCCGACATCAAAGTGGAGCACGGTTACATGGTGGCGCGGCTGGCGCCGGGCCTGACGCGGCTGCGCGGCGCCCGCATCGCCACCGACATGGTCACCGTGACAGGCACCGAGAACTTCCTCATGGCCGCCTGCCTCGCCGAAGGCGAAACCATCTTGGAGAACGCGGCGCAAGAGCCCGAGATCCCCGACCTGGCCGAGATGCTGATCGCCATGGGCGCGCGCATCCAGGGCCACGGCACCAGCCGCATTCGCATCCAGGGCGTGGCGCAACTGCACGGCGCCACGCACCAGGTGGTAGCGGACCGCATCGAGACCGGTACCTTTTTGTGTGCTGTGGCTGCTACCGGCGGCGACGTACTGCTGCGCCACGGCCGCGGCGACCATCTGGAGGCGGTGATTGAAAAACTGCGCGACGCTGGCGCCACCGTCACGCCGCTGGCCGAGGGCATTCGGGTCCAGGCCGAGGGACGCTTGCGCGCGCAGAGCTTTCGCACCACCGAGTACCCCGGTTTCCCCACCGACATGCAGGCCCAGTTCATGGCCTTGAACTGTGTCTCACTGGGTACAGCCAAGGTCACGGAAACTATTTTTGAAAACCGCTTCATGCACGTTAACGAGCTGGTTCGCCTGGGTGCCAACATCCAGATCGACGGCAAGGTGGCACTGGTCGAAGGCGTGCCGCAGCTGTCGGGTGCTACCGTCATGGCAACCGACCTGCGGGCCTCGGCCAGCCTCGTGATTGCCGGTCTGGTGGCCGACGGCGACACGGTCGTGGACCGCATCTACCACCTGGACCGCGGCTATGACCAGATGGAGAGCAAGCTGCGCGCCCTGGGCGCTGACATTCAGCGCGTCAAATGATCACCCTAGCCCTGTCCAAAGGCCGCATCTTTGAGGAGACCCTGCCGCTGCTTCGTGCTGCCGGCATCGAGGTGCTGGACGACCCCGACACCTCCCGCAAACTGATTCTGGACACCAACCAGCCCCAAGTGCGCGTGCTGGTGGTGCGCGCCACCGACGTGCCCACCTACGTGCAGTACGGCGGCGCTGACCTGGGCATTACCGGGCGCGACACGCTCATCGAACACATTGCCGCCTGGGGCGGCAACGCCGGTGCGGCCGGCCTCTACCAGCCGCTGGACCTGGGCATTTCGCGCTGCCGCATCAGCGTGGCGGTGCGGGCCGACTTTGACTACGCCCATGCCGTGCGCCAGGGCTCGCGGTTGCGTGTGGCCACCAAGTACGTGGCCATTGCGCGTGATTTCTTTGCCACCAAGGGCGTGCACGTGGACCTGATCAAACTCTACGGCAGTATGGAGCTCGCGCCGCTGGTGGGGCTGTCGGACGCCATCGTCGATCTGGTCAGCACTGGCAACACCCTGCGTGCCAACCGGCTGGTCGAGGTGGAGCACATCATGGACATCAGCGCCCGCTTGGTGGTGAACCAGGCCGCGCTCAAGCTCAAACAGGCGCCAATCCGCGCCATCATCGACGCCTTTGCCGGCGCCATCCGCGCCTGAACGCAGCGTTGAGATTGCTATGGAATTGGTAGCTAATCCCCTATATTTATCAACGGCTAGCGCCACTTTTGAGTCTGATTTTCAGGCCCGGCTGCACTGGTCTGATCAGGCTGACGCCGCCATTGAGCAGCGGGTAGCGGAGATCCTGGCCGACGTTCAGCTGCGTGGCGACGCCGCAGTGCTTGAATACACCCGCCGCTATGACGCTCTGGACGTGCCCAGCGTGGCGACGCTGGCGCTGTCCCCGGCCGAACTGCGCCAGGCCTTCGACGCCATCCCCAACGCCCAGCGCCAGGCGCTGCAAGCCGCCGCCCAGCGCGTGCGCAGCTACCACGAGGCGCAAAAGCAGGCCACGGGCCAGAGCTGGCAGTACCGCGATGCCGACGGCACCTTGCTGGGCCAAAAGGTGACGCCGCTGGACCGGGTCGGCATCTACGTGCCCGGCGGCAAGGCCGCCTACCCCTCGTCGGTGCTGATGAATGCCATTCCGGCCCAGGTGGCCGGCGTGGCCGAGATCATCATGGTGGTGCCGACTCCGAAAGGCGAAAAGAACCCGCTGGTGCTGGCGGCCGCCCATCTGGCTGGCGTCACCCAGGTGTTCACCATCGGCGGGGCCCAGGCCGTGGCCGCGCTGGCCTACGGTACCGCCACCATCCCCAAGGTCGACAAGATCACCGGCCCGGGCAATGCCTACGTGGCTGCCGCCAAGCGTCGCGTGTTCGGCACCGTCGGCATCGACATGATCGCCGGACCGAGTGAAATCCTGGTGCTGGCCGACGGCAGCACGCCGCCCGACTGGGTCGCCATGGACCTGTTCTCCCAGGCCGAGCACGACGAACTGGCGCAAAGCATCCTGCTCTCTCCAGATGCCGCCTACATTGCCGCAGTGCAGGCCAGCATCAGCCGGCTGCTGCTCGAGATGCCGCGTGCGGCCATCATCGCCCGTTCGCTCAACGACCGCGGCGCCCTGATCCACACCCGCAGCATGGAAGAAGCCTGCACTTTAAGCAACCGCATCGCGCCCGAGCACCTGGAGGTCAGCAGCCGCGAGCCGGCGCGATGGGAGCCGCTGCTCAAACACGCCGGCGCCATCTTCCTGGGCGCCTACACCAGTGAAAGCCTGGGCGACTACTGCGCTGGTCCCAACCACGTGTTGCCCACCAGCGGCACCGCGCGCTTCAGCTCGCCGCTGGGCGTTTATGACTTTCAAAAGCGCAGCAGCCTGATCGAGGTCACCCAGGCCGGCGCCCAGGTGCTCGGCCCCATCGCAGCCGAGCTGGCTTACGGCGAGGGCTTGCAGGCCCACGCCCGGGCGGCCGAGATGCGGCTCCTCAACTCTTGAGGGTGAACACCTCTATCGTGGTCTCTGTGCCTCGCAGAGAAACCAGCCCCAGCGACTCCGTTTGGTGCTGTACCAGCCGGCTGTTGCTAACCGGCCCAATCAACAGCCCCGACGGGAAATCCTTGGCGGCCGCTTCCAGCCTTGAGGCGAAATTGATGCAGTCCCCCACGGCCGTGTAGGTGCTGCGAAAGGCTGTACCCAAATCGCCCACCAGCGCCTGCCCACTTTCAATGCCAATCCGTACCCGTACCGGCGGCAGGCCCATCAGCGCCCGGCCCTGATTGAAACCGACCACCTCCTTCATCACATCCAGTGCCGCGCTGACGGCGCGGTCCGCCTGATCTGGGCAGGCCAGTGGCGCACCCCAGAAAGCCACCAGGCCGTCGCCACTGTACTTGTCAAGCGTGCCGCGCCACGCCAAAACCGGCCGAGTCAGGCAACCCAAAAAATCTTTGGTCAGGTTTGCCGCTTCATCCAGTGACAAGGAAGACGTCGTGCGCGTGTAGCCTTCCATGTCAGCAATCAGCACAGTGACCTCGCGCAGCGTCGGTTTCAGGCTGTGCGACATCTCCAGGCGCACAATTTCATCCAGAACTGGTTGTGCCACATAGTGTGAAAATGTGGCCATCAGCCTGCTGGATTGGCGTTGTGTTTGCCACCACTCATAGGGAACGGCCCCAACCAGCAGGCAAGCGTAAGCCCAAAGCGGCGCCGTCACCGACCATTCCGCCTGCCGTGCCACCCCGGCAAATGCCAAGACCAGCCAACCCATGGCCAAACCCAGGAGCAAGGCCACACTGCCCCAGGCGGACAGGCCGGCAATACCAACGAGCGCCAGGGCGATACTCAATGTGCTCCAGACGACCAGAGCCACACGGCCAGACCAGGGCGCTTGTAGCTTTCCCTCGGCCAGGTCCAGCAACCCCGACACACTGGCCGCGTGAACCATGACGCCGGCGCTCAATGGCGATAAGGGCGTGCTCACTCGGTCGCCCAGGCCCAGGGCCGAAGACCCCAGCAGCACATGTCGCCCGGCCAGCAGCGACCGAGGGGCCCGCTCCCTGAGCACATCAGCGGCAGAAATCACGGTGTAGGAGGCCGGCGTAAACCGGTAAGGCACCCGCCACTCGCCTTGCCCGTTGGCCGGTGGCGTGAGCTGGTTCGGACGTCTTGTGCCATCTGCCGCAGGCAAGCCGTCTGAGCATGCCAGCAGGGCGGCGGCAAAGCTGGGGTAGATCCGGTCGCCGAACCGCGTGTGAGTCGGGGTGTGGCGCAACACACCATCGGCGTCCGGCCGGTAGCCGATATTGCCGACGCAACGCGCATTGGACAGCCCCGAATGGTTGGCGATGTGACCATAGGCTTGCACACTTGGCACGTTCGCCATGCCCGGTACCACGGCGCTACCTCCGGTCGCTTGCCCCTGCAGGACGGCACGGTCTCGTTCTGTGAAATCAAAAATCTGCGCCAATGCCAGCGGCGCATGCGTTGCCAAGGCCAGCAACCTGGCCTCACCCAGTGCATCGGCTGGTTCGGGCAAGACGATGTCAAAGCCCACACTGCGCACGCCGTAAACCGCAATCAAAATTTCTGCCAGGTCAGCCAAGCGTGCCCTCGGCCAGGGCCAGGGCCCCTCAAGCTGCAAAGCCTCCTCATTGATGTCGACGACCGTCAAGCGATTTTCCGGACGGGAATCGGCCAATTGGACTAAAAACTGGTCGCGCAAGCCCTCATCCAGCCGTGTGACAAACTCCGACCGCTGCCATTCCGCAGCCAGGGCCAGCATCAAAGCCAAAAATCCAAAGCCCAAACGGGCCAGCCAATTTAGCTTGGAGCGGCGAAGCATCACGGGCGCCGCGCTAGAGCACCTTGGGCGCCACGATGCCATGACCGTCGGCCTTCGCGAGCAACAGCTCTTCATAGAGGCGCTGGTAGGCCTGGCCAACGACCCTGGGTGTGAAATGCCGCTGCCATCGGGCCCGTGCGCCCTGTCCCAGGCGAAGGTGCAGGTCATCGTCAGCTGCCAGTCGGTCGATGGCCGCAGACAATGCAAGCGGATCGTCGGGCGGTACCACCAAGCCACTTTCAAGGTGGATGTTGATGGCGGTTGTTCCAGTGCCGATCTCGCAGCAAATCAGCGGCTTGCAAGCACGAGCACCCTCCAGCAGCGTCATGCCGAAGGCTTCAGATCGCAGGTGCGACGGGAACACCACCGCACGGCAAAGTTCAAATAAGGCGTTCTTGTCGGCGTCTGGCAGTGCCCCGACGAAGTGAACATTGCTCAAACCTAGCTGCTGCGCTGCCAAGCGCAGTCTGACCCCTTCCGGACCTTCACCCAGGATGACAATGTTCGCCTGAGTATGTCGCGCGGCTTCCAGCAAAATGTGCAGTCCTTTGTAGTACCGCAGTACACCGACAAACAGAAAAAATTTGTTGCCTAAGCGCGACGCCCAGCGCAGGATCAGGTCCGGGTCATTGGCAGGCGCATCGTCCATGCAATGCGGGATTACGGCCAATTTATCCTGATAATCGGGCAAGATATCGCTGCTACGGGCGTAATTGGCAGATGACGCCACGATTTTGTCGGCACGCGCAAGCATGTTTCGCCGCAGCGGCGCATACAGCTTGCCCAGTGCCTCTTGTCGAACGATGTCCGACACATAAGTCACCACCACCGCCTGCCCGCGCCTGCGGATGAAGGGCAACATCAGGTCCGCAAAGGGCCATGGAAAATGAAGCTGCAGGATGTCGCAACCATCCGCCGCTTCCCGACAACGTAAAAAAGAGTCCCAGCCGCCAATGTCACACGAGGCAATTTCAAGCCAGGACCGCGACCGCACCAGCCGGCCTTCGGGCAGGTCTAAGGTCTGCGGAGTCGGCTTGCGGGCCAGTGCAAAAATCGTGTTCTCAATGCCCAAGGCGTTTGTGGCCAGCGACAGCTGTCGGATAGCCTCCTGCCCGCCGCCCTGGGTCTCAGGAAAGTAAGTGCGGTAAATATGGAGAACACGCAGCTTAGCCAACGCGTACTCCTCTGCCGGCAAGAGCTGCCTCGTACACCGCCAAGGTCTCATCGGCGCAACGCGCCCAACTGAAGGTTTGTGCCCGAGCCAAACCAAGCCCGCCCAATGTCGCCGCAGCGACGCGGTCTTCCAGCATTTGTTGTAGCCGATTTGTCAGGCCCTGGACATCGTCTGGGTCCAACATGACCCCCGCATCGCCCACCACTTCAGGCAAAGACGTTGTGTTGGACGTGATCACCGGCACACCCGACGCCATGGCCTCCAAAACCGGCAGACCGAACCCCTCGTACCGGGATGGGTAACTGAAAACCGCTGCCCCGGCAAACAAGGGCGGTATCAAGGCATCGGGCACGTAGCCCAGGAACCGGATCTCGCGTCTCTTCACCATGTCCTCTGCCGACCTCAGCAGCTGGCCTGTCAGCCAACCACTCATCCCTGCTACGACCAGCGGGTAGCGCTCGCGCAGTCTGGCAGGCAAACCCGCGTAAGCCGCAAACAGGGTGCCCAGATTCTTGCGCGGCTCCAAAGTGCCCACACTCAGGATGTACTGCGCTGGCGTCAACCCGAGTCCCGCCAGCGCAGGGGCCAGCGTGGCAGGGTCACGTGGCCGAAAACGTGCATCGGCTGCCAGATAGGTGGTTGTGATGCGCCCGGGTTCGATGCCGAACCAACGCTGTAAGGCATAGCCTGCCGAATTAGAAATCACAATGATCTGGTCCGCTCTTTGCAAAGACTCAGGAAAATGCTTTTCCATCAGCCGAACTCGCTCTTGCGGATGCGTTTCCGGATGATCGAAGCAGGACATGTCGCAGACCGTCAGGACCAGCGGGCCAGCGTAGGGCAGGGCGATGTAGTTGGGCTCGTGGTACAGGGCATTTTTCCCCTGCCAGCGGCTGTGGCGCGCAAACATCAATTTCTCGGCCACCCGGCGCAGGGTGCGTGGTCTGGGCAGCACACGCTGAAGCCAGTTATAGCCTCGTTGGCGGGCGGCGCTGACCCCCTCCGGCGGCAGAGTCACCATGTCCAGGCACCGCACCCCCGTATAAAGTCGAAGTTCTGTCTTCCCGGTTTGCTGCATCGCCGTGAACAGGTGCCGGATGTACTGCCCGATACCGGTTAACGGAGAAAGCAGGGGCGTGGCATTGACAAGCACTTTCATGGTCTGGAGATCAACGCGATCAAGGGAAGGCCCAGCACCAACCCAAACAAGCTGCCAATCAAATTACCTGTCATATCATAAAAACAGAACCCGCTACCGAAGCGAAAATCCCAGCATTCCTTGAGCAGCCCGATCACAAACACAGCCAAAAACGCCAGAGGTGCAGGCCATACCGTCAAAGCAGCAAGGGTCAGGAAAAAGCTCCAGACCATGTGCTTAACCTTGTCCTCCTCACGCAACTTCAGTGCCAACAATCGGGAAAAACGGCAGGTGGCACCGTACAAAGAGGTGATCTTAACTTTCATTGAACTCATTCCAGCAGTTCATCCCCGGAACTGACGGCCCGCCGCAACGCATCAGGCTGACGAATGATCAGCCGTCGCATGTCCTTCTCCACCACGCCATGCTGGATCAACACATGAATGGCGCGCGACACCGACTCGCGGCTTGTGTTCACTGTAATGGCAATCTCCTGCTGCGTTGGCATGTTGTCGATCACGACCAATCCGCCCGGGGCCACCTTGGCAAACTGGTTCAACAGCGCAAAAACGCGCTGGAAGGCGTTGGGGATGCCCAGAATGGTGCGGTAATTCGCCGCCATCCGAATGCTCGAAGCCATACGCTTGAGCAACCGCTCAGCGACCAGCGGGCAATGGTAGATCAGGCGCAGGGCCTGATTGCGCGGCAGTGTAGCCACCAGAGAAACGGCGCAAGCGACCACAGATGCTGAGCGCGGCAAGCCATCAATAATGGCCAACTCCCCAAAGTAATCCCCAGGCCCAAGAAAATTCAGCCCGATTTCCCGCCCATCCTCGGTCAGGTCCACCACCTGCAATCTGCCCGACAGGACAAAAAGCAAATGTTCCCCTGCACCACCCTTGTGAAGCACGTGAGCACCCTTGTCAAACTTGCCGACTTGAAGCGACGCTGCCACCATGTTCAGCGTTTCCTGGTCCACCCCGTTCAACAAGGGTATCCGGTCCACATGGACCGTGAGGCCTGGCCGCGGAGGGCCTGCTGCAGCCACCGTCATCCGCCGCTCTTCACCCGAGCTATATCGGCAGACACCATCAATTTGCAAAGTTCTTCCAAAGATGTCGAGACTTGCCATCCCAAAGCCAAGCGGGCCTTGGAGGGGTCGCCGATAGACGGCCCGGTCTCAATGGGCCGGTAAAAATCCGGGTTTACCCTGACCACGACCTGGCCTAGCTTCAAACACGGTACCTGATCTGCAACACCGTCCACTATGTCGGTTACCACTGCAACCTCATGCTCGGCCTGACCCTGAAAAGCCAAGCCTATCCCTGCCCCTGCAAACGCCAGCCGGACAAAGTCTCGGACTGAGGCCGAACGCTGGGTCGCCAGCACAAAGTCATCGGGCTGGTCTGCCTGCAAAATCCGCCAAATACCCTCCACATAGTCTCCAGCGTAGCCCCAGTCCCGCCTGGCGGCCAAGTTGCCCAGTTCCAGCACCGAGGCCTCGCCCAGCGCGATGCGCGCTGCTGAGCTTGTGATCTTGCGTGTCACAAAGCGAGGATCGCGCAGGGGGCTTTCATGGTTAAACAAAATCCCTACGGACCCAAAGACATTAAAGCTCTCGCGGTAATTGACCGTGGCCCAGTAAGTACTTAGCTTGGCCAGGGCGTAAGGGTTGCGTGGGTGGAACGCGGTCAGTTCGGTACACAGCGCCGAATGCTTGGTCGAGAAAATCTCCGACGTGCCGGCCTCAAAAAACCGCGTTGTCGGCGTGACCTTCCGAATGGCCTCAAGCAGATTCAAGGTGCCTTGCTGAATGCCGTTCACCGTGGCATGCGGTTCTTCAAAACTCCTGGCTACCGAACTTTGGGCAGCAAGATGGTAGACCTCCTGTGGCTGCAATCGGTCCATCAGGGCCAGACTGTCCACCAGGCTGCACAGGTCATGCTGTAGCACATGCAAGTGCGGGTGATTCCGCACGCCCAAGCTGTCAAGCCGCCACAAATCGGTGCTGCCTCCCGGCCGGACGGTACCGTGCACTTGGTAGCCCTTGTCCAGCAGCATGCGCGTTAGGTAGGCGCCATCCTGCCCAGCCACGCCAGTGATCACTGCGGTTTTCATAGTCAGGTTGCTGCTATCGTCCATTTAAGTCAATTCAATTCAATTCTCGTCAGCAGCAGCTCAGTGCTTTGCCGCCAGGTCAGCCAGGGCATCTCAGCAGATGTCGGCGCTTGCCCTGATTCTGACAGCCTCAGCCAGGCCACCACGGCATCTGCCATATCTTCGGGCGCCAGACCGTCAAAGAAATGCGCATGGCCACCTGCGACCTCCCGAAAAATGGGAATATCCCGTGCCAGGATTGGCATCCTTTTTTGGGCGGCCTCAATCAAGGGCAATCCGAACCCTTCGCCTTCCGAGGCAGCAATCAGGCACGTGCTGGCAGCATAAGCCTGCTCAAGGTACTCGTCACTGGCATCCTCCAGCCATAGCAGGCGTTTGCCCAGCTCGGCATGGCTGCGCAGGCATGCCATCGTCTGCGGTATGCTGCGTCGCGCCTCGTCAGGCACACCGCGCCAACCTTCCCGGCCGACCACCACCAGATTGATATCCTGCCCCGCCTGCCAAAGCCGGGTGAACGCCTCGATGGTCTGCAAATGCCCTTTGCGTGGCTCAATGGTGCCGACCATCAGGAAACTGGGCCTCGCTTTGATTCGCGCCAGCACGCTCCCGGCATTTTTCGGCAGCCCTTTGGACGGAACCGAGTTTTCAATGTCTGCGCCCAGATGAAACCAGTCAATGCGGATCGGTCGCGTGCGGTTCAAGTCCTCGCTCAATACCCATGCCGTCAAATCATCAGCGACGGACCTTGAGATACAAACCACACCATCAGCCACTCGAACCACCGACCTGATCCAGTCCAAAAATCCAAATTGATCCGGAGGGAAAAACTCGGGGCGCTGTATTGGTAATAAATCATAAACACAAAAATAAAGGCCGATACCGTCCCGCTTCAAAGCCGAGAAAACCCCTGCCTTTTCTGCTTCGACGACGTAGGCAGACGTAAAGTCTGCCACCAGCACCACGTCCCCCGCCCAACGATCAACCGGCTCGTCTGGCAGCAACTCAGGTGACAGGCCCATCGCCCGTGCCGTCCATGCCCGCGCGTAGCGGTAGTGCCAGGCGCCACCCTGCTCCGTCAGGTAGACAGGCTCCACACGAAAACCCTCCGGCGGTTGGTTGATCAGCTCCTTCACCAGAGCCCGCACAACGCGCTGTATGCCTGTCTGCAAGTCCTGACGAGCCGTGGCCGATACGTCCACCAACAACTGCCGGTGCGCCCTCGTACAAGACCGCGTCTGGACAATCGCCCTGGCCAGGCTTCGGCATTCCGAATCAGACGGTGCCGGGCCCTCAAGGCTCGCCAAGGCCCGCACCAGCCCCCCTTCACTGTCCCCCGCCGACTCGTAAGCCTGCTCAATGGCTGCCACGTACTGCTTGGCGCAGGTCTCAGGGGAATGGGCTGAACCAACGACCTCGCGCGCCCGTTCACCCAATGCGCGCCGCTGCTCCGGGGTCAGCCACAGTGCCATCATGGCGTCCGCCAGTGCCTGGTTGTCAAAAACCTCGGGCAACATCCATACTGCCTCCGCTGGCAACTCAGCAAAGGCGCCGTGTGCGTTCACCAGCGTGGGCAAGCCGTGATTCATGCAATCCAGCACAGCGGCAGACGTTTCTCCGCGGGAGTTGGCCCTCAATTGCACCGCCAGATCTGCTCCCGCCAGGTAGCTGTGAAACACGTCGGCATCAGCCCAGCCGGTGATGCTGATGCGGGCACCCAGCCCGCTCGACAATATCTTGGCCTCGATTGCGGCGCCGTAATCGCCGGCATCCGCCTCACCCACAAAAACCAGGCGGCACCGTTCATCCTGCGACAGTGGTGAAAGCAACCAAGCCTCAAGCAGGCGCTCGTTGAGCTTGGTTGCGCCCATCAGCCCAAAGCTGCACACAACAAAGTCATCGGGCGCCAAAGCCAGCTGCTGCCTTGCCTGTTGCCTATTGCCGTTCTGCGGCACTGCGCGCGGCAGCGCAACCACCTGCCAGCGTCGGGCAAGCGCGCGGCTGTACCACGTTTCAGCCAATTGCCGCGCATGTTCCGAATGAACAATCACCCCCAATGCCTTCTGCACAACGCCCAAATTGGCGGGGTATTGGGCAACCAGGGGCACCACATTTTTTTCAGTGGCCCAAGTACGTAGAGCCCCATAGCCATGCGACTCGTACAGGGCGTGGAACAAGCCATCTGGCACCACGCCATGTACCGCAAGGTAATTGTAGATATCGCCCAAAAAGAAATCATGCAGGACCACCACGCCAGGCACCCGCGCCAGCAGCTCAAACATATGCTTGTGGTAGCTGGAGTTGCCAAAGTGGTACATCACCCTGTCATAGCGCTGGGCATGGTCAAGCAGCCATTGCACATCACGCACGCCACAGTGGGCGCTCACCCAAGGCGCAACAAGCTGCGCCTGATCGATGATCACGTCAACATCGTAAAACTGTGCCAACGCCGGCAACACCTGTGCGCTGTAATCAGCGATGCCGGTGCGCTCCGGCGGTAATGGCGAAACAAATGCCAGCTTCATGCGCGAACCCAACCGCCGCGTTGGCAGCAAAGGGCCGGCTGCCGACCACGCCTCGCAACGCCGCAGCTGTTGCATCGCCAGCGCTTCAATGTCATCGTCCGCAGCCAAGGGGACGGTCCATGTGGTCGGTGCCCCAACGTTGGGTTGGTCATCGGCTGGTGCATCAGCCGTCACGGCCACGGTGCCAGCCACCGGTATCAGCACCAGCCCGACAGCCAGGTCGGCCAGCAAGCCCCGTTTGAACAAGGCTGCGGCGGAACTTGCCCAGTGATCATGCCGTTGATCACCGCGCCCGCTGCTCGCCGTCCGCGCCGGCCAATGCCAGCTGCGCACCCCCCAAGCGGGCAGGGTGCCCGCCATCATGGACCGCAAGGCCGGCACCGAGGCCGGGTCTTCATCACTGAGGACCACAAAAAACGTGTGCTCTGTGCCGGCACCCACCATGGCCTTAGCCAAGCGCACACAGGGGTTCATCCCAGCCGTCTGGATGCCGGCTAAACCGGCCCTGCTCAGGTCAATCGCTATGCGCATCAGCGGCGGCTGCGTTGTTGAGCCTGCACCGCAGCATTCAGCTGATCATGGATGGCACGGACCCTCGGCGACTCAGTGTCTATGCGCGGCGGCTCTGGCACTGACATTGGCGCTGTAACAGGTAAAGCCGCAGGCCCGGGCTCGGCCGGTACGCTTCCGCGCAGCCGGCTGGTCAGAGCCCGCAGCGGCGCTGTGACACGCCAGGACGTGCTGCCCATCAGGCTATTGACCCGCAGCTCTGATTGCGCCAAGGCAGCCGACAGGTGCGCCGCATCTGCTCTAGACGCGGCCAACTGTGCGTCAATCTGACCTGCCCGCTGTTGTCCTTGAGTCAGCGCATCCTCTTGCTTTAGTGCCCATGCGTGAGCTTGCGCCAGTGCTTCGTCCTGCCGCAGCGCCTTGGCATGTGCTTGCGCCAGTGTCTCCTCTTGCTTTTGTGCCCATGCGTGTGCTTGCGCCAGTGTCTCCTCTTGACGTAGCGCCTGCGCGCGGGCTTGCGCCAGAGCTTCCTCTTGGCCCATCACCTTGGCGTGTGCTTGCTCCAGCCTGGCTTGCGCCAGGCTGAGCGCCTGCTCGGCGGCGCTGGCCCTCGCCTCAGCGTAGGTGGACCGTGCCTCGGCGTAGGTGGCGCGCTCTTCGGCCCGAGTGGCGCGCTCCTCGGCCCGCGTCACGCGGTCCTCGGCCTTGCCCAGGCGCGCCTGGGAATGGGTCGCCCGCTCCTCGGCGTTTAGCGCTCGCAACTCAGCGCTGCCCGTCCGTGCGTTGGCGTGGCCGGCTCGCTCGTCGGCCTCGTTGGCGCGTGCCATGATGGTTTGCGCCCAAATGCTCGATTCGATGTCGGGCGCCTTCACAAACTCGTCAAAAAAGTTGGGCGGGTACTTGAAGTGGGGCCCCAGCTCGACGTGTTCGCCCGCAAGGTAAAAACGGTTGAGGCCATCAGCGTAGGCCAATGCGTAATCGCACTGCAGCAACCATGGCTCCCACGCTTGATGCACCTCCTCGGTACTGTGTGGACGGGTCGCCTCCACCACCACAATCCAAGGCCTGAAGCGCCTGAAGTCCATGCCCTGCAAAACGGCAGCCTCAAACCCCTCCACATCCACCTTCAGAAAATGAATTTCATCCGCAGCATGTTCCAAACAAATGGCACTCAAGGTGGTCATCGGGGTGCGTACATAGCGGCCCTGGTGCCCCTGGCGGATGTGTTGGTCAACGACCTCGCGATCTGCTGTTGCCCAGCCGCGCACATCGCACTCCCAGATATCGACCTCGCCAACGCTGGCGCCTACCGCCGTGCACAGGTTGATGTCGCGGGGCCGATCCCGCTGCAGGGCAGCCACATGACTATTCAAGGGCTCAATATTGATGCCGTGCCAACCCTGTTCGTAAAACAGCCGGGTGACGGAGTCGACGCTCGGGTCATTGGCGCCCACGTCAATGTAGAAACCAGCCTCCACGTGCTTGAGCGCGCGCCAAAGCATGACATCTTCAAAATTTTGCGCGTAGGAAATGATCATTCGACACCACCGTTGGACAAGTATTGACGGGTTGCTATCACCACATCCGGCATCCCCAGCGTTTCAAACAGGGTGATGTCGCGGGCCATCTGATCAGCGGGCAGGTGCTGCGGGTCAAGCACGGACTGATTCACATAATGGGCGTTGGCCCAATACAGTTGACCGCCAAAAACCGGTCTGCTCACCCGTTGTGCGTCATCGTAAAAAACAGCATCCTCTGCGCCCAGCAATGCAGGCGCGCCGTCGCTCGAGTAGTGCACCTGGTTACTCAATTTCCACAAGACAAAGCCCTGGCTGCGCAGGTACAAGTCCAACTCCGCAAACAAGGCCTGCCCCCGGTAAATCGGGTTGAACTCCACCTCCACCTCCAGACAACGCGCCGTTTGCACAAGTCGACGCCCACCTTTCAAGATCTCCAACTCCGTGCCCTGCGTGTCAATCTTGATGTAATCTGCCGCGTGCACACCTTGCTGCTCCGCCCAGACATCCAGGGTCGTGGTCTCAACCTCCATAGTCGAGACCTGCCGGGCGCAGGCCAGGGCCGGGTATCGCTCCGTCAGGGCGGGGTCTGGCGGCAGCAGAGAACTGCAGGCGGGCTCTTGCGTCAAATGCAAGGTACGTTGCCCTGCTGTGCCGGCCAGACCCATCGGCACCAAGTTCACGGCTTGGTTGGCATAACGCTCCCGTAGCCGCGCACACTCTTGCTCATCCGGGTCAAAACCGTACACCTGAAACAGTCGGTCTGGGCCCACAAATTTTTCTGCGAAACCCCAACGGCACCCGACGTCCACAACCACCAGGGGCCGATCCGGCGCCTCGCCATCTTCCGTAGCTCGCCGGGCCTTACCAGTACCAGCCCCGGCGTTGCGTATCTTGAAGGTCATCTCATTCCAACTGGAACCTACAAACTCGTACTTGTCACGGTTGTGTACTTCAAACACCAGGCCACCGTCTACCCAATGGTAATTTTTTTCGATGTGCGAGTGGTTTCGGACCAGTGAGGCATGCACCGAGTAGCTACCCACCCCCAGGTTTGCGTCAAACTGCACCTCGAATTCGAGCCGTTCACCCCGTTTGACCCCGTGAAGAATCTGGTGCGTGTGGTAGGTGTTGGTGCCAAACATCATCTGGCCCAGCCGGTCCTTGATGCCGCAGCCCAGCACCAGGCTGTCCAAGTCGGCATGGACCGCGACGCTCAGGGTCAGCTTGACGGCTTGGCCCACAAACGCCACAGCCAGTGGCTCGCCCTGCATATCGGTGAGCCGGATCGCCTCAATGGTTGCCTCCAGGGTGCCCGACACCGTCTTGACCTGCCCTTGCGGCGGCTGCGACTGGATCAACTGTTGACCCTGGTGCGCGGCCAGCATGGCGTTGTAGTAGTCCATCACGGCTTCTGGCGCGCCCTCCATGGCCACACGGCCATGCTCAAGCAGAACCGCCCGATCGCAGATGGACTGAATGGCCTGCTTGTCGTGACTCACAATCAGCAGCGTCGTGCCCTCCCGCTGGAAAGCCCGAATCCGCTCAAAGCTTTTGTGCTGAAAATAGGCGTCACCCACCGACAGCGCCTCATCCACAATCAGGACATCTGGGCGGCGCGCCGTTGCCACGCTGAATGCCAAGCGCATCTGCATGCCGCTGCTGTACACCCGGACCGCCTGGTCCATGTAGTCGCCAATCTCAGCAAAAGCTTCTATCGACGGCATCAGCATCGCGATGTCGTCCAAGTCATAGCCCAGCAGTTGGCCCGCCATCACCACATTTTGCCGTCCGGTGAAGTCCGGGTGAAAACCAATACCAAGCTCCAGCAGGGCGGCCACCCGACCCGTGATACGGATGCTGCCCGACGTAGGCTGTGTGGTACCGGTGATCAT
This sequence comes from Comamonas sp. lk, assembly GCA_943324505.2. Classification (GTDB taxonomy): domain Bacteria; phylum Pseudomonadota; class Gammaproteobacteria; order Burkholderiales; family Burkholderiaceae_C; genus Rhodoferax. Next base: position 29,855 of record CALPLW020000002.1, read on the forward strand.
CTTCAGCAGCGTGCTCTTGCCCGCGCCGTTCAGACCGATCACTCCCACCGCCTCGCCCGGCCGCACGGTAAAGCTGATGTCCTGCAACACCCATTTTTGCTGGTGCCGGCTTTGGCGTCCGGGGCTCAGCCATTCCAGCAGGCGCGCCCAGCGTGTAGGGTACTGCTTGAAGGCCTTGCTCACGTGGCTGACAACAATCGTCCCCATCAGAGCTCGTCCACCATGTCGCCCGAATGCTTGCGAAACAGCTGCATGCCCACCACACACAACAGCAGCGCCAAAATGCCGGGGTACACCAGGCTGCCCCAATCTGGCCAGTCGCCATTCATCAGGCTCACCTGAAAGCCTGTCACCAGCGCTGCCATCGGGTTCAGGACGAGCAGATCTTGCGCCTGCGCCGGCAGTATGCTGGCCGGGTAAACGATGGGCGTCAGCCAGAACCAAAACTGCAAGAAAATGCCAAAAAACTGCCCGACATCCCTAAAAAAAACATTCAGTACCCCCAGGGTGATGCCCAAGCCGACCGCTAGACCCACCAGGATCAGCAGCAATGGAGCCACTGCCAGAAATGTCCACCCCGGAAAATTACCGGAGAAAATCAGGAACAAGGTGAACAGCCCGAAGATGATCGAAAAATTGACCAACGCGCTTGCCACCAGCACCACTGGCAGGCACAGTCTGGGGAAGCTCACCTTCTTCAGCAGCCCGGCGTTTTCCAAAAATGTATTTTGAGCCCGGCTGGTGATCTCGCTGAACAGGCCCCAGCTCAGGATGCCTGCACACAGATAAATGCTGTAAGCAAAGGCCTCGCCGTTACCGGGCAGGCGGGTTTTCATTACCTGCGCAAAGATCAGTGTGTACACCACAATCATTGCCAGCGGGTTCACTACCGCCCACGACGGCCCGAGCAGGGAGCTGCGGTACTTCACCTGAAACTCCCGCTTCACACTTTCCTTGATGAAGCCCCGGTAGCTCCACAGCGCACGCAACATGCTCATGGTCTGGCCACCATCATGTCAGGCAGGGCACCGGGCAGGGCACCGTGCCCCGCGCGGAAAACCAGAACAAACCTTCGGCCACCAGGTCCAGCACCCAACCGTCAAGCGGTGCACCGTCTGGCAAAGTGAAGGCCAGTGTCAAAATTGCAGACTGTCCGGGCCGGATGACCTGGGGCAAGGGCAACCTCTCCAGGCTCTCGATACAACCGGGCGCGCCGGGCGCGCCGCGCCGCAATGCAAGCCGCACATGCCCAGGCACTGACATTCGGCCCTCAAGAAGGGTCTGACCAAGGTTTTGCAGGTGCACCACCACATCCGCTGATTGGCTGGCCGGGTCGATGCCTCCGTGCCGCAGCCGCAGCCGCAGCTCGGTCCTGGCGTCCGGGTCAGCGCAGTCGGGCCAATGATGGGTGCCCCGGTCTGGTCTGCGCGCGGTCAGGTGGTTGGCACTTGCAAGGGGGCTGCTCGCCAGATTTCGGGCCGGCTGTGCCAACTCTGCCGCAGTAAAAAAACCGTTCACGCCCCCGTAGCGACGTATTTCCACGAAGCCGGCCGTCTCCAGCACCTCATCCAGGTAGGCCTGCGTGAACGGATTCTCAAGCGTCCCAAAACTGGCCATTTCGGCGATCAGCGCCTGCTCCATGGCCCGGGCGCCGGGCTGCCACGCGCCCTCTACAACCCCGACACAACCGCCCGGCTTCAGAAAACGCAGGCACTTCCCCATCGCCAGACGTTCATCCACCACATGGTGCAACACATCAAAAAACAAAATGCCGTCGAAACTCTCATCCTCAAACGTCACCTCTTCCAGCGTCGCCTGGTGGAATCGAACGTTGGGTGGCGCCGCATGGCGGTAATGAAAAGCCAGGGAAGAGCACCTCTCCTCGGCGATGACAATCAAATCAGCCGCCGGCTCCAGCGCGTCAACCCTAAATCCCAGCATCAGCAAAATCTCAGTCACCCAGCCCGGTCCGCTGCCGATTTCAAGTACCCGGCCCCCGGGCCGCACCGCCATCACCTGCAAAATATTAAGCAGGTCAAACATCAGCCGGAAATACTGTGGGTGCCCACTGTTCGGGTCATAGGGCTTCGAGTGCAGCCACATCACATCACCCGGCTGCAGCTTGGTGACATACGTTTGCGCTGCCGCGATCGCACTTTGGTAGGCCATGGGGTTGGCGCTCAAAAAGCGTTGTGGCCCGGCCTGCTGGGTGTCTGCCCCATCCTGCCCGGTCACTCCTGCGATCAACGCCACGCTCTGGGTCGAATTCAAAATACTTTTTTCCTGAAAAGATCGCCGCATCACCCTACCGATGATGGCAGCTACGGGCGCAACCGCGAACCCCCGAGTTTATTGCATCAGGAGCGCGCGCCAATCAGTGCCGCCTTGTCAGCGTGGCGCCAATGTAAACTCGGATCTACGCTGTCTCGGGTTCCATTAGCACCAAGTACGGTGCACAAGCCTGGCGGCCACAGGAACCGATATAACGATGATCGTAGGGAATGGATTGTTGGCCACTGCGTTTGCGCCCCGCTTTGCCAGCGACCGGGCCCTGACCGTGTTCGCCTCGGGCGTCGCCAATTCCCGTGAAACGCGCCAGGCAGAGTTTGAACGCGAACGCGACCTGCTCCAACATACGCTCCAAGCCGCCCCGGTGATGATGTACTTCAGCACCTGTTCCGTCCATGACCCAGAACTCTCCCAGTCACCCTATGTGCAGCATAAGCTGGCCATGGAGCGGCTCATTCAAGAGGCCGGCTCGCAACATGCCATCGTCCGCTTGCCCCAGGTGGTCGGGCTCAGTGCCAACCCCCATACCCTCACCAACTACCTTTACCGCCAGATCAGCGCGGGTGAGCGGTTTCAGCTGTGGCTCCAGGCCCGCCGAAACCTCATCGACGTGACTGACATCGTGGCCATCGTCTCGCACCTGGTAGATGCCCGGCAAATTGCAGGCGCAAGCCTCAATGTGGCCTGCCCTTTTTCCGTGCTGGTGCTGGACATCGTGCGCGCCTTTGAGACCCTGCTGGGTGTCTCAGCTGTTTTTGACCCCGTCACCGCTGGTGCCGACTATCCCATTGACACCACCCTCGCCCAGGCCGCAGCGGCCCAAATCGGTCTGGTGTTTGATGATCGCTACATCGACAAACTGGTCCGCAAATACTATGGCTAACCCGCAACCCCCCAGCCTGTCGCTGGTCATCCCGGTGTACGGCAGCGAGCCAGTATTGCCCGAGCTTGTGCGCCGCCTGCAAGCCATGTTTGACCAACAAGGTCGCCCAAGCGGCGACTACGAATTGATTCTGGTCTGCGACTGCTCACCCGACCGCAGCTGGGCCGTCATCCGCAGCCTGGCGAAGCAGTACCCCTGGGTCCGGGGCATCCTGCTGCGCATGAACGCCGGCCAACACAACGCGCTCATGGCCGGCTTTAGCAAGGCCAGGGGCCGCGTCATCGTCACCATGGACGACGACCTGCAACACGCGCCCGAAGACATCCCGCTACTGCTGGCCGAGCTCGCGCAGGGCCGTGACATGGTCTATGCCCGCTTCAAAAGCCGCAAGCACGCCGGCTGGAAAGTTGCCGGCAGCCGCCTCAATGACCTGGTGGCCGGCTACCTCATGAACAAGCCCAAGGGCCTCTACCTGTCGCCGTTTAGGGCCATGACCGCTGATATCCGCGACGATATCCTGCGCTACCAGGGGCCCTACGTGTACGTGGACGGCCTCATCCTGTCGGTCACCCGCAACATCGGCACGGTCGATGTTGACCACCACGAGCGCTACGCCGGCGACTCCGGCTACAGCCTGCGCAAGTCGATTTCCCTGTGGCTCAAAATGGCCACCAACTTCTCCATCGTGCCGCTGCGCATCACCTCATTCGTTGGTCTGTGCTTTGCCGGCGTCGGCTTTGTATTGGCCCTGGTGCTCATCATCCAGAAGCTCACCCTGGACCGCATGCCCATCGGCTGGTCATCCCTGATCGTGACTGTCCTGATCGTGGGCGGCGTCCAGCTGCTCGCGCTTGGCATGCTTGGCGAGTACCTGGGCCGCGTGTTGCTCATACTCAACTCGCGGCCCCAATACGTGGTCGGCGAGACCACCGACTGATGCAGTTCCTCATTTACTGCCTGTGCGGCGGCCTGGGCGTCAGCGCCGACTATGCGGTCTATTACCTCTGCCTCACCGGCGGCGTGTGGTACCAGTACGCCAACGGCCTGGGCTACCTGGCCGGCACCCTGCTCAGCTTTTCCCTGAACCGCATCTTCACCTTCGCCAAGCGTGACCGCGTGCTGCAGCGGCTGGGCATGTTCCTCACCGTCGCCGCCGTCGGGTTTGCCGCCTCGGCCCTGATCCTTTGGCTACTGGTCGACCTGGCCGGCCTTGACGCCCGCTGGGCCAAACTCATCACCCTGCCCATGGTGGTGGTGCTGCAGTTCAGCCTTAACCGCCGAATTACTTTCAAAAATTGATCCCCATGCCCCAAAATTTTGACTCCGTCATCGTCGGCGCCGGCTTCACCGGCCTCACTGCTGCGCTTGAACTGGCCCGTGCCGGCAAGAAAGTGCTGGTGCTCGAGGCCGACACCGTGCCCGGCGGCCTGGCCAGCACCTTTGAGTTCAAAGACGGCGTCACCATCGAAAAGTTTTACCACCACTGGTTTGACAACGACGAGTACGTGCCCAAGCTCGTCAAATCACTGGGCATGGACGGCGATATCGTCACCATGCCCTCCAAGACCGGCATGTACTTCAACGGCCGCCACTGGCGCCTGTCCAGCCCGCTGGACCTGATGCGCTTCAAGCCGCTCTCCTTCATAGACCGCATACGCTTGGGGTTGGTGGTGCTGCAGGTGCGCCGAGTCAAAGACTGGAAAGCCATTGAGCACCTCTCCATTCGCGAGTGGCTGGAGCCGCTATGCGGAAAAAACGTGTTCCGCATCGTCTGGCAGCCCCTGCTGGAGAGCAAGTTTTCTGTTTTCGCCGACGTGGTCAACGCCGTCTGGATGTGGAAAAAGCTGGTCTTGCGCGGCAGTACCCGTGACCCTAAAGGCGGCGAGCAGCTGGCCTACTTCAGGGGCGGCTTCGGCCGCCTGGCCCAGGCCATCGCCGCAGAACTGACCCGCCTGGGCAGCGAGGTGCGCTACGCCACGCCCGTGACCGGCGTGACCACGGCCCATGACCGGGTCACGGCGCTGCACACCCCGGCCGGCCCTGTCGCTGGCGACCGCTACCTGTTCACCCCGTCATTTCCCATCATCGCCCAATGCTTTGAGGGCGCCGCCAGCCCCGAGTGGCTGGCGAGCCTGCGCCGCGTGAAATACCTGGCCAACCTGTGCCTGACACTGGAGCTGGACCGCAGCCTGTCTGACACTTACTGGCTCAACGTCAACGACCCCGGCTTCCCCTTTGTTGGCGTTATCGAACACACCAATTTCGACTCGCCCGACAACTACCAGGGCCGCCACATCGTTTACCTGTCTCGCTACCTGGCCAAGCAAGACCCCCTCTGGGACTACGCAGACGACGACTATCTGGCCTTCTGCGTCCAGCACCTGCAGCGCATGTTCCCCGCGCTGCAGCGTGAATGGGTGCTGGACTTCCGAATCTGGCGCGCCGACTACGCCCAACCTGTCACCGAGCGGGGCTACTCGGCCTATGTGCCGGCCCACACCACGCCGTTCACCAATGCCTGGATTGGCACCATGGCCCAAATCTACCCGCAGGACCGCGGCACCAACTACGCCATACGCGACGGACAGACCATGGCCACCCTCATGCTGGCTGCGCCGGCCGCCTGAGGCCCGCCCGGCATGGCCCCCGCCATCACACTGCTGCTGGCCGCCGCCGCGCTGCTTGTAAGCTCGGCCGATGTTATCCAGAGCCAGTCGGTGGACCTGGCCCACCACTACGCCCTGGTGGTACGGCTGACGCAAGACTGGGTGCTGCAAAACGCCGCCGACCCCAGCTTGGGCGAGATGAACTTTTACCCCCGGCTGGCGCACCAGTTCGCCGCCGTCTTGGCACGCCTGGTCGGCTCGCCGCTGCTGGGACTGCACCTCACGTCGCTGCTGGCCATCTTTGTCTGTTGGGCCAGCCTGGCTGCCATGCTGCTCAGCCTGCCGCGCCGCGCCGCCATCGGCAGCGCCCTGGCCTTTGCGCTGCTGTTGGCCCTTAACCGACATACCCTGCACCTGGATCTGCATGGCGCCGAGGTCATTTCCAACTATTTCTTTGCCCAACTGGTTGCTCAGGCCTTTGTACTCGCCATGGTGGCGCTGGCCCTGCGCCTGGAGCAAGCCGCAGCAGCAGCCTGGCAGCGCCACGCGGGGCTGGGGCTGGCGGTGTATGTGGCCGCCTCCATCCACCTCCTGCCAGCGCTCATGCTTTTGCTGGTGTTTTTAGGGCTGGTTGGCTTGGAGCTGCTGCGCCTGGCCCGGCACAACAGCCCGCGCCCCTGGCCAACCATGGCCGTCCACGTGCTGCTGGTGATACTCACCTGCCTCGCGCTGGCCCGTCACCCCACCCTCGCCGTGATGCGCGACATCAGCGGGGCCAACGGTCATGTTATTGCAGGCTTCATGCCCGGCATCAACCAGTTTTTGCTGTATGCCCTGTTGCTGCTTGCCAGCTCTGCGGCTTTGCTGCGGCACTGGTGGCGGTGCGCAGCCCAGCACAAAGGGCAGGGCGGCGGCGCTCTGGCACTCAAGTACCTTGCGCTGTACGGCCTGGCTGCAGCCGGGCTGTGCCTGCTGCAGGTGCTGGCGCTCTGGCTCGGCCACGGCTCTGAATACGCCGTTCATAAGTACCTGTTTGCGTTGAACACATTGCTCGTGTTGCAACTGGCCCTGTGGCTCAGTCTGCCTCGGTCCGCCCCACCGCTTAGGCCCGAGCCGGCCCGCCACGTGCTGCTGTGGCCCCTGCTCACCATCGTGGCCTGGTATGGCGTTCTGCCGGGCAAGACCGGCCTGGACACCTCGGCGCTTCTGCGGCTGGAGCAGCAAGTCATGGCCCGGCAAGACCTGCGCATGCCCGACCAGCCTGGCCGCTACAACCATGTCCAAAACGTAGGCCAGTTCCCCCCAATGGTTGACTACATGCTCACCATCGGCCTGCTTCACACGCCGCGCGCCGTCACCCGGTTCAGCCAGCCCGACAGCGATTCGCTGAACTGGCGCATCGTCGGCAGCTTGGTCACCGGCGCCGGCAGCGCGCTGGACCGCCACGCTGCCTGCCGCCGTGCCCCGCCGTCCGGCGGCCTGGCCGTGCTGGACGGCGCCTGCCTCGGCCGAGCGCTGGGCCTGCGGCACATCATCGGCTTTACCTCGCTGCACCCCGCCCACCCTTGTGTGGCCACCGGCTTGAGCGTGGCTGAAGCCTTTGGCACCTGGACGGCGTCCAAAACCGTCACCCTACGATGCCCCTTGCCGTCACCAGACGAGCTACGGCCGCGCCGCCTGGAGATCGAGGCCAGTGCTTTTTTGCACCGCGTGCCCGCCCAGACGGTACACATCGGCGTTCTTGGCCAGCCCCTGAAAAGCTATGTTTTTGATAGCAATAAACCCACGCAGAGCATGGCCCTGGAGCTTCCTGAGGGCTTGGCCTCTGAGGTACAGATTGAGCTGCACCTGCCCAATGCGACGGCACCCAGCCAGCTCGGCCTAGGGGCAGACGCCCGGGTGCTTGGCCTGTCTTTGCGCAGCCTGGAGTTCAAATAAGCCAGGTCCCAAGCCAACCATGCCCCACCGGTACTTTGGCGAGCGGCTTGGCTCAGTGCGGCAACTGCCACTCCCAGCTCAGCTGCACCTGGCTGCTCTGGTAGGTGAACAGTGACACGTTTTCTTCATTGCGCACATGGCGCAGCTCCAGGCGCAGCGCCTGCCGCGCCGCCACAGGCACCGACAAGGCGGCGCGCAGCAATGTGCTCAGCTGCTCCCGCCGCTCGTCGATCAAACCAGGCGCATAGACTTGCTGGCCTCGCCAGCTTTGCACGCTCATGCCCAACTCTGCCGCCACCTGCCCGGCCAGCGGCACGCGCGCCGCCAGCCCCACTACTGCACCGTTGCGGTCACCGCCTGGGCGCTGCGCCTGCCCCTGGTCCAGCGCAAAACCCGCGCTGGCTTGCACCCAGCTCCCATGCAGCTCATAGGCCAGCAGGCCTCGCAACTCCGCCACTTGCGAGTCAAACCCGCTCAAGGTGGGGTAGGCAGCACCAGTCCAGCTGCCAGACCCGCCCAGCAACCAACCGGCAGGCAAGCGCCATGTCCCAGGCAACACCGCCGCCGCTGGCGCCAGTGCCTGCAACTGCAGCTGCGCCTGGCGTTGGTAAAGCGCCCCGCCCACGCTCGTCAGGCCCACGGCTGCGTTGGCCCGCCAACCCCAGGTCCCCCACTGCCAGGGGCGATCCAGCCCCAGCATCAACGCGCCCAAGTCATACTGCGCGTAATGGTTATGTCCACGGGCCTGAACCTGGGCATAGGCCAGCGTGCCATCAGCCGCCAGGGGTAAAGACAATTCAAGTAGCGCGGCCTTGAACTGGTCTGGGCGGGGGGTGTACTCAGCGGCCAGCATCAGCGGCGTGGCGTTGGCGCCGCTGCCCAGCGTGAAGCTGGGGTTGCTGGCGCCTTGGTTCACATTGCTGTCGGTGCCCAGCCCCAGTCGCAGGCGGGTGCTGGCCCCAGGCAGCTCACGCCGGCACCCCTGTTTGCGCAGCGACTCAATCGCCTCCTGCAGCGCCGGCGGCGGCGCAAATCTATCGGTGACCGTGGCAAACAAAGCCTCGGCCTCCTGGTCTTGCCCCATATTGCAATGCAACACCGCCAGGTCCAGCCAGGCGCCCGCATGCTCGGGCTGCAGCGCCAGCAGTTGCAGCAAGGCCTCCCGTGCCTCGGCATTGCGGCCGTCAGCCATCCAATGCAAAGCCTGCTGGTACAGCGCCTCGCCGTCGATGGCAGCGGTTTGCGCATTGACCACACTGGCCCACACGCACAGGGCAGCGGCCAGCAATGCCCCCCCGGGGAAAACAAAAGACAAGGGCAAACTCTTTACTTTATAAATTAGCGCTTCAGTATAAAATGAACTTGCGACCGCTAAACCGGCCCCACACAAACTCCGAACAAGTCTCATGCTTTACGCACGCACTTATCGTCAACTACTTGTCTGCATGGCCCTCATGCTGGGCGGATGGGGCGCTGCTTGCGCGCAAGCTGTGGGTACCGTGGTGCAGGCGGTGGGCAACGCCCGCATCGCCGGGCAACCAGCCAACCTGGGCAACGTTGTCCAGGCCGGGCAGCCCCTGACCACTGGCGAGGCCAGCTACCCGTACATCAAAACCACCGACGGCGGTTTTTTAATCCTCCGCCCGGGAAGCACCGCGCAGGTTATTGCCTACCAGGTGGACGCCGCCAACCCGGCCAACAGCCAGTTCAAGCTCGAACTCAGCCAAGGAGTGGCGCGCAGCATCTCGGGTAGTGCAGTTAAAAATGCGCGCCAAAGCTTCCGTTTCAACACCCCCGTGGCGGCCATCGGCGTACGCGGCACAGACTTCACCGTGTACACCGATGACCAAACCACCCGCGTCAGCGTGCTCACGGGCGGGGTGGTGGTCAGTGGCTTTGGTGGCGGCTGCCTGCCCCAGGGCAACGGCCCCTGTGAAGGCGCCAACAAGCGCGAGTTGTTCGCCGGCCAGGCCGGTCAAATTTTGCAGGTCTTGCGTGGCCAGGCCAGCCCGCAGATACTGAACGCCAGCCCCCTTGCACCCGACCTGACCGCACCGCCCCGGCCAGACGAACCGCCCAAGCCGGTAGCCAGCGCCACTGCGCCGGTGTCCGTGCCCGTGCCCGCCCCCATTGCCGCGCTGCCACTGGCCTCCGCCCCCCTGGAGCCAAACCTGGCGCAGGTCAAACTGGTAGCCCTGGACATCTCAACACCCCGGGTTACAGCCACCAACACCGTACCTGTGGTGGCGCCGCTGCCCGTCGCAGTGGTGGTCACCCAAACAGTCCCAGCTGAGGTGCCGTTACCCGTGCCAGTGGCAGTGGTGCAGCCCGTGCCGGTGGTGGTGGTGCAGCCAGCACCGGTTGTGGTGGTGCCACCAACGCCTTTGGTGCCGGCTTTGGTGTGGGGCCGCTGGCAAGCGCTGGCAGACTCGCCAGCCACCACAGACCTTCCCACCATCATGTCAGCAGGTCGGTTGGTGGGCGCCAACAGTTACTACGCGCTGGCCCGGAGCACAGGCACGCCATGGGAGAGCCCGGCTAGCGGCGGCGTCAGCTTTAGCCTGGACAGCGCCCAAGCCCTCGTGCGAACAGACGGTACCGGCGCCACGGCCGCTGCTGCTGTACAAAACGCCAGCCTGAGCGTCAACTTTGCCGCGAGCAGCTTCGCCACCCGCCTTGACCTGCTGGCCCAGAACAAAACCACCACCCTGACCGCAGAGGGCAGCGTTGGTAAGGATGGCCTTTTTGGCAACGGAACCCAGTTTGCCCCTGGCAGCAGCATGATGGTCCAGGGCGCCCTGGCCAGCCATGGCGCCGGTACGCGGGCTGCGTATCTGTTTCAGTCTCGGCTGGACGGCGCCACCACCGCCTATGGCGTCACAAGTTGGATCAAATAGCGCTAGTGCGGCTGTTTGTTGCATACGCGCCACATGCCACTTAATCCTCTTGTCGCGTGATAAGATGTGATGGTCGTCACACTATTCGAAAGCTAGTGTTGTGACACTCTGATACGGATAGTGATTGTTCAATCAAGGCAGGCATTTACCTGCTGCGAAGACAAATTTTTTAACTAGGAGTAATTTATATGGCCGTTACCAGTACGCAGATTCAGCAGCTTTATGTTGCCTATTTTGCACGCCCAGCAGACCCTGTTGGCTTGAACTTCTACATCGAATCGGCCGCAGCGAGTACTGCTGCTGGCACCTCTGACGCCACCATCCTTGACAGTATTAGCACCACTTTTGCAGCTTCTGCTGAGTACACCGCTAATTTCACGGGCATGAGCAATGCACAGATCGTGAACCAGGTTTACCAGAACCTGTTTAGCCACTCTGCAGACACTGCTGGCCTGTTGTATTGGGCTGGCAAGCTGACAAGCGGTGCCTTGACCGTCAGCAACATCGTGCGCGCGATCAGCACAAGCGCTGTTGGTGCAAACAACGTGGACGGCGTAGCATTTGGCAGCAAAGTAACAGCTGCAGAATCCTTCACCGCCTCATTGACCACCGCTGATCAAATCATTGGCTACAGCGGTACCGCAGCTGGCGTATTGGCCAAGGCTTACATCACTTCGGTCAACTCTGCTGCTACGCTGGCAACTGCCATCGTACCGGCCACTCTGACCAGCACGGTGACCAGTGTGGTTGCCGCAGGTAATTATGTTGCCGGCTCGACTTTCACGCTCACTACTGGTGTGGACAGCGGCACAAGCTTCACTGGCAACTCAGGCGCTGACACTTTCAATGGTGTTATTGTTAACACCGGTGCGGCCAACACAACTGGCACAACATTTGCTGCTGGTGATGCGCTTAGCGGCGGCACTGGTACAGACACATTGAACGTCTCTGTTACAGGCACTTTTGCTGGAACCACCGCGGGTGTCACGCTGACCGGCATCGAGAAAGTCTTAGTTAGCAACGTCAGTGGCACCACCCAGTCCATCAGCTTCGCTTTGGCAGACTCCTCTTTGACCACTGTTGGTCACGCTTCCAGCAACACCGGCGGTGTTACAACCTTCACCGGCCTGAACAAAATCGTTGCCTCTGAATTGAGTAACGGCGATGCCGGCATCACGTTGACCTACAACTCCACAGTGATTGCTGGTACAGCTGACTCCGCCAGCCTGACTTTGTCTAACCAAACGGGCGGCACTTTCACATCTACCGGCATCGAGACTCTGAACGTTGTATCAAACACCTCGGCCAACACGGTAACTTTGGCCGCTGGCCCAACCACGGTAAACGTCTCTGGCGCAGCGAGCCTGACTCTGGGCGCATTGGATACAGGCATCACAACACTGAACGCCAGTTCAAGCACCGGCGGTGTGGTAGCCACATTGAGCTCAACCGCTACAGCCGTTATCACAGGCTCTTCGGGTAATGACACCTTCACGGCTGGCACCAACATGAGTGGCGTAGGCGCAGTGAACGCTGGTAACGGTACAGATACTTTGGTCTCTACTGCTGATGCACTGATCGCAGCAGCTGCTGACGGTGCGCGTTTCACCAACTTTGAAACCCTCAGCATTTTGAGTGCAACCGATGGCGGCACTGCTAACTCAACCCGTACACAGAACATGTCGCAGATCAGCGGCATCACAACTGTGAACGTTACCTCGACACGAGCAAACGGTGGTGCCCAAGCTGATACAACGCATACAGTGACGTTGTCAAACCTTGCCGCGACAACTAACACCCTGAACATTACAGGCCAGTCGAACAGCGACGCAACAACTACCGATGACTTCGACGTCAGTGTGGTAGCTACGCGTGCTCTGAACACAACAGCTGATGCGATGACCGTCAATTTGGGTACGTCTACCGCAACAGTGGGCACCACCGCCACGGCTACGGGTACGGCCGCTGCCGGCGGCAATACCTTGGCTATCTCCTTGGCCAACGAAGAGTCCATCACCATCAACTCATTGGGTGGTACTTCCGGCACCAACTTTGTTGCTGCTTTGACAAACGGCGCAGCGACATCTGTGACTGCAACCGGTGCACGTGCACTGTCATTTGCATCTATGTCAAGCGCGGTTGTCACGTCAATCAACGCCTCGGCCATGACCGCTGCGTTCATCATGGGTACCAACGCAGGCGCAGTTGCCTCTACCATCACCGGTGGTACAGGCGCTGACACCTTGACCGGCGGCTCTGCTGCTGATAACATCTCCGGCGGCACTGGTGCCGACTCCATCACCGGTGCAGCGGGTGCTGACGTCATCACGGGTGGCGACGGCAACGACACCATTGTCGGCGGCGCTGGCATCGACAACCTCAGTGGCGGTGCTGGTAATGACACGTTTAACGTGACGACCATTGGTGACTTCACCTCACTGACAACAGCCGAAGTGGTGAGCGGTGGTGACGGGACAGCAGATAACCTGTCGTTCTCGCAAACCGCTACTGTGCTGACCATCGCTGCAACTGATCTGACTGGCATCAGTGGGATTGAAACCATCACTGTCAACGGCACTTCCGCTGCAGGTACCGTCACGCTTACAGACGCTGTCTACACGGCAAACGGTGCAACCACCCTGACCATCGTTGACGGTGATCTGACACAGGGCGCTTTGACTGTAAACGCTTCCGCCTTGACATCGACCAACTCGGTCGTGACGACTGGTAACACAAGCACTGGCGTAAACGACAGTTTGGTCGGTGGTGCTGGCAACGATACCTTCAATTTCTCAACCACTACTGGCTTGGAAACAGGCGATACAGTGACCGGCGGTGCTGGCACTGACACCATCTCTCTGTCAGCTGCAGCAGCAGTGACGGCGGTGCTGAACAACACAACCTTGGTCGAATCGATTGTTACAACCGGTACTGCCGCTGACGTGAGCATCACCGTGGGTGCAGATGCTGTTATCGCTGCCTCTGGCACGTTGACAACTAGTGCAGCTTCGTTGACCGCTGGTGGCGCTATTGAGTTGACCTACAACGGTGCAGCCATTACCACAGCGTCCAAGATTCAAAACGTCACAGGCTCTGCGGGTGACGACATTATCGCTGGCGGTGCAGGAAATGACATTATTGTCGGCGGCGATGGCAATGACAGCATCACTGGCAGCACCGGTATTGACAACTTGAGCGGTGGCGCTGGTAATGACACCTTTGCTGTAGCAACATTAGGTGCCGGCTTTACAGGTCTGACCACGGCTGAAACTATCAGCGGTGGTACGGGTACTGATACGCTGCAATTCGCAGACGGTGCAGTGACCATTGCAGCCAGTGACTTGGTGAGCGTTTCTGGCATTGACATCATCGAACTTCAAAACGTCGCGACTAATGCAAGTTTGACACTGACTGACGCTTGGTTCACTGCCAACGGCACGACCGCTCTTGCCATTACAGCCACGACTCAACAGGGTGGTGCTACCACTGTGGCAGCATCAACGTTGTCAGCAGCAAACTCGATTCAGTTGACCATGTCTAACACAGCAAACTCCGCTGGTAACGTGATCAATTTGGGTGCCGGTAACGACACACTGACCATCGACTTGCAAGCTCTGA
>CALPLW020000003.1 GCA_943324505.2 Comamonas sp. lk
GCATGCCCGGCCTGCTGGTCGGCGTGGTAGCTGCTGCGCACCATGGCGCCCACCGCGGCGTGCTTGAAGCCCATGGCATAGGCCTCGGTCTCGAACATTTTGAAGGTGTCGGGGTGCACATAGCGCTTCACCGTCAGGTGCGAGCTGCTTGGGGCCAGGTACTGGCCGATGGTCAGCATGTCGATCTGGTGCGCCCGCATGTCACGCATCACCGCCAGGATTTCCTCATCGGTTTCGCCCAGGCCCACCATCAGGCCGCTTTTGGTCGGTATCTGGGGGAACATGGCCTTGAACTTTTTCAGGAGGTTGAGCGAGAACTGGTAGTCGCTGCCCGGGCGCGCCTCTTTGTACAGGCGCGGCACGGTCTCCAGGTTATGGTTCATCACATCGGGCGGCGCGGCTTTGAGGATCTCCAGCGCCCGGTCGTCACGGCCGCGAAAGTCGGGCACCAGCACCTCGATCTGGGTGGTGGGTGAGAGGGCGCGGGTTTTTTGGATGCAATCAACAAAATGGCCGGCGCCACCGTCGCGCAGGTCGTCGCGGTCAACGCTGGTGATCACCACATACTTGAGCTTGAGCTGGGCAATGGTTTTGGCCAGGTTGTCGGGCTCGTTCACATCGAGCGGGTCGGGCCGGCCGTGGCCGACGTCGCAGAACGGGCAGCGCCGGGTGCACTTGTCACCCATGATCATGAAGGTGGCCGTGCCCTTGCCAAAGCACTCGCCAATGTTGGGGCAAGAGGCCTCTTCACACACCGTTACCAGCTTGTTGCTGCGCAGGATGTCCTTGATCTCATAAAACCGGGTGCTCGGGCTGCCGGCCTTGACGCGAATCCACTCGGGCTTTTTCAGCACCTCTCCGGGTTGCACCTTGATCGGGATCCGCGACAGCTTGGCGCCGGCCTTTTGCTTGGCGCTGGCGTCGTAGCTGGCGGTGCTTTGTGCGTCACGCACGGTGATGGGGGTGGTCATTCGAGTCCTGCGGTGAGGTGAGGGGCCGTCAGGGCGCCAGGTAAGCAGCCAGCTTGCGACCCAGCAGGTCAGCGGCCTCCTGCCAGGGCACCGAGACGCCAATTGTAGAAAGGTCCACCGTGGCTAGACCAGCATAGCCGCAGGGGTTGATACGCGAGTAGGGTTCCAGGTCCATCGCCACATTCAGCGCCACCCCATGGTAGGTGCAGTGGCGGCTGACCTTGATGCCCAGCGCGGCAATCTTGCCTAGCCCGTTGAACACCGGCGCCGCGACCGGGCCGTCGGTTTTGGCGGGCCGTTGCGGCAGCAGAGCGTGTGAGCCCGGGTCATCCAGCCGCACATAGATGCCGGGCGCGCCACCCACCCGGTGGCCGGTCACGTCGAAATGGGCCAGGGTGCGGATCACCGCTTCTTCAAGACGGTAGACGTATTCTTTGACAAAGTAGCCGGCGCGCTGCAGATCCAGCAGTGGGTAGGCCACCACCTGGCCCGGGCCGTGGTAGGTGACCTGACCGCCGCGGTTGGTCTGCACCACAGGGATGACCCCTGGGTTGAAGATGTGCTCAGTTTTGCCCGCCAGCCCTTGTGTATAAACGCTGGGATGCTCACAAATCCATAGCTGATCCGGCGTTTCGGCGACACGACCGGCGGTGAAGGCCTGCATCGCCTCTACCGTGGGCAGATAGGGAACCAGGCCGAGAGTTTGGGGCGAGAGCGCCACGTCCAAGGTGCCCTAAAGCACCACCTTCACCATCGGGTGGGTGGACAGGGTGCGGTACAGCTCGTCGAGCTGCTCCCGGCTGGTGGCCGTGATGGTGACGGTGACCCCCAGGTACTTGCCGCCCTTGCTTTCCCGCAGCTCGATGGTGCTGGCGTCAAAGTCGGGGTCAAAGGCCAGCGCGATGGTGGTGATGGCGTGCACCAGGCCCTCCACCTTGACGCCCATCACCTTGATCGGAAAGCTCGACGGGTAGGTGATCAGCGACGGTTGGGGCGTCGCATCGGGAGTGACCGGAGATGTCATGGCGGCGTTTACGCAGCGCTGGTGACTGCGGTGCGTGAGGCTTGCTTGGCCAACTGGTAGCCGGTATACAGACGCTCACCCACTGGGCCGGGACGGCCGTTGCCGACCGGTTGGCCGTCGAGGGTGGTGATGGCGAGTACCTCCTTGCTAGCGCTGGACAGCAGCAGCTCGTCGGCCTGCAGCACTTCGGCACGGCTGATGCGGCGCAGCTCAAACCCGATGCCCTGCTGCTGGCACAGCTCCTCGATCAATCCGTAGCGTATGCCCTCCAGCACCAGGTTGTCCTTTGGGGTGCCCAGCAGTTTGCCGTTCTTCACCACCCACACGTTGCTGGCGGCGGCCTCACTCAGGTAGCCGTCACGGAACATCACGGTTTCTGTAGCGCCAGCATCGAAGCTGATTTGGCGCGAGAACACCGCGCCCAGCAAACTGGTGCTCTTGATGTGGGCTTTTTCCCAGCGGAAATCGTCGGCGGTGACGCAGGCCACGCCCTGCTGGCGCACGGCCTCACTCGGCACACTCATCTTGTTGCTCATGACAAACACGGTGGGCGTGATGTTTTCTGGCATGACGTGGTCGCGCATGGCCACCCCGCGGCTCACCTGGATGTAAATCATCTGGTCGCCATTTTGGCCGTCAGCCCCCGTGGATTGGGCATAGTCTGCTATCAATTTTGAGGCAATGGTGGCCCACTCAGCCCGACTCATCGGGTTGGTGATCCGCAGCTCGGCCAGGCTGCGCTCGAGCCGTGCCATGTGCTGGGCAAAACGGAAAGGCTGGCCGCCGTAGACCGGCACCACCTCGTAAATGCCGTCGCCGAAAATAAAGCCCCGGTCCATCACGCTGATTTTGGCGTTTTGAAGCTGGGTGAATTCGCCGTTAAGGTAACAAGGTAGGGAGGGTAGGTTGTTCATCCTGTCATTATGCCGGGCAGATTTGAGGGTTTAACACTAGCGGGGCGCCCGCTCTGAGGCGATAAACTGCCTGGGCGATACGTCCACACCCGTCTCAATCCATTCAGGAGATTACCTATGAAGAACCTTCTTTCCGCCGTGGCTACTGCCGCACTGCTGCTCGGCGCTGCCGGCCTGCAGGCCCAAACCCTTGACAAGATTCGCAAGGACGGTGCCATCACCATCGGTCACCGCGACTCTTCCATCCCCTTTTCATATCTGAACGACAAGCAGGAGCCCATCGGTTACTCGATGGACATCTGCCTGAAGATCGCCGACGCGGTGAAGGCCGAGCTCAAGCTGCCCAATCTGGCGGTCAAAATGGCGCCGGTAACGTCTGCCACCCGCATCCCGCTGATGGCCAATGGCACGATTGACCTGGAGTGCGGCTCCACCACCAACAATGCTGATCGGCAAAAACAGGTGGCTTACGCCCCTACCACCTTCATCACCGCCAACCGGTTTGTGACCAAGAAGGCCGCCAATGTGGCCAACTTTGACGGGCTCAAGGGTAAAACCATCGTCTCCACCTCGGGCTCGACCAACATCAAGCAGGCCACCGAACTCAACGCAGCGCGCAACCTGGGCATGAACATCATGGCCGCCAAGGACCATGCTGAGGCCTTTTTGATGGTCGAGACCGGCCGCGCTGTGGCCTTTGTGATGGACGACATCCTGCTGTACTCTCTGGTGGCCACGGCCAAGACCCCCGCCGACTACGTGGTGTCGGCCGAAGCCCTGTCGACCGAGCCCTACGGCATCATGCTGCGCCGCGACGACCCCAGCTTCAAAGCCCTGGTCGACCGTACCGTGGGTGGTCTGATGCAGAGCGGCGAGATCGAAAAAATCTACGCCAAATGGTTCCTGGCACCGGTGCCGCCGAAAAACGTCAACCTGAACCTGCCGATCAGCACGGCGCTCAAGCGGACCTTTGCCAAACCCACCGATTCACCCGAACCCAAAGTCTACGAATAAGCGTAGACCGGCGGCTCTGGCCGCCGAATCGGGCAGCAGCAGGTGAACTACAAGTGGAACTGGGGCATTTTCTGGGCGGATAACCCGGAAGGCTCCGGCACGTTTTTGTTCACGCTGGTCACCGGCCTGGGCTGGACGCTGGCCACGGCGATGTGCGCCTGGGCCATCGCGCTGCTGCTGGGCACCGTGGTCGGTGTGGTGCGCACCATGCCCAAGCCCAGGCTGGTGCGGCTGGGCAATGCCTACGTCGAGCTGTTCCGCAACATTCCGCTGCTGGTGCAGATGTTTCTGTGGTTTTTTGTGTTGCCCGAGTTGCTGCCGGTGCGCTGGGGCGACGCGCTCAAGCAGATGCCCAACGCGCCATTTTTCACGGCGGTGGTCTGCCTGGGCTGCTTCACCTCGGTGCGCATTGCTGAGCAACTCAAGGCCGGCATCCAGTCGCTGCCGCGCGGCCAGGCCATGGCCGGCACCGCACTGGGCCTGACGTTGCCGGCCACCTACCGCTATGTGCTGCTGCCGCAAGCCTTTCGCATCATCTTGCCGCCGCTGACCAGCGAGTTCCTCAACATCATCAAGAACACCTCGGTGGCGCTCACGGTCGGCCTGATGGAGCTCACCGCTCGCACCCGCGCCATGCAGGAACTGACGTTTCAGGTGTTTGAGGCCTTTGCCGCGGCTACCGTGATCTACCTGCTGGTCAACTTGGTGGTGGTGCAGGGCATGCGCCGGCTGGAGCGCCGGGTGGCGGTGCCCGGCCTGATTGCCGGCAGCGCCACGGGTGGCCACTGAGCACGGACCCCCATCACCATGTTCAGCCAGTTTGACTTCAACGTCATCGAGCGCAGTTGGCATTACCTGTTTTTTACGGGGATGAGCTTCACACTGCAGCTCACGGTGATGGCCATGAGCGGTGGCATCGTGCTCGGCACACTGCTGGCACTGGCCCGACTGTCGAGCTTTCGGGCGTTGTCGATGGTGGCGGGCGCCTATGTCAACCTGATGCGCGGCATTCCGCTGATCCTGGTGATTTTCTGGTTCTACTTTTTGGTGCCCTACATCGGCCAGTGGGTGACCGGGGCGGACCAGCCGGTGCGGGTGGGCGCCTTTGCCTCCTGCCTCATCACCTTCATTCTGTTCGAGGCCTGTTATTACTGCGAGATCATGCGAGCCGGCATTCAGTCGATCCCGCGCGGCCAGGTGGCCGCCGGTTATGCGCTGGGCCTGAACTACTGGCAGTGCATGGGTAATGTGGTGCTGCCGCAGGCCTTTCGCAACATGGCGCCGCTGTTGCTCACGCAGACCATTGTGCTGTTCCAGGACGTGTCGCTGGTCTATGTGCTGTCCATGCCCGACTTTCTGGGCGCCGCCTCCAAAGTGGCGCAGCGCGACGGTCGCTTGGTCGAGATGTACCTGTTTGTCGCCGTGGTGTACTTTGTCATGTCTTACGCCCTCTCCAGCCTGGTGAAACGGTTGGAAAGCCGCATTGCCATCATCCGCTGAACCCCAGAACCTGTTTATCGGCCCGTCATGATTCAAATCAACAATGTCAGTAAGTGGTACGGCAGTTTTCAGGTGCTGGCCGACATCAGCACGGTGGTCAACAAGGGCGACGTGGTGGTGGTCTGCGGGCCCTCCGGTTCGGGTAAATCAACCCTGATCAAGGCCGTCAATGGGCTGGAGCCCTTTCAAAAGGGTGATATTCAGCTCAATGGCGTCTCGGTGGGAGACCCGGCCACCAATTTGCCGGCCCTGCGCGCCAAGGTCGGCATGGTGTTCCAGAACTTTGAGCTGTTTCCGCACATGAGCGTGCTCAAAAACCTCACCTTCGCCCAGGTCAAGGTGCTGGGCCGCAGCCAAGACGAAGCCGCCGAGCGCGGGCTGAAATATCTGGACAGAGTCGGCCTGCTGGAGCAGCGCGACAAATTCCCTGGTCAGCTCTCGGGCGGTCAGCAGCAGCGCGTGGCCATCGCGCGGGCCTTGTCGATGGACCCGGTGTGCATGCTGTTTGACGAGCCCACTTCGGCGCTGGACCCGGAGATGGTGGGCGAGGTGTTGGATGTGATGGTGCAACTGGCGCAAGAGGGCATGACGATGATGTGCGTCACCCATGAGATGGGCTTTGCGCGCAAGGTCTCTAACCGCGTGGTGTTCATGGACCAGGGCCGCATTGTTGAGGACTGCGCCACAGAAGCTTTCTTTGGCCAGCCGCAGCAGCGCCACGAGCGGGCGCGTAACTTTTTATCCAAGATTCTGCAGTACTGATCATGCTTGACCCGTCGCCCGCGGGTTTCTACGTATAATCGAAGGCTTTGCGACAAATGCCATGCCAAAAATGGTGCATTGTGACAAATGGTGTAATTTGATATGCCGATAATCGCTTCCGCATCAGGGTTTGACTCCGAAGAGTCCGATGCCGTGCCGCATACGCCCATGACCGCCGAACAGGCGCAGGCACTGCGGCAGAGCGACCCCTCGGTCTCGGCTTGGCAGGTGGTGCGTTGGCAAGCCCTCACGGGCGTGCTGGTGGCCCTGGTGACATGGGTAGTGACCCGGTCAAGTGCTGCGGCGTGGTCGGCGGGCTATGGCGCGCTGGCGGTGGTGTTGCCGGCGGCATTGTTTGCGCGGGGCCTGTTAAGCCGCGTGGCGCTGAGCAGCCCTGGGGCGGCAGTGGCTGGGTTTTTTGTGTGGGAAATGGTCAAGATCGGCTTGACGCTGGCGATGTTGTTCGCCGCGCCCAGGTTGGTGTCCGAACTGAGTTGGCCGGCGATGCTGGTGGGCTTGGTGGTGACGATGAAAGTGTATTGGTTGGCGCTGCTGGTGCGCCCCAAAAAGTAATTAAGTCGGCTTCCTCACGGAAGCCCCAAATTGAATAACGAGTAAACCGATGGCTGCTGAACACGGACCGACCGCAGGTGAATACATCTCTCACCACCTGACGCATCTGCAAAACCAGCCCATGAAGGGCGTGATCGATTTCTCGGTTTACAACCTCGATTCCATTTTTTGGTCGGTGTTGTTGGGTGTGCTGGGCACTTTCATTCTCTGGAGAGCAGCCAAATCAGCGACGGCTGGGGTGCCAGGCCGGTTCCAGGCTGCGGTTGAAATTTTGGTTGAAATGGTCGACACCCAGGCCAAAGGCATCATCCACAACGCTGAAAGCCGCAAGTTGGTGGCTCCTTTGGCGTTGACGGTGTTTGTCTGGATCTTCTTGCTCAACGCCATGGACTTTCTGCCGGTCGACCTGATCCCGAAAATTTGGGAGCTGATCTACGGCGCTGCAGGTCACGACCCGCACCATGCCTACATGCGTGTTGTTCCCACCGCAGACCTGTCCACCACGCTCGGCCTGTCCAGCTCGGTGTTGCTGGTCTGCCTTTTCTACAACATCAAGATCAAGGGTTTTGGCGGCTGGGTGCACGAGCTGTTCACGGCGCCGTTTGGAGCGCATCCTTTGCTGTGGCCCGTCAACTTCCTGATGCAGATGATCGAATTCGCTGCCAAGACGGTCTCGCACGGCATGCGGTTGTTCGGCAACATGTACGCCGGCGAACTGGTGTTTATGCTGATTGCCCTGATGGGTGGCGGTGCTGCACTGTCGTTGTCGGGCATTCTGTTGCCCATCGGCCAGGTCATCGTCGGTTCGATCTGGGCCATCTTCCACATCCTGATCGTTGCACTGCAAGCCTTTATTTTCATGATGTTGACCCTGGTGTACGTGGGCCAAGCCCACGACGCCCACTGATTGACATCCTTCTTCAGAGTTTCCCTTTCCCTTTAACCATTAACTTTATCCTCAGGAGCTATAAATGGAACACGTACTCGGCTTTGTTGCACTCGCTGCCGGTCTCATCATTGGTCTGGGCGCTGTTGGCGCTTGTATCGGCATCGGCATCATGGGCAGCAAGTACCTTGAGGCGGCAGCCCGCCAGCCCGAGCTGA
Organism: Comamonas sp. lk; assembly: GCA_943324505.2. Lineage (GTDB taxonomy): Bacteria > Pseudomonadota > Gammaproteobacteria > Burkholderiales > Burkholderiaceae_C > Rhodoferax. Next base: position 7,863 of record CALPLW020000003.1, read on the forward strand.
TGAACGAATTGCAAACCAAGATGTTCCTGCTGGCCGGTCTGATCGACGCGGCTTTCCTGATCGGCGTCGGTATCGCGATGATGTTCGCGTTTGCCAACCCGTTCGTGCTGAAGTAATCGGCGGCTTTTTTACCCAACTGACTGAAAGGGTCTTGCTGTGAGTATCAACGCAACCCTGTTCGTCCAGGCCATCGTTTTCGCGATCCTGGTGTGGTTCACGATGAAATTCGTGTGGCCGCCCATCGCTACCGCGCTGGACGAACGTGCTAACAAAATCGCCGACGGACTCGCTGCCGCCGACCGGGCCAAAGCCGAACTCTCATCCGCCAACAAACGGGTGGAGGACGAGTTGGTCAAGTCGCGTACCGAGACTGCCGCCCGTTTGGCTGACGCCGAACGGCGAGCGCTGGCCATCGTTGAAGAGGCGAAGGGGCGCGCTACCGAGGAGGGTGCCAAAATTGTGGCCACCGCCAAGGCAGAAGCCGAGCAGCAGACCGTCAAGGCACGGGAAGCTCTGCGCGAGCAGGTGGCGGCACTGGCCGTCAAAGGTGCCGAACAGATATTGCGCCGCGAAGTCAATGCCAGCGTGCATGCCGACTTGCTGGGCCGCCTGAAGACCGAGCTGTAAGAGGACAACCATGGCCGAACTCGCCACCATTGCCCGCCCTTACGCTGAGGCTCTGTTTAAGGCTGCGGCGTCAGATCTCGCAGCTGCGTCGGTCTGGGTTGAAGCCCTGAAGGACATCGCTGGCGATGCGCAACTGCAGCAATTTGCCGACAACCCAAACGTGACTGCTGCGCAGGTCCATGACTTGATCACCGGTGTCGCCAAGGTCGCCATGCCGGACATGGCGCAGAACTTCTTGCGCACTGTGATTGAGAACGGCCGCCTGAGTGTCCTTCCGGAGATCGCGGTCCAGTTTAGGGCACTCAAGAACGCACAGAGTGGTGCGTCTGATGCCGTGGTGCACAGCGCTTTTGCCATCGACAGCGCTGCTTTGACTGAGCTCGGCAGCACGCTGGAAAAGCGGTTTGCGCGCAAGCTCAATTTGTCGGTCGAACTGCAGCCCGAGTTGATCGGCGGCATTCGTGTGGTGGTGGGGGACGAGGTCCTTGACTGTTCGGTCAAAGCCCGTCTGGAACAAATGAAAGTGGCATTGACAGCCTGAGGCCCAAAGCCCGGATTGCCAGCCCAACTAAAGAAAGAAGGAAAGAGTCATGCAACTCAATCCCGCAGAAATCTCTGAACTGATCAAGAGCCGTATCGAAGGCCTGTCCGCCAGCGCCAATGTCCGCAACCAGGGCACGGTCGTTTCCGTGACCGACGGCATCTGCCGCATCCACGGCCTGTCCGATGTGATGCAGGGCGAAATGCTGGAGTTCCCCGCTGGCAGTGATGGTTTGCCCACCTACGGTCTCGCACTGAACCTCGAGCGCGACTCGGTCGGTGCTGTGGTGCTGGGTGCCTACGAACACATCTCGGAAGGCGACACCGTCAAGTGCACGGGCCGCATTCTGGAAGTGCCAGTCGGCCCAGAGCTCAAAGGCCGTGTGGTGAACGCACTGGGTCAGCCGATCGACGGCAAGGGCCCGATCAACGCCAAAATGACTGACGTGATCGAAAAGGTTGCTCCTGGCGTTATTGCCCGTGAATCGGTGAGTCAGCCGATGCAGACTGGCCTGAAGTCGATCGACTCCATGGTGCCGGTCGGCCGCGGTCAGCGCGAGCTGATCATTGGTGACCGTCAGACCGGCAAGACTGCGGTCGCCATTGACGCCATCATCAACCAAAAGGGTCAGAACATGACCTGCGTTTATGTCGCGATCGGCCAAAAGGCCTCCAGCGTCAAAAACGTGGTGCGTTCGCTGGAGCAGGCCGGCGCCATGGAGTACACCATTGTGGTGGCTGCCACGGCTTCCGAGTCCGCTGCCATGCAGTACGTCAGCGCCTACTCAGGCTGCACCATGGGCGAGTATTTCCGTGACCGTGGCGAAGACGCGTTGATCGTGTACGACGACTTGTCCAAGCAGGCTGTGGCCTACCGTCAGGTGTCGCTGCTGCTGCGCCGCCCCCCAGGCCGCGAAGCTTACCCTGGCGATGTGTTCTATTTGCACAGCCGTCTGCTGGAGCGGGCCGCCCGTGTCAATGCCGACTACGTCGAGGCCTTCACCAAAGGTGCCGTCAAAGGCAAGACCGGCTCGCTGACCGCGCTGCCTATCATTGAAACCCAGGCTGGTGACGTGTCTGCCTTCGTGCCCACCAACGTGATCTCGATCACCGACGGCCAGATCTTCCTGGAAACCTCGCTGTTCAACGCCGGCATCCGGCCCGCCATTAACGCGGGTATATCGGTGTCCCGGGTCGGTGGCGCAGCGCAGACCAAGCTGATCAAGAACCTCTCAGGCGGTATCCGGACCGATTTGGCGCAGTACCGTGAGTTGGCGGCCTTTGCCCAGTTTGCCTCTGATTTGGATGAAGCAACACGCAAGCAGCTCGATCGCGGCGCCCGCGTGACTGAGCTGCTCAAGCAGGCCCAGTACAGCCCGCTGTCGGTGTCGCTGATGGGTTCCACCCTGTTTGCAGTGAACAAGGGCTTCCTCGATGACATCGCTGTCAACAAGGTACTGGCCTTCGAGCACGGCTTGCATGCCCACCTCAAGGACAAGCATGCCGCGCTGCTGGCCAAGCTCGAAGCCGCCAAGGCCATGGACAAGGACGCTGAGGCTGAATTGAACACCGCCATTGCTGCCTTCAAGAAGTCTTTCGCCTGAAAGCCACCTGAAGTAACAGCGAAGGAGCCTTTTTATGGCAACAGGCAAGGAAATACGCGGCAAGATCAAAAACTTCGAGAGCACGAAGAAGATCACCAAGGCCATGGAGATGATCTCTGTGTCCAAGATGCGCAAAGCACAGGAGCGCATGCGGGCAGCCCGCCCGTATGCGGAGAAAGTGCGAAACATCGCCGCCAATCTGGGCAAGGCCAACCCTGAGTATGTGCATGCCTTTATGAAGGCCAACGACGCGCGCGTGACCGGTATGATTGTGGTCACCACCGACAAGGGCCTGTGCGGCGGTCTCAACACCAATGTGCTGCGGGTCGTCACCAACAAGTTGCGCGAAATGCAGGCAGCCGGTGTGGCCGTACAAGCGGTGGCCATTGGCAACAAGGGCTTCGGCTTCTTGAACCGAATTGGCGCCAAGGTGGTGTCGCATGTGACGCAGTTGGGTGACAAGCCGCACTTGGAGCGTCTCATCGGACCCGTCAAGGTTTTGCTCGATGCCTACGGACGCGGCGAGATCAATGCGGTTTACCTGTCATACACACGTTTCATCAACACCATGAAGCAAGAAGTGGTGCTGGAACAGTTGTTGCCCTTGTCGGCCGCGAAGATGCAGGCGGATTCACGCGCCAGCGATACTGCCGCCGGTACCCAACATGGCTGGGACTACATCTATGAGCCCGATGCCCAGGCGGTGATTGACGAACTTCTGGTGCGCTACGTGGAGGCATTGGTGTACCAGGCCGTGGCCGAGAACATGGCGTCTGAGCACGCGGCGCGCATGGTGGCCATGAAGGCTGCCACCGACAATGCGGGCAACGTGATCGGCGAATTGAAGCTGGTCTACAACAAAACCCGTCAAGCAGCGATCACCAAGGAATTGTCCGAGATCGTCTCCGGAGCTGCGGCGATCGGGGCCTAGGCCTCCGTCACCTCGCAGCTGGCAAGATTTAAATTTATTGGAGCAAACAAAATGGCTCAAGCCCAAGGAAAAATTGTTCAGTGTATTGGTGCGGTGGTCGACGTGGAATTTCCACGTGATCAAATGCCCAAGATTTACGACGCCCTCAAACTCGAAGGCTCGACACTGACTCTGGAAGTTCAGCAGCAGCTCGGCGACGGCATCGTGCGCACCATTGCGCTCGGCTCGTCCGACGGCTTGCGCCGCGGGATCATGGTCAGCAACACCGCTGAGCCGATCATGGTGCCTGTAGGTACCGCCACGCTGGGTCGCATCATGGACGTGCTGGGCGCGCCGATCGACGAGCGCGGCCCGGTCAATGCCGTCAAGCACATGTCTATCCACCGCAAGGCGCCCGCCTACGATGAGCTCAGCCCTTCTCAGGAACTGCTGGAAACCGGCATCAAGGTGATTGACTTGGTGTGCCCGTTTGCCAAAGGAGGCAAGGTCGGCCTGTTCGGCGGTGCCGGCGTGGGCAAGACCGTGAACATGATGGAACTCATCAACAACATCGCCAAGGCCCACTCTGGGCTGTCGGTGTTTGCCGGTGTCGGTGAGCGTACCCGTGAGGGCAACGACTTTTACCACGAGATGGCCGACTCTGGCGTGGTTAACCTTGAAAAGCTCGAAGAGTCGAAGGTGGCCATGGTCTACGGTCAGATGAATGAGCCCCCGGGCAACCGTCTGCGCGTGGCACTGACCGGTCTCACCATTGCTGAGTCGTTCCGCGACGAAGGGCGTGACGTGCTGTTCTTTGTGGACAACATCTACCGCTACACCCTGGCCGGTACCGAAGTGTCGGCACTGCTGGGCCGTATGCCTTCCGCCGTGGGCTACCAGCCTACCCTGGCCGAAGAAATGGGTCGCCTGCAAGAGCGCATTACCTCCACCAAGGTCGGCTCCATCACCTCCATCCAGGCGGTGTATGTGCCAGCCGATGACTTGACCGACCCGTCGCCTGCCACCACCTTCGCCCACCTGGACTCCACCGTGGTGCTGAGCCGTGACATTGCCTCGCTCGGTATCTACCCCGCTGTGGACCCGCTGGACTCGACCAGCCGCCAGCTCGACCCGAACGTGGTCGGTGAAGACCACTACAACACCGCGCGCGCGGTGCAGGGCACACTGCAGCGTTACAAAGAGCTGCGCGACATCATCGCCATTCTGGGCATGGACGAACTCGCGCCGGAAGACAAGTTGACCGTGGCCCGCGCCCGTAAGATCCAGCGTTTCTTGAGCCAGCCTTTCCACGTGGCTGAAGTATTTACCGGCTCTCCCGGCAAGTACGTCAGCTTGGCTGAGACCATTCGCGGCTTCAAGATGATTGTGGCCGGTGAATGCGACCATTTGCCTGAGCAGGCGTTCTACATGGTTGGCACGATCGACGAAGCGTTCGAAAAAGCCAAGAAAATCTAAAGGACGGAGCGAATGAACACCATCCACGTCGATGTGGTCAGCGCAGAAGAGTCCATCTTCTCGGGCGAGGCACGTTTTGTCGCCTTGCCCGGCGAGGCGGGCGAACTGGGCATCTACCCGCGCCACACGCCGCTGATCTCGCGCATCAAAGCGGGCTCAGTCCGCATTGAAATGGCCGACGGTAGCGAGGAGTTCGTGTTCGTCGCCGGCGGCATCCTGGAGGTGCAGCCTGACCGTGTGACGGTGCTGTCTGACACCGCCATCCGCGGCAAGGATCTGGACGACGAAAAGGCCAACGCCGCCAAAGTGGCCGCGCAAGAAGCGGTCAAAAATGCCAAGACTGACCTCGATCTGGCCAAGGCGACATCTGAGCTCGCCGTCATGGCCGCGCAAATTGCAGCGTTGCGCAAGTACCGTCAGAAAAAATAGCTTTGTTTCAGCCCGAATTGGGCTGGTCAGGCAGTTCGTTGAGGTTGTTGGCGCCGGATTACAGGTACAAGTGCTGCAAAAGCAGACCGCATCTGTAAGGAGATTCGCCACGGGTCCGAGCCAAGCGATCGAAGCCAGGCAAACTAGGCCTTTGCAATTTGGGCTAGTTGCGCCACCAAATTGGCGTCCAGCCTTTATCCACGTTGGCTTTTCAGCTATGAACTATATAGCGCCTTACTGGTTGCCAGGCGGCAATCTGCAGACCATCTGGCCGGCGATGTACGCGCAACGCGTGGCTGGTGTGCAGGTGCGCTATCGGCGCGAGCGCTGGACGGCCCCGGACGGCGATTTTGTTGATGTGGACTGGCTTGAAACGCCGACTGCCGAGACCCTGCTGGTGCTGTTCCATGGTCTTGAAGGCTCATCGCGCAGCCATTACGCCGAAGCCTTTGCCGGATTTGCCCGCGCCCGCGGTTTTGCCTACGCGGTACCGCACTTTCGCGGCTGCAGTGGCGAACTCAACCTGGGCCCGCGGGCCTACCACTCCGGTGATTTTGAAGAAATCGATTGGATTTTGGCGCGTCTGCGTCTACAACACGCTGGCCCCATCGTCGCCGTCGGCATATCGCTGGGGGGTAATGCCTTGCTGCGTTGGGCCGAAGAAATGGGCGAGCAGGCTGCGCGGTTGGTGCAGGCGGTAGCCAGCGTGTCAGCGCCGATTGACTTGGCTGCCAGCGGCTGGGCCATTGGGCGAGGTTTTAACCGCCTGGTCTACACCCGCATGTTCCTGAACACCATGAAACCCAAGGCCCTGCGCAAACTGGCCCAATACCCGGGCCTGTTTGATGCCACGGCCCTGCGGGCGGCGCGCGACCTGTATGAATTTGACAACTTGTTCACTGCACCGCTACACGGTTTTCGTAACACCGACGACTACTGGGCACGGGCTTCGGCCAAGCCGCATCTGCACCGCATCAGGGTGCCTGCCCTGGTTCTCAATGCCTTGAATGACCCCTTTGTACCCGCCTGGAGTTTGCCAGAGCAGCAGCAAGCCACACCATGGGTTAAGCTGTGGCAACCAGCGCATGGCGGTCATGTGGGCTTTACGCAGGGCCGTTGGCCCGGCCATCTTCACCAACTGCCCGACACCGTCGGCGCTTGGCTGGCAGATCAACTCTCCTTGTGATGACAACGCTCCATGGACGACATCGTTAAGCAGGCCCTCGCCAAATGGCCCAATGTGCCTGACTGCTATGGCTGGCTTGGCCTGGATGCCCGGGGTCATTGGTACATGCGTGACGACCGGGCTCAAGCCCTGGGACCCTTTGCAGGTGGTAGCGCGCAAAGCAAAGGCTCCCAATTGCGGCATGAAAAACTGATCGATTTCATCGGCCGCAATTTCCAGGCGGATTCGTCCGGCCAATGGTATTTTCAAAATGGACCGCAACGCGTCTATGTCGAACTTGAAGCCACTCCCTTGATCTGGCGTGTCGAGCCCGACGCGTCAGTGCACGATCACACCGGTCGCCCAGCCCGGGTGCAGCGCTGCCTGCTGGACGAGTTGGGCCGCTTGTACCTGGAGACCGACACCGGCTTTGGCTTGGTTCACACCATGGACATGGGGCAGGCGGCGGATGCGGTTGAGGCCGGCCTGTGGGTGCCGCAGGACGTGTTTGCCCCCGATCTGCCGGCACGCTATGGCTATTGCACTAGCCCGAATATGCTACAAAAAAAGTAGCTGTACACTTAGATTTGACGGGGCTTGCGGGCCAAAAAACCATAAAAAAGCCGGTCTCATACCGGCTTTTTGCAGGCACTGTGCGCGGCGCTTTACTTGGCTGGCTCGGCGGCTGGGGCTGCTTTGGGCTCGTCGAACTTGCCCCCGCTGCCATTGGCCAGGTAAACCACGGCCCGGCCGATTTCAAGTGTTTCAAGGTCTCCACCGCCTTGCGCACCCATGGCACCTTTGCCCTTAACGGCCGACGTCAGCAAGGCCTCGTAGCCGGTCTTGACGCGTGGCGCCCAAGCCGTAGCATCACCAAATTTGGGCGCACCGGCTGCACCGGACGTGTGGCAAGCACTGCACTGGGCCTTAAACACCTCTTCGCCGGTCTTCAGCTGGCGATTAATATCACGTATTTCTACGACGCCAATTTTTTGGATCCGCGCCGCAGTGGCCTTTTCCACATTGACAGCGCCGGCCGCAGGCTTTTTGTCAGAAGTGACAAAGTAGACCAAGCCGATGATGGCGAAAACGGGGACCACAAACGAGAAAAAAACGGCCAACAACAGCTGCTTTGGGTTTTTGACGGGACCGGTGTGGTCCTCCTCGTGCGCATTGGCTTGGCTGGTGTCGCTCATGGTTTCCTCAAAAAAATCTGCTGCCTGGAATCAGCCTGTGATTATAGCCGCCACCCCTCTGAAAGCACCTACAATCCAGCACTCACGTTGCGGCTGTAGCTCAGTGGATAGAGTATTGGCCTCCGAAGCCAAGGGTCGTGGGTTCGATCCCCGCCAGCCGCACCAATCAAGGCTTTGCTAGTGGGTGATCATTCACATTGCTGCTTGGTTGCCAATCGAAAATGCGTCAGCAAGACGATGCCGTTGTTGGTGTCAGCGCCAACAACTAAACCTTTCGCCCCCGGAACTGGTGCGACGCCCAGTGTCGTCGGCTCAGGCAGTGTCGAGGCCGCGTAACCTGCCTGCATCGAGTTCGGTCAGCAGAACGCCCAGGGCCTGCGCGTTCTGCGCGTCGGTAGCGCTGTCCAGGGCATCCTGCAGCACATCGCGAATATGGTCGCCCGTAACAAGTTCCATATCCCAGTCGGGGAACAGGCGCTCACGGACGTCTTCCACCTCGCTCAGCAGCACGATGCTGTCATGGCGGCGGTCGTTGCGCAGCCGCGACATCAGCGCTGTGACGTTGTCGCGCGGCCCTTCCAGCCACTGGAAAAAGATGCCGCTGCCGAAGACCAACATGCCCGTCACGCCATGCTCAGGGTTCCAGCGGCGCGCCGTGGCGATGATGCGCTGTACAGCGGCTTCGTCCACCTCGGGGGTGGCGCGACTGCAATAAACCACGTTGTAAAGCGCCGGGAAGGCAGGGCCGAAACCTGGCTCGTCGCCATGGAGATGAAGAAGTGCGGTCATGTATAAATCCTTAGGCGGAGTATGCGGTACAAATCAACCGCGTGTCTGCCGCCTCGAGCGTGAGACCGAGATCAGACGGCGACCAGGTTAGTTGCCAGCGCAGAAACAACAGGATCAGCGCCTTGTCGATCGGCTTGGTGAAACCTTGCTGCCTCGTTCTCGTTGCAGGTGGAGACCTTTGGGCACTTTGTCGAGCCCGTCGGCGCCATCTACCTTTCCCAAAAAAAATGGTGCTGCACTTGATGAAACAAGAACGCTTGATCGTTACTGTGAACAGAAGGCGTTGGTCCGGCTTTTAACTTGGCGAAATCAGCCCAACGCCAGAGAATCTTATCCAGAGGGATTTCCATACGCAGATCCCTAATGAGAAGTGGCTGACCGATATGACGTAATTCCATACCTCGGCTGGGGAGATATACCTATCGCCCATGTTCGACCGCCTCGATGAGTTGGTGGTCAGATTGACGATTGGCACACGCCCGGGTGCCGCGCTGGTGAATACGATGTTGGATGGAGCTACTGAGGCGGTAGCCAAGTTCGAGAATCGGCCCGTTATTCACTCGGATCCTGACGCCCACTATCGATGGCCCGGCTGGCTCTCACTGATACACAACGCCACGCTAATTCGATCGATGCCGGGTCACACAAAACTTGGGACACCTTCTGGCTTTTTCAGCCCCTCAGGACCTGTAAGGCGAGTTCGTACGTGGCAGAGTGGTATCGGGCATAACCGGTGCAGCGGCATACGTGGGCGCCAAGAGCATCCTCGATGGCCTCGTCCAGGCGCTCCAACGGCACCGGCTGTGCCTTCAGGCGCGCGAGCAGTGCCACTGTAGCCATCACGAAGCCTGGCGTGCAATAGCCGCATTGGAAGGAGAAGTGCGCCAGAAAAGCCTGCTGCACCGATGCTAGGCCGTTTGGGCCGGAAACGCCTTCTACAGTGTCGATCAACTGGCCGTCCAGTGCACTCACCGGCGTCACACAGGCCAGCAGGGGCTCGGCTAGGGCCGTGGGCGCACTGCGGGCCAGCACAGTACAAGCCTGGCATACGCCGAGGCCACAGCAAAACTTGGTGCCGGTCAGACCAAGATCCTCATGCAGAAAGTCTATGAGCTTTAGGTCTGGCGCCACCTCGCGGCGCAACGACCTGCCATTGATGCACAAGTTGATCAGTAGATTAGGTGGGGTCGTAGGTGTCATATGCGAGAGCTTAAGGCGGCCTTGATCTGCTCTGCCGTGATCGGAAGGCTGCGAAACCGATGGCCCGTAGCATCGGCCACGGCATTGGCCACCGCTGGCGCGATGGGGCTGAGCGCAGCCTCGGCGATGCCGCGGCTGCCGGGTTCGGTGGTGGACAAAAGGTGCAGTCGCAGGTGTTTTAAGGGCACGTCCGCCGACCGGGCCACGCTGTATCGATGCAGGTTCCAGTCCCCTTCCCCAGCACCTCCAGCGAGCGGTGGCAAGTGCTCCAACAAGGCGTATCCAATGCCCATGGCCACCGCGCCCTGCACCTGCCCTTCCAACAGATCGGGCTGCAGCACCCGACCGGCCTCCAAGTAGGACTCCACAGCAACCACCTGGGCGGTACCGGTTGCCGAATCAATGCGTACCGCTACCAAAGCACCCGAGGGCGTGTAAAGGCTGCGTCCATAACGCGCGGACTCGAGCAGCGGCGGCTGGGTGTGCGCGCGGTAGTGGCTACGCCAGTGCGCCGCGCCAGCCAGCCGGGTGGCCAGACCGTCTAGCGGTAGCGTTTCATGCCAGCCGTCCACTTGGTACTGGGCCTGTACCCAGCGCCCCTGGAACACCGCGTGTACCATGACCGCGACAGGCAGCTGCAAGACGTAGAGTCGCTGAGCCAGTTCGGCCAGGCTAAGCGGCCTCAACGCTGGCTGCCCAGGTAAGTGCAGCAGGCCCGTCTGCCAAAGCGCCGTCCGGCGCAAGGCGTCCACCGGCTGCTCCCACAGGCTGGCGGCGGCGGGCAGCAAGGCGCTGTGCAATAGTACCCGGGTAGCCTGCTCCACCACATGCACCTGGTGGTGTGCCGTTATGCAGGCACTGGAAGATAACGCAAACGCTGCGGTCCAGCGCGGGTTGTCCCACTGTGGCTGCTTGGCCGGAAGTGTCAGGTCGAACCCCAGCGAAGCCTCGAAGTGCGAGGCAGCGCCCATTTCTACATTGGACGCGTTGGAGCCTGCATGGCTGGCGGTGCTAATCGCCAGCACTGTAGCCGAGCCATTGCCCATATCTACACTGTTACTGCGCATCGTCAGCGCGCCATCGGGGCCGATGGCCACCTCGGCCATCACCCCGTCCACGCCCGTACCGTAGGCCTGGTTAGCCAGAGCAAAGCCAATGCCGTAGAGCTTACCGGCGGCGGCGGCCTGGGCCCGGGCGGCTGGCCGGTCTCGCCACAGTGCACTTGCAGCGGCTAGGCGGCAGATTTCCACTAAGCTGATGGTCTGCGTCAGTGGCGCACCGGTAATGCTACGGTCGCCATGACGAAGCGCGTTCTGGGCCCGCAGTTCGATCGGATCCCGGCCCAAGGCCTGGGCAGCTTCATCAATCAAGGACTCTATCGCAAAGTGGGCCTGAGTGCCGCCAAAGCCGCGCATCGAACCTGCCAGCGCACCCGCTGTGGGCAGCGTAACCGCATCAACTGCCGCGCAGTCAACGCGGTATGCGCCGGTCCCGCTGTAGGCCGCCAGTCGGGCCACATGCTGGCTGTAGTTCTCCAAGCCACCGGTTCGGAGCGTGAGCCGGCTCTCGATGGCCAGCAACTGCCCACGGCTGTCCAGTGCAATCCGTTGAATGGCCGTCGAATCCAGCTGCTTCAGGCCGACCTGGAATTGCTCGAAGCGGTCGTAGGCTAACCGCACCGCGCGCTGGCCCCGCTGCGAAGCATAGGCCGCTGCCAGCGCCAGCAGGAGCGGAAACATCGACATGTCGCGACCCCCGAAGCCGCCACCCGGGTAGCAGGCGTTCAGCTCGATCTGGCGCACCGGCAAGGTGCAACCCGTTGCCGAGAATAACTGCGCAATGCCAGTCATATCACCGTTGGTGGACTGGGTGCTCATCACTAGGTGCAGGGTCTGCCGTGGGCTATCCAGCCAGGCCAGGCCTGCCTCAGGCTCCATGAACATCGTGTCCACCACCTGGGTGTCATACCGACCATCGACCACTCGGACGTCTGGCCGCTCGAAAACCCGCCCTATTTGGTCCCTAATCCGCAGCGCATCAACGTCCACTGCTGACGGATTGCTGGCCAACGGATCGGATGGACCCTGCCCAACACGCGAGAAGAGATCTTTCCCATTTTCTGCGTAACGCGTTAATCGGGTGGCGTGCGATTCGGCCCAGGATGCAGCGGGGGTCATGACCGCATCCCCATATTGGACGACTTCCGCATTGAATTGCAGTAGGGCCTTCGCTTGCCTGAAAACATGGTGGTTGTCGAACAGCAGGATAGCCACAGGCTGGCCAAGATAGATCGGGCGTTGGCCCGGCATGACCAGTAGGCCACTGGGCCACGCCTCAGGGGATGAAAAGCCATAGGGTATTGCCACGCCATCAGCCTTCAACCGATCTCCGGTGACTACGGTCACGGGCTGCAGTTCGGCCGGCAGCATGGCCAATTTAATGCCTAGAAATGTGCGGCTGAAATCGGTGGCTCGTAACACCATGGCTACGCATTCACAACTAGGCCAGCCTGGCATGTCAGCTGCGCGGAAATCGCGTGCGTAGATTTTCTGTCCGGTGACCTTTGCCTCGCCCTCGATGCGGTGACGGGCCCGGCCCGGCCCGTCGCTCCAGTCAAGTCCGGCCTGCGGCGAGTCTGCCGCTGCCAGTCGGTTCTGTAGGAGCATTACGCCGGTAGCGCCGACCATTCGAATGAAGCTGCGCCTGGAGAGTTCAAAGTAGGGTTTCAAAGAGCTGTCGTTAATTGCGGAAATAGATCGCTCCAACTTAGTGATGCTCGGCATAACCCGCTCCCGTATCCCTGATTTTGGGCGCTCTCATAAGCTGGCACCCATCATATTGTGTCGAACCATCCACAGCTTCGACAGCGCAAACCCGGGCGCATGGCCACGTACCAGGTGACATTAGCCTTGGCATCGGAACGTTTGTCGATACCGCGACGGCCCGCATCGCCAAAGACCACCGTCTCCTGGCCATACACCAGGGTGTTGCACTCAGCACGGACCGTTCCAGCCTAAGGCGAACCCGCAGGACAGTGGATTCATCGGGTAGTCTGGTGAACTCGGGCAGTTGTATAAACTCCCGGCACATGGGTACATCGAGGAAGTCTTCTTCCATGGCCGTGCTAAAACAGGGCGAACCAAAGCTGAAGGGAGTGTTCGCGCAGCATGGTCTAAAGGGAAAAGGGCGAGCGGTCATTCATGCCCTTTGGGTAGTTAAGCGTAATTAGCGCTACAAGTTCAGCCCACAGCACCACGCACACCAATTGTTCCATGAAGTCGGCCCTGGGAGTTTTCTCTACGTTAAGGAGCAGCAGTGAGGAGACTGTTTCATGCTATGTATTTTGTAGCATCTGAGAGTTTTCCAAGAGGCATAACTTGGGGATGCGGAGCTTCCCTGGCAAATCAATAATAGTTGCCGAGCAGAGTTTACCAACGAGGGCGGTGGCTAGGCGCCAGCTATTGAAGACTGACGCACTGAGTGAAAAGGGAGCATGGGTAGGGACCGACGACCGACCTTTATACTGTCGTCATGGCATACAGGAAGGTGCAGTCCGCTTTTCAGCAAACTATTTTGGGCTGGTGCACGATGGCGCTGGGTCTGGCGCTTGGGGCCCTGAGTAGCAGCCACAGCCACGGGGCGCCGGCTCAGGTATCGGTTATCCCCTCCTGCACTTTGATCGATACTGACTTCGACCTTGACGACCTGATGGCCATACCGCTGGTGATCGGCCACCGTCACGTGGCGGCCATCCTGGTGACCGAAGGTGTGGTCAAGGCCGACATCGGCGCAGCGGCGCTTGCGCGCCTCGTTGCGGAGCCCCAGCAACGGCAGTTGCCGGTGATTATTGGCGCCACGACGAATGTACCAGACGTAGAGATCGACCGGCGATGGGGCCACTTTCTGCCCGACTCGCGCCGTATGATGCACCGCGGCCTAGGGCTGGGCCTGCCGGAGCTACCGCCCAACACGCCTGCCGGCGCGTTCAAGGGGCAGCTGGTGCAGGAGGCGCTGGCGCCCTGCGAGCAGGTGGACGTCCTGATGCTCGGGCCGTATTCGAGCTTTGTTCTCTACAGCCCTTTGATTCGGCAGAAGATCGGCCAGGTGGTAATAATGGGCAAACGCGATACGGGCGATGTGCCCGGTGTGCCGAACAAGTCATCGTTCAATTGCGGCTACGACTTCGTAGCCTGCCGACAAGTCACGGCTGAGCAACTGCCCGGACTGCGCTACGCATTTGTGGACCTGCCGCGCACGCCGCATGACGCCAGCCCGCGCGGCCTTGAGCGACAGGTCTATGGACCTACGTCGGACATGGTACGAGCCTTGGCACCGACCGGGTTGCCCAACACGCTCCGACAAGCGCTGATGGGAAATGTTCCCTTCGGCTCCTTGGGCGAGGCCGTGCCAGGCGCGGAATACTGGGCCATTGACTGCTGTCTGCGCCGTGATGGCAAGTCGCTGATGTGGGACCAGATGGCAGCGCTATACCTGGTTTATCCCGAGCTGTTCACAGAGGTGGGCGGCCCGGGGGGGCACTTCGAGACCTACCTGTCACCGCAGGCCATTCGCCAAGTTTGGACTGAAGCGACCAACCGCGCCGTTAAGATTTACCCTTAAGCTTGGGTGACCTGCTCGCATGTCGGCGCACTCATGCCCTTTGAACGTCAATGTGGTACAGACCCCATGGACATAAACCAAATCGCTCATTAACGGGTTTGGCAGACATATCCGCAAAGCGGTCAGCATCGTAGACAGCCCAAAGTGGGCCCAAGCCACCCAAAGGCATTGGGTTACCGTCCAGATGCGTTGCAACAATGAAGCGGTACTTTCGCGCGTCGTTTGCGCTTATAGCGATGTTGTACCCATCCGTGGCACGCAATAGAAAGCGCGTTCCATCTGTCGCAGAACCGGCAGCTCGAACAACGTCTGTAAGTAAGGGCCCGGACAACTTGTGCACTTTGCTGTCATATTCCAGTGTCGGATTAATTTCGATTCTGGGTAACGCCGCAATGGCGGCAAAATCAAAGACAAAAGCCTTGTCAAACGAAATTTTTTGCTTCACCATCATCTGGTCCAGCGCCGAGTTCAATGCGCCCCTGTTTCCCTTTCCAATAGCGCCAGTGACCGTCAATAGCACCGGGGTGCGCAAGCTCTTGGGAGTTTGCTGGGCAAAAAGTTGAGATGGAAGGATGGAGGTTCCAACGGCAGCTACCGCTAAAAAGTCGCGCTTTTTCATAATTCACCCCTTCAGATTTGATGGTGGTAAGGTTGCAGTTCATCTCGGCAGAATAACAGTTCGTTTGTTACCGGCGCAATTCAGAATGATTTTATCGGAACCCAACAATATTGCACTGGTAACTGCGCAATTTTTCTAAGCTGAATTGCCCCGGGTTTTGAGGAGGCTCCGAGCCTCGACAAGCTGGAGTCATGGACAAGAAATGAATTCCTTTTTGTCAATAGGTGCGCGAGCGGGCTAGCAGCGAAAAGCGTGACCGTATCAATGCCGTGGAGCGTGAAGCTAAGGATTTACGCCGGGCCAGCGAAACCTTGACGTTGGGCAGCGCTTTTTCCTCAGACGGAGCTCGACCGCCGGCTCAAGTCTTTAAAGGATTAGGAGGCCACAGAACTACCTTGCCCAATGGTCAGCTTCTTAGCATTCCCAAAAGTCAGAGACAGAGCGATATTGCAAGACAAGGCAACCTGACTATGCGCGGAGCCGATCCCCTTAACAAGACATTGTTCACGACGCGTCGCCCGGATGACTTCGTGCCGGACAACCACCCCCCCCGCGCCCCGTGCGCAAGATGGTGAACTCGGCATTGAAGAACATCGAGTGACTTCTCTCTGGCGTGTACGCCACTGACATCAGATATGGTCGCGCAGCCTTGCTCCTAAAAAGCTGTTGCCTGCCATGCTGTTGCAAATCTTCTACAGCATCCACCCCGAGCGCCTGCTGATGGAGCAGACGCCACACAACCTTCTCTTTCCCTGGTTCATCGGCCTGTCCATGGAGGACACCTGCTGGGTGCCAACGGTCTTCACCAAGAACCGTGAGCGCCTGATTGTGTACGACGCGGTCATCGAACTCTTCAACGAATTGCTGGCCATTGCCAACAAGAACGAATTGCTCTCGGGCGAGCACTTCAGCTGGGACGGCACGCTGATTCAGGCCTGTGCGGGCCACAAGAATTTTGCTCGCAAAGATGGCAACGTCGATGACACGGGTAACTTCAAAGGTGGTAAGCGAAGCAACGACACACACGAGTCCACCACCGATGCCGATGGGCGCCTGTCCCAAAAGAGCAAAACCGGCAGCGAGTTACATGTCATGTGCCATACCCTTAGTGACAACCGCCGGGGCCTGACTGCCAGAGCCATGGTCACCATGGCAGACGGATTCGCCGAACGCGAAGCCGCCAAAGTAATGATTGTCGATGCCAAGCAGGTTGTCGACTAGGGGGCCAAGTCACTCTGCTCTGTTTGTACTGACGTGAGTTGCTCCCGGGTTATGCTCTTGGCCCATGATGAACATGGATCTCGAGCGACTGGCGATGGCCCGTGCTCAGTGGCGCTGGCGAGGCACGGGGCGCCCCCCTTTCGCCGACGTACCCGTGCCGGGGCAGGTGTCCGTCTGGGACTTCCCGCGCCCGCCGGAGCTGGTGCGCGACCCGCGCGACATCGTGGTGCACTGGGGTGAACGCGAGATTGCGCGTACCAGCGGTGCCTGGGCAGTGCGCGAGACCGCGCACCCGCCCACTTTCTACCTGCCACTGGCCGACGTGGCGAGTGACCTGCTGCAGCCTGCGGGTACTGGCTCGTTCTGCGAGTGGAAAGGCCCGGCGCGCTACTGGCATCTGGTGGACGGCGATCGCCGCCTGGCACTGGTCGCCTGGAGCTACCCGCAGCCCCTGGCGGGCGCTGAGCCGCTGGCCGAGTGCGTGGCCTTCTACGCCCACCATCTCGACTGCAGCGTTGGTGGCGCCAGGGTGACGCCCCAGGCAGGCGATTTCTATGGCGGCTGGATCACCCCCGACTTGGCCGGGCCCTTCAAAGGCGGACCCGGCAGCGGCAATTGGTAATTAAGCTGGTTCAACGCTGACCCGTACCGCGCGCACCGTCAGGCATTGGCGGCGGGTAGCGGCAGCGTCATGGCCGACGCCGGGGGAGGCCCGAGCGGCCTGCGCAGATGCGCTATGCCGCGCTGTTCCACGAATTGGGTAGTGGTGTCCCACAGATGGTCACCAAAGTAGAAGGGGGCGAAGGCCTTGGCCCCTGGCAGTGGCAGCGGCGCAATCACGGCGTCGACCCCGGCCTCATAGAAAAACGGGATGGAATGCCGCTCACGCCCGCTGCCCAGCACACGGTGAACCGTGGCACGAATGGCCCCGTCAGTCCAGCGCTCCAGCACCTTGCCGAAGTTCACCGCCAGGGTGGCCTCCTCAGGCGGCACGTCCATCCAGGTGCCGTCCAGGTGCTGCGCCTGCAGGCCAGCCACCCCGTCTTGCGCCAGCAGGGTGATAAAGCCAGTATCGACATGAGCCCGCGCCAGCAGGTAGTGGGCGTTGCCCTGATGGACGGTCCAGGCCTCGGCGGAGGCGCCTTCGAATGATTCTGGCGGCCGCACCGGGTAATGCAGCAGGCGCAAGGTTGAAACACCGCCCGTGAAAGCGGCGTCAAAGCAGTGTTCGGGCAGCCCGAGCCCGCGTGCCACCGAGTGCATCAGTGCCTCGGACAGGCGGACCATGGCCAGGTAGTAGTCCCGGGCGCAGGCATGCCAGCCCGGCAGACTATCCTCGGGCGGCAAGGGCGTGGCCTCGCGCAACGGATCGCGGAGATCGACCACACCGGGCCCGTAGGCGATGTCCGGTCCCATATCGATACCCTGCTTGTAGGTGGGCAGACCGTTCTGCAGCGGAAACCAGCCCCGGTAGACATTGGTTTGCATCGGGTCGAAGTTCCAGCGCCACAATTTGCGGATGTCAGCTTCGGGCAGTGCGAACAGGCTGAGCAGCAGGCGCCGCCGGGCGGGGCTGAGCACAGCCCAGTGCGGCAGGCCGGTGATGACCAGCATGCCCTCCGATCGGGCGGCCGTCAGAATGGCCTGATCCACCGCAGAGCGGGCCGCCAGGTCTTGCCCGAACAGGGCGCCGATGTCGATCCTCGGGATGTCGTGTGTCAGAGTGGGCCTCGCAGTGATCGGGGGTGGCGTTGTCATCTCAGCGAGCCCTAGAGCGCCGCCGCCAGCCGGGCCGCCTGGTCAATGGCGCGTTTGGCGTCCAGCTCGCCGGCCTCGTGGGCACCGCCGATCAGGTGTACCTGTTGTCCCTGTGCCATCAGGGCATCGGCCAGTTCACGCAGCGGCAGCTGGCCGGCGCACAGCACCACCGTGTCGCAGGCAATCCAGCGCAGGTTCTCACGCTTCTCACCATCGCTGACCAGCAGGCCCTCGTCGCTGATGCGCTCGTAGTTCACGCCGCCGATCATGGTCACGCGTTTCATTTTGAGCGCGGTACGGTGTATCCAGCCGGTGGTCTTTCCCAGCCCCTCGCCTAGCTTGCCGGCCTTGCGCTGCAGCAGCGTCACCTGGCGCCCGGGTGGCGTCGCCTGCGGACCGGCCGGGTTCAGGCCGCCAACTGCCAGCGCCGGGTCGGTCACGCCCCACTCGGCTTGCCAGGCCGGCAAATCGGTGGTGGTGGAATGGCCCTCGCTGACCAGAAACTCGGCCACATCAAAGCCGATGCCCCCAGCGCCGATCACCGCCACGCGTGGCCCCACCGGTTTGCGGTGGCGCAGCACATCGATATAGCTCAGTACCTTGGGGTGGTCTTGCCCGGGAATGCCGGGGTTGCGCGGCACCACGCCAGTGGCGATGATCACTTGGTCATAGCCTTGCAGATCGGGCGCCTGCACCCGTTGGCCCAGGTGCAGTTGCACCCCGGTCACCTCAACCTGGCGCCGCAGGTAGCGCAGCATCTCGTGAAACTCTTCCTTGCCCGGCACCACCTTGGCCATGTTGAGCTGGCCACCAACCTCGCTGGCGGCATCAAACAGGTGCACCGCATGACCGCGCTCGGCCAGCACGGTGGCGGCCGTCAATCCAGCTGGGCCGGCACCGACCACGGCAAAGCGCTGGCGCGCCGCCGCACTGGCGATTGGTCGGTAGACCAGCTCTGTTTCGTGGCAAGCGCGGGGGTTGACCAGGCAGCTGGTGAGCCGGTTTTTGAAGATGTGGTCCAGGCAGGCCTGGTTGCAGGCGATGCAGGTGTTGATCTGGTCGGCCTGGCCAGCGGCGGCTTTTTTTACAAAATGCGGGTCGGCCAGCAGAGGGCGCGCCATGGAGACCATGTCGGCAAAGCCGTCGGCCAGCAGTTGCTCGGCCACCTCGGGGGTGTTGATGCGGTTGCTGGCCACCAGCGGCGTCTGGATACCTGCGGCGGCAAATTCGACGCGCATTTTTTGCGTGACCCAGGCAAATGCAGCGCGCGGCACGCTGGTGGCAATGGTGGGCACGCGCGCCTCATGCCAGCCAATGCCGGTGTTGATCAGGGTCGCGCCGCCTCGGGCCACCGCCTTGCCCAGGGTCATGACCTCGTCCCAGCTGCTGCCACCGGGCACCAGGTCGATCATCGACAGGCGGTAAATCAGGATGAAATCCGGGCCCACCGCCTCGCGGGTGCGCGCCACAATCTCCAGCGGCAGTCGCATGCGCTGGCTGTAATCGCCGCCCCACTCGTCACTGCGTTGGTTGGTCTGACGTGACAGAAACTGGTTGATGAGGTAGCCTTCCGAGCCCATGATTTCAACGCCGTCGTAGCCGGCCTCGCGGGCTTTGACGGCGCAGTTCACAAAGGCGCGGATCTGCCGCTCCACCCCTCGACTGGACAGTTCAAACGGCGTGAATGGCGAGATCGGCGCCTTGAGCCGGCTGGGCGCCACCGCCAATGGGTGGAAGGCGTAGCGCCCGGTGTGCAGAATTTGCAGCGCAATCTTGCCGCCTGCTGCATGCACCGCCTGCGTCACCACCCGGTGCCGCCGGGCTGCGCCCGAGGTGCTCATCATGCCGGCGAAGGGCTTGGCCCAGCCCACGATGTTGGGCGCAAAGCCGCCGGTCACGATCAGGCCGACATCGCCCTCGGCCCGCTCCCTAAAGTAAGCCGCCAGGCGGCTCAGGTCGCGTCCGTCTTCCAGCCCGGTGTGCATGGAGCCCATCAACACCCGGTTCTTGATCCGGGTAAAGCCCAGGTCCAGGGGCGCAAGCAGGTGCGGGTACATGGTCTGGCCCGCTCAGGATCGCGGCACGGTGCTGCGTGCGACGCTGGCGCGGTCGCGCCCCAGGCGCTTGGATTCATAGACCGCAGTGTCGGCAGCGGCAATCAGGGTTTCCAGCAGCAGGCCATGGTGGCGCGAGCTGGCGATGCCAATGCTGGCGGTCAGTGCCCGGGCGCGAAACCGGGTCTGCATCGGGTGCGTGTGCAGTGCCAGCCGGATGCGGTCGGCCACACGCAGGGCCTCGGCTTCGGTGGTGTCGGGCAGGATCACCACAAACTCGTCGCCGCCGTAGCGGCCCAGCGTGTCGTTGGCCCGCAGCGAGCTGCGCACACATTCGGAAAACACTTGCAGCGCGGCATCGCCGGCCTGGTGGCCCATGGTGTCGTTGCGCTGCTTGAAGTGGTCGACGTCGATCATCATGAAGGCGACCTCCGACTGGGTGCGCTCGGCCCGGCGCAGCTCGTGGGCGGCCAGGTCCATGAAGGAGCCGCGCGATCGGGCCTGGGTCAGCACATCGTGCGTGGCCAGAAAACTCAGCCGCGCCTGGATGTGGTCGGTGACCATCAGGATAAAGCCGGTGGAGGAGGCCAGCCCGAGCACCAGCACGCACAGGTAGAGCCCGATGACCCCGGAGCTGCTGTTGAACAGACCCGAGACTGATTCGTGGTCGGTAGCCGCCTCGACGGCCCGCAACGCATTGGCCAGCGCCAGACCAGCGAATGACACGATGGTCAACCAGCGGTGGTGGTTGATGCGCGTCGTGTTTCTGAACAGGCTGATGCTGGTGCAGGTGCAGGCCAATGCCATCCAGCTGGTGGAAACCACCACGCGCACTCGGTTGTCGTCCACCGCCAGCATCGAAGCCATCAGCAGCGTTGCCATCACTGCGGCCAGCCAGCCCCAAACGGCCGGTGCGCTCACACCGTCAAAGCGGCGGGCTGCCATCAGGTAAAGCACGCAAGCGGTCATCACGCTGGCATTGCCGCCGACCATGGACAGTGCATAGGGAATCGAGCCGCGCAAGCCCACCAGCACCACGCCCACGGTTAATAAAATATGGGCCAGCGCGAATACGCTCAGCCCCTTGGATGTCGAGTCCACCACTGAGCGTCGCATTGCGAACAATTCCCAGCTGAACACAGGCATGGCTACCGCGGCCGCCAGCAGCAGGGTGCGAGCGTCCAGCAAAATCTCGGCGTACATCTCAGTCTCCTGTTTTACCGATGATAGTCTTGCCGGCTTTGGGCGGATCAGCGGGCAGCAGCAGCACGCAGCCCGCCGTGCAGCAGGCGATGAGCGCCATCGCTTGCAGTAGACTGGAAAAGCCGGCCGCCTTGACCAAAGGTCCCAGCGCGTACACCGCCAGTGGGCTGATCCCGAACGAGACCGCCAGCTACAAGGCCGGAATTTGCAGGGCCACCACCGCCAGCTGCGCTAGCGACGCCACCGTGTACACAGCAGCCAGCAACAGGCCGAGTTGGGCCGGGTCGTCCTCCAGACCCGTGTGCATGGCGCAATGCTGTCATGAGCCCCCCCGGACCTGCAAGGGGACTCCTATACTTGCATCACCAAGCAAAGAGTGACCTGCCCATGACACCACCAAGCCCACCGCAACACGGCAATGCCTCCGTCGAAGACCGTGCTGATGCCATTGAGCGCGCCCTGGATGCCAGGGGATGGGAGCCCGCAAACTTTGTGGAGGAACAGGGACGCCTGATCGACGAGCAGTGGTTGCCGGCCAACGGGGCAAGGGTTGTCGCCCGGGCCTGGACCGATCCCGCGTTTAGACAGCGCTTGCTAAGCAACGGCCGCGCGGCCGTGGCTGAACTCGGGCTGAGCATGCCGCCGCACCACCGTCATTTGGTGGCGCTGGAGAACACCCCCACCGTGCACAACGTGATCTGCTGCACCCTCTGCTCGTGCACCGCTTTCACCATCATCGGCATCCCGCCCGACTGGTACAAAGACCTTGAATACCGGGCCCGCGTGGTGCGCCAGTCGCGCACGGTGCTCAAAGAGATGGGCCTGACACTGCCGTCCGAGACAGAAATCCGGGTGTGGGACACCACGGCGGATACCCGTTACCTGGTGTTGCCCGAACAGCCGCCAAATACGGTGGGCTGGCCGCTGGAGCGACTGGCCGGTTTGGTCACCCGTGACGGCATGATCGGCGTGGCGCGCTTGTAAACGGAGTCAGACGATGGACGGTATGCATGATTTAGGTGGTAAGCAGGGTTTTGGACCGGTTCGTTATGCGCCAGAGGCGGCGGCCTTTCATGCGCCCTGGGAAAGGCGTGTCAATGCGCTGTACTCGCTAGCGGTCCGGCGCGGACTCTTCAATATGGATGAGTACCGGCATGCGATCGAACGCATGGAGCCGCGCCATTACCTCAATGCCAGCTATTACGAGCGGACCCTGACCAGCCTGGCCACTTTATGCGTTGAAAAAGCGGTGGTAAGCCTGAGTGAGCTCGAGCAGCTCGCCCAGGGTGGGTTCCCGCTGGCGCTGCCCAGTGCCGGTGGGCGCAGTAACGTGGCGGACCGTGAGGTCTTCAAGCTGGGTGACTCGGTGCGGGTCAAAGCCGACCTGGTGCCGGGCCATGTGCGCATGCCGGCCTACATCCGCGGCAAGGTCGGCGTAGTGGTGGGGGAGTCGCCAGCCTACCCGTTCCCAGACGCGCATGCCCATGGTGTGGCGGCATCTGATGAGCCAACCTACGATGTGCGTTTTGACGCCATGGACCTGTGGCCCGACTCAGCCGACCCGGCATTCGTGAATGTTGGGGTGTTCCAGAGCTATCTGGAGCGGCCCTGATAAGCCTCCTCCGCTGAATCCCTTGCAGCAGGGCTAGACGCTTTAGGCCAGGTACTTGGCAAACTGGGCAATGTCGATGTTGCCGCCTGAAATGAGCACGCCCACGCGCTTGCCGCGAACGTCCACAACGCCTTGCATGGCTGCTGCCATGGCCAGCGCACCCGTGGGCTCGATCACCATCTTCATGCGCGCTGCTGTAAAGCGCATGGCTTCAACCAGTTGGGCATCGCTCACTGTCACGATGTCATCCACCAGGGTTTGAATCACCGGAAAGGTGAGCTGCCCAACCTGCTGGGTCTGGGCCCCGTCGGCAATCGTTCGGGGTGTGTCGATTTTCACGATGTGCCCCAGCTGTTTGCTTTGCTGCACATCGTTGCCGGCTTCTGGTTCGACCCCGATCACCCGGCAATCCGGGCTCAGCTGCTGCGCCACTACGGCGCAGCCAGAGAGCAGCCCGCCGCCACCCAAGCAGACCAGCAACAGGTCCAGTGGCCCTGTGTCTTCAAACAACTCGATGGCGGCCGTCCCCTGACCGGCCATCACGTGGGCATGGTCATAGGGCGGTATCAGCGTCATGCCACGCTCTTGTGCCAGTTGCCGTCCGATCGCTTCGCGGTCTTGTGTGTAGCGGTCATAGGTGATCACTTCGGCACCATAGCCGCGTGTGGCTGTCATCTTGACGGCGGGCGAGTCCAGCGGCATCACGATTGCAGCCGGAATTCCCAGCAATTGCGCAGAGAGCGCTACGCCCTGCGCGTGATTGCCTGAACTGAAAGCGCAAACGCCGCTTTTCCGCTGTTCTGGCGTGAATTGCGCCAGCGCGTTGTAGGCGCCGCGAAACTTGAAGGCGCCCATGCGCTGGAAGTTCTCGCATTTAAAAAACAGCTGCGCCCCGGTGAGCGCATTGGCGGTTTGGGACGTATGCACCGGTGTGCGGTGCGCCACACCTTGCAATCGGGCGTGGGCAGCGGCCACATCGGCGTACTCGATGGCCAGGGCTTTGGTGGGCGACCTCATTTGGCAAACAGGGATTGTGGGTTTTGAAACGCCTTGAACTCGATCGCATTGCCGAACGGATCAAGAAAAAAAAGTGTCGCCTGCTCGCCGGGTTCTCCCTTGAAGCGGATGTACGGTTCGATGATGAACTTGGTACCCAACGCCTTGAGCTTACTAGCCAGCGCTTCCCAGTCTGGCATGGTCAAGATTAAGCCAAAGTGACGGGCTGGGACGCCGTGCCCGTCGACCTCGTTGAGTGCCAAACGGGCGTCCATCGACACGCACAGATGGGCCACGATTTGGTGGCCGTAAAAATTAAAATCCACCCAATCTGCACTGCTACGCCCTTCCGGGCAGCCCAGCACACCGCCGTAAAAGGTTCGAGCGACTTCAAGGTTGGTGACGGGGAAGGCGAGGTGAAAGGGCTGCATAGTGGATCTCCAAACTTGGCAGGATGCTAACAAACCACGATGTTGGCTACCGCCGGCGCAGACCGAGGACCATGACGGTGCCCACGACCAGTAGCGCGCCGGCGACCTGCAGTGGTGCAATGGTCTGGCCCAAAATCAGCCAGGCCAAGATCAGGGCAAAAACGGGCTCAACGTTCATGATCGCCGAATTGCCAGCCACTCCCAGCTTGGGCAGCACCGTGAACATGATGGTAAAGGCCGTGCCGTACAGAAAAGTGAGCGCGGCCAGGCCCCACCAACCTGGCGCTGCCAAGGGGAAATGAAAGCCGCCCTGAACGCCCACGGTCGTCAGGGCGACCAGGCCTGCCATGGCCATGGTCGAAGCGGTGCGCAGCCGGCCATCAAGGTCGCCGGCTTCGTGCTGGGTCAGGATCATGGCCAGGCCAAAGGTGGCAGAGGCTGCCAGCGCAAAGGTGACGCCACTGCCAATTTGCCCCCATTGTCCAGCGGCGCCCAGGCCCGAGGCCGCACCAAACACATCAAGCGCCATGGCCAACCCCACCAGGATGACAGGCATGGCCAGCAGGACGGCGCGCTCTGGCTGACGCTGGTAAAGCAGCCTGTCCCAGACCGCTGCCCACAAGGGGTAGCTGTTGAAGGCGAGCAGTGCGAGCGCCACCGGCAGGCGGGCCACGGCCGAGTAAAGACATAGGCCCTGTACCCCGATCAACAGGCCGATCAGTGGCAAAAATCGGCGGTGCCGGTTCGTAAGCCGCAGCGAGACGCCCTGCACCAGCACCAAGGCCGTGACCACCAGCGCCGTGGTCATACTCCGAAAAGCCGCGGCAGTGGCGACGTCCACCCCATGGTTGAAAGCCAGGCGCGCGGCCACGTGGTTGGCCCCCATCATCAGGGCGATCAGCAGCAGTGTGGCAAATGCTGTGCCGCTGAGGGCGCGTGGCCGGGCTGTCATGACACGAAGCAGAGCAAAGGAACTCCAGGTGTTGCAGCGGTCGTCAGAGCCGGCCTGCCGAGTGGGATCAAGCCGTCGATTCTGCAGCATGAATCGGCGATCTTGCGGCGTCGCCAGCGAGCCAAGGCTGAATCGACGCAAAATCTACTGGCGCTGACCTGCCAACAGGCAAAATTTCTTGGTACTCTGCCCAGAGATTTTGCTATATTTTTTATAGCTATAAACCCAATAAATACGAGGGCTAGCATCACTTTTCATAAAGGAATAATCATGTTGAAACTGATTCTTGTGGCGGCGCTGATGGCCCTCGCTAACCTAGCCCAAAGTGCAGACACGCCGGCGGCGGCGCCGGTTGACGCCGAGTTGCAGCGTGCACGCGCTCTGATCAGTCAAAAAAACTGGCCGGCTGCGGTCGTTGCGCTTGAGCCTTATGTGGCCGCCAAGCGTCAAAGTGCCGACGGCTTTAATCTGCTTGGCTACAGTTACCGCAACCTGAAGCGACTCGATGAGGCCTTGGTGGCTTACAAGACGGCACTGAGCCTCGACCCTGACCACCGTGGCGCCCATGAATACATCGGTATGGCTTACATCCAACTGGGGCAAATGGACAAGGCCCGGCAGCACCTAAGCGCGCTGGACAAGCTGTGTCGGTTCTCTTGCGAGGAATACCGGGATCTCAAAAAAGCCATTGAAACGGCGGTCAAATGACACTGGCCCCGGGCCCGAGCGCGTTCCGATACACAGCGCCATCAGAGGCAACACCTTCGAACTTGCCGCCGACAGTTTTTTCGAAGACTGGATCAACCGCTCCCGGCTCGCGCTAGGAGCGAGCTGGCCCAAGGGCGTCCGCAAGCTCGTGTGGTTTCATCGCTTTGCCGATAGCCTCGTCGTTGGCTTCATTAGAATGATCACAAGGGTTTGCCTGCGCAAACCCTAATTAGCCTGGGGATAGCGACATGGATAGCAATAACGCCCGATTTGGCAGTGGCCACGCGGTGCTCCGCATCGAAGACGACAAGCTGCTCAAGGGCCAAGGGCGATTCACTGACGACATCACGGATGACACTCAATATAACGACCACCTGCGTCTGTGTTTTGTCAGGTCGGGTTACCCTCACGCCCACATTCTGAGCATTGACAAATCCGCCGCCCTGGCGATGCCAGGGGTGGTGGCCGTTTTTGACGGGGCGGATCTGGTGGCTGCTGGGGTTAAGCCGATTCCGGGTCCTGCAGCGTTCAAGCGGGCCGGTGGTGCGCCCAGTGTGACCCCTTTGCGCCGACCACTGGCATTCGAGCGGGTGCGCTACGTCGGTGAGGCACTGGCGGTGGTGCTGGCCAACACGCTGGAGCAGGCGCGCGACGCCGCCGAAGCGGTGGTGGTCGAATACGAAGAGCTGCCGATGGTGGTAGACCTGCACGAGGCAGCGGCCGCTGGCGCGCCGGTGGTGTGCGACGAGGCCGCTGACAATATTTCTGCCGAAATGCGCCACGGGGATGCTGCGGCCACCGACCAGGCCTTCTCTGGCGCGGCACATGTGGTGGGCCTCTCGCTCAGTAACCAGCGCCTGGCGGCACTGACGCTGGAGCCGCGATCCGTTCTGGCCATGGTCGACCCGAGCGATGGTCGACTGGTGGTGCGTATGAGCACGCAGATGCCGTCGGGTATCAAGACCTCGCTGTGCAAAGACATTCTGGGCCTGTCGCGCGACCAGGTGCGGGTGACGGTGGGCGATGTGGGCGGCGGCTTTGGCATGAAAGGCGGCATCCACCCCGAAGATGCGGTGACCGCCTGGTGTGCCTGGACGCTCAAACGCCCAGTGAAATGGATCGCCGAACGCAGTGAAGAGTTTCTAAGCGGTGCCCCCGGCCGTGATATCGACACCAAGGCTGAATTGGCCTTGGCGGCTGATGGCCGTATTCTGGCCCTGCGTGTGCACACCCTGGCCAATGTCGGCGCTTATGCCACCGGCACCGGCGTGGCCATCCAACTGCTGATTGGACCCTGGGTGCAGACCAGCGTCTACGACATCCAGACCGTTGATTTTTATTTCAAGGCAGTGCTCACCAACACCGCGTCGGTGGGCGCCTACCGGGGTGCCGGTCGGCCTGAGGCCATTTACATCATGGAACGCCTGATGGACGAGGCGGCGCGCCAGACCGGTATCGACCGCATTGCGCTTCGTCGGCGCAACATGATTCGCCCCGAACAGATGCCCTACAAGAACCCGATGGCACAGGTGTATGACAGCGGTCGCTTTGAGCACGTGCTGGACCAAGGCTTGGCGCTGGCCGACTGGAATGGCTTTGCTGCTCGGGAGGCTGAGTCGGCGCGCCAAGGCAAATGGCGTGGGCTGGGCATTGCCACTTTTCTGGAATGGACCGGCGGCAATGTCTTTGAAGAGCGCATGACGGTCACGGTACTGGCAGACGGTGTCATTGAGGTGTTTTCTGCCGTGAACGGCATGGGGCAGGGCATTGCGACCTCGCTTGCGCAGTTGGTGGTGGACGTGTTTGACGTGCCGCTTGAGCAGGTGCGGGTGGTGTTGGGTGACACCGACCTGGGTGACGGATTTGGCAGCGCCGGGTCGCGCTCGATCTTTGTCGGTGGCTCGGCGGTCAAGGTGGGCGCACAGCGCACCGTGGAGCATGTCCGCGCCATGGCCGCCAGCACGCTGGAGGCCGCGGTGCAAGACATCGACTACCTGGCCGGGCGTTTCCAGGTCAAAGGCACAGACTTGAGCGTTGGCCTGTTTGAATTGGCGGCTAAGCAGCCCGGCGGCCGAATTTTCTTCGAATCCACCAGCGCAGTCAGCGGGCCGTCCTGGCCCAATGGCTGCCACGTGTGCGAGATCGAGCTCACGCCCGAGACCGGCGAGGTCGCGGTGGTGGCCTACGCGTCGGTCAATGATGTGGGCAAGGTGGTCAACCCCGCCATCGTGATCGGGCAGCTCGACGGCGGTGCCATGCAGGGCATCGGGCAGGCGCTGATCGAGCAAGTGGTCTATGACCCGCAAAGCGGCCAGTTGTTGACCGGCAGCCTGATGGACTATGCCGCGCCGCGCGCCGACATGACGCCACCCTTTCGCACCGCGATGGACCAGTCAACCCCTTGCCTGAACAACCCGTTGGGCGTCAAAGGTGTGGGCGAGCTCGGCACCATTGGCGCCACGCCTTGTGTGGTCAATGCCGTGGCGGATGCCCTGGCCCGCCATGGGCACGCCCACTGCACGGCGAAACTGCAGATGCCGCTGACATCGGCGCGCCTGTGGGCTTTGCTGCAAGTCCATGGATCTGGGCATTAGGGCCGTAGTGAGTCCGGCTTCAATTCAAGAAAGTAAGTGATGGCTATCAGCAAACAACGGGTTATTGTCATTTTGGCAGGGTTTGTCGTGGTCGTTGCCTTGTTATTTGCGGCCTATGTGGCCATCGCCTTGAGCTGGAGCTATTCCACGGGCGAGCGCGCGGGCTATCTGCAGAAATTGTCGTCCAAGGGCTGGATCTGCAAGACCTGGGAGGGCGAGCAGTCTCTGGTCTCGCTGCCTGGCGCCACGCCCGAGAAGTTCCTTTTTACCGTCAGGAGCCCCGAGGTGGTGGCGCAGTTGAATGCGGCTATGGGCAAGCGAGTGACGCTCAATTACGAGCAGCACAAGGGCCTGCCCACCAGCTGCTTTGGCGAAACCGAGTACTTTGTGACTGGCATGAAGGAAGTGGCCCCCTGACGGGCACACCTCCGCTGCCAAGGAATCGCGCCGAGGAGGTACTTTGCCCCGCATCAAGCCGACCCGTTTCGTGTTTCAAGCCGTGCAACTGGTGCGACCCTGTGAAGTGGTGGCCTACCGCATCACCGAGGCCATCCGGTCTGGCGACGTGAAGGTGGGCGAACGACTGCCGTCGGAGCAGAGTCTGTCCGAGCAGTTGGGCGTGAGTCGGCCGACGCTGCGCGAAGCAACCAAGTTGCTGGCCCAAGCGGGGATTGTCCAAGTTTTGCCTGGTTCGTCAGGTGGCATTTTTGTCATCAGTGAAGCGGTGCCGCCCGAGCTTTGCGGCTACCCCCTGCCCGATCTCCCTTTGGATGACATCGACAGTGTGCTGGAGGCGCGACGCTTGTTTGAGCCCCACGTGGCGCGGCTGGCTTCGATCTACGCGACGCCGGCTGATTTTGAGCGTATGCGCGCCGCGGTCAGGCTCAGCGAGGCAACGGTGGTGCAATTCAAAAAGAGGAAGATCACCCAAGCCGGTGCGCAAGTCATGACAATGGCCAGCACGCGCTTCAATATTGCAGTTGCAAGAGCCACCCAAAACACCATGATCGTGCAGATGATGGAGGTGATGTTGCGGCGCCTTGAGCTGGTGCGTACCCTGGCCGTGCGCGAACTCAGGGACATTGCCTTATCGACCCGGACCCTCCACGACAGTTTGCTGGCCATCGAAAGCGGGGATCCGAACCAAATTGACGCAGCCACGCTGGCCCGCATCGGTTTGCTGGAGATCGCCTGGGAGCAGGCCGTGGGCAAACCACTGCGCCGCCGGGCGATTTTGCCGATCCGGGTTGGCGTAAGGAACCAGATTTAGCGGCCGTGCCGACGATTCAAGAAATAACTTGACAGTGGGTTCGTCGCACCAAATAATCACCCAAAAATTGGTATGCAAATATACCGAATTTGGTTAATCAACACATCAAAAAATGGGGCAAGCTCTGTGGCTCCAAGCTGAACAATCCGGACTAACGATGCCTGCAGACAACTTCGAACTGTATGACCTGCGCATTGAGGTGGTCGTCCACGATGACCGCAAGATCCAGTGCGGGGCGAAGGTGGGCGACTATTTCGAGGCGCGTGGTGAGATGTTGCACTTCCCGCCAGGGCAGGGCTTTTCCCTGTACTCACTGGCAGCGCTGCTGCCGCTGCTGCCAGCCAAGCAGCGTGTGACGCAGCCGGCAGACTGGATGAGCACCGATGCAGAAGTGGCCTGTCCGGACCCGCATTGCCCCACCCGCTTTCGCATCACCCGGCTGGGCAAGCGCCTGTTCAAGCACAGTGACACCACGGCGGTGCCGTTGCCACCTGGTCTGTCATGATGACTGCCGCCGCTGTTGAAACAGTCACGCTCGCACCCGGCTACCGCATCCCCCGCGTCATCCGTGGTGGCTGGCAGCTCGCTGGTGATCATGGCCCGGTTGAGCGCCACCGCGCCATTGCTGACATGGCCGCGTTTCTCGCAGCCGGGTTCAACACGGTGGATGGTGCTGACATCTACACCGGCGTCGAGGACATGTATGGTGAGTTCAACGCCCACCAGCGTGCGGCTGGCCTGGCCACCATGCAGGTTCACACCAAGTGCGTACCCGATTACGCCGATCTCGACCAGCTTGACGCCGCCGACTTGCGGCGTACCATCACACGCTCGCTGCAGCGCCTGCGCACCGACCGGCTCGACTTGGTGCAGTTCCATTGGTGGGACTACAACCGGGGCAACTACCTGGAAGCCGCGGCAGCCTTGCAGCAAATGCAACAGGAGGGCCTGATTGCCCGAATTGGCGGCACCAACTTTGATACCGCCCACGCCAGGGCGCTGATCGAGGCGGGTGTCTCCCTGACCAGCATGCAAACCCAGTACTCACTGCTGGACCGGCGTCCCCGCACCGGCTTGGCCGACCTTGCGGCGCAGCACGGCATGCACCTGCTGTGCTACGGCACCCTGGCCGGCGGATTTCTGACTGAGCACTGGTTGGGACAGTCCGAGCCAGTCCAGACGCTCACCAACCGCTCCTTGGTGAAGTACCAATTGATCATCGACGAGTTCGGCGGTTGGAACGCCTTTCAGGCACTGCTGCGGGCCTTGAAAACAATCGCCGACCGGCATGGGGTTTCGCTCTCAAGCGTGGCCGTACGCTGGGTGCTGGACCAGCCCGGCGTGGCAGCTGCCATTGTCGGCGCCCGTTATGCGGACAAGCTCGCCAGCACGCTGGAGGTGTTTAGTTTCCAGCTGACCCAGGCTGACCATGCTCTGATCGCGCCGCTGCTGGCCGCAGCGCCCGGCCCTGCGGGCGAGCCCTACAGCCTGGAGCGCGACAAGACGGGCCGACACGGCCGCATCATGAAGTACGAGCTGAACAAAACCTGATTTCAACCCACCCTGGAGATATCCACCATGCGTCACCTGCTTTCCACCACCGCCCTCGCTGCGATTGCCACGCTGGGCACGTCGTCCTCGTTTGCCCAAACGCCGTCTTGCACCCACACGGTGGGCATGGTGGTATCGCTCACCGGGGCCGCTGGTCGTTTCGGTCAGGCCGCGAGCAAATCGGTCGAGCTGGCCTTCAGTGAGTTGAACAAGGCGGCCGGAGCGCAAGGCATTGCCGGCTGCAAACTCGCTTTTGACCTGCGCGACGCGCAAAGCCAGGGCTCGGTGGCAGTGGACCAGGCCCGCCAGCTGGTTGACCTGAAAAAAGTGCCTGCCATCATTGGCGGCATCATCAGCTCGGTCTCGATCCCGATCGTGACCTCGGTCACCGGCCCGGCTGGCGTGGTGCAGATTTCACCGGCCTCTTCGTCACCCACCCTGACCAAACTGGCCGTGGAGGGCAAGACCAATGGCTGGTTCTTCCGCACGATCACCAGCGACGCATTGCAGGGGACGGCCGCGGCCAAGTACGCGCTGGACCAGGGCATGAAGACCCTCACCGTGATCCATGTCAACAATGACTTCGGCGTCAACATGCTGGCGGAATTCCGCCGGGCCTACGAGGCACTGGGCGGCAAGATCATCGACATCACCCCCTACAACCCCGAGCAGTCCTCCTACAACGCCGAGGTGACCAAGGCGCTCAAGGGCGATCCGGCCGCGCTGTACTTCATTGGCTACCCGGGCGACGGTACCACCATCATCCGCACCTGGGTGCAGCAGGGCGGGCCGCAGCGTTTCTTGTTCAACGACGGCATGAATTCGGCCGATTTCATCAAGGGCGTTGGTGCCCAGTACCTGAAGACTGCCATTGGCACATCCTCCGGCACGACCAAGACCGAATCCACTGCCTACTTTGACAAGGCCTACCCGGCCATGAGCGGTGGCTTTGACGCCGGCGCGCCGGCTGCCGTACAGGGCTTTGACGCAGCCGCCATCCTTGGGCTGGCGGTCGCCCAGGCCGGCAAGTTTGACGCTGCCTCGATCCGCGACGGCATTCGCAAGGTCACGGCCTCGGGTGGCGAGGTGATCCACGCTGGACCGCAGGGCTTTGCGCGCGCGCTGGAACTGATCAAACAGAAAAAGCCGATCCGTTATGTGGGCGTCATCGGCCCGGTGCAGTTTGACAAAAATGGTGACATTGCCGGTCCGTTCCGCACCTGGAAGATTGCCGATGGCGAGGTGGTCACTGCGGGTCAGATATCCACCGAAGACGTGCAAGCCATCCAGGCCAAGATGGTCAAATGACCGAGGCTATCGCGGCGTTGAAACCGGTTGGTCGGCCACAACGCACGGTGCTGGCCCCGGGCCTGGAGATCTCGCGCCTGGTCACCGGCCTGTGGCAGGTGGCAGACATGGAGCGCGGTGGCACCTTGATCGATCCGGTCAAGGGCGCCGCTGATCTGGCGGCGTATGCTGCACAAGGCTTTGACACCTTTGACATGGCCGATCACTACGGCTCGGCCGAGGTCATCGCCGGCACCCTGCTGGCGTCCAAGCCGCAGCCCCAGGTACGAGCCTTCACCAAGTGGTGCCCGCCACCGGGGCCGATGACTGCGGCCGTGGTGCGCGAGGGCGTGCAGCGCTCGATGGACCGCTTGCAGGTCAGCTGCATCGACCTGTTGCAGTTTCATTGGTGGACGTTTGAGCATCCTGGCTACATCGATGCGATGCAGGAGCTGGCCAAATTGCGCCAGCAAGGCTTGATTGCGCACCTTGGGCTGGCCAATTTTGATACGGCGCACCTGCGGGTGCTGCTCAATGAAGGTATTCCGGTGGCTAGCAACCAGGTCTGCATGTCGCTGCTGGACCGCCGTGGCACCGAAGACATGACGGCGCTGTGCCTGCAAGCCGGCGTCAAGCTGCTGACCTATGGTGTGCTCGGTGGCGGTTTCCTGAGTGATCGCTGGGTCGGTGCCGCTGCGCCGGCCGAAGTGCGCGACTGGAGCAAGATGAAGTACCAGCGCTTCATCCAGGCTGTGGGCGGTTGGGATGCGTTGCAAACCGTGCTGAAGGCCGCGCAGACCATTGCACGCAAGCACCAGGTGTCAGTCTCCAATGTGGCCACCCGCTGGGTGCTGGAGCAACCCGCTGTGGCTGCTGTGATTGTGGGTGCGCGGCTGGGCGAGTCCGAGCACCGGGCCGATAACCTCCGCCCATTCGAGTTTCAGCTCGATGCCGACGACCATGCCCTGCTCGATCAGGCCTTTGCCATGACCCGTCGCCTCAGCGGTGACTGCGGTGACGAATACCGCCAACCGCCGTTCCTGACCGCCTCGGGCGACCTTAGCCACCACCTGGATACAGTGGCGCCACTGTGGCCGCGTCAGCCGGTGCCGGGCTACAACCAGCGCTGGACAATTGACAGCGGCAGCGCCTGGGAGCCGATTGCCGGCTACTCGCGCGCGGTGCGCCTGGGTGACCGCATCCTGGTGTCGGGCACCACCGCCACCCATGGTCAGGGCCAATTGATCGGCCGCGGCGACGCTGCGGTACAGGCCACCTACATCCTCGACAAGATTGCGGCCAGCATCAAGGCACTGGGCGGCAAGCTGCAGGACGTTGTGCGCACCCGGGTCTACCTGCAGAACGCGGCGGACTGCGAAGCGGTCAGCCGGGTGCATGGCAAGTACTTTGGCGCCATCCGCCCGGCCAACACCCTGCTGGAAGTGGCGGCGCTGATTGGCGAGGGCTACCTGGTCGAGATCGAGGCCGAGGCGGTGGTCGCCACAGGCGCCGCCTGACCGCCCATGGCTGGACCGATGCCGGCAAACCCAGACGGGCCGTCACAGGATGGGCTGCTGGTGGTGGACGCCCTGTCCAAACATTTCGGCGGCCACCAGGCGGTCAACCAGGTCTCGTTTGTCTTGCAGGCGGGCGCCATCGGCGGCCTGATCGGGCCCAATGGGGCCGGCAAGACCACGCTGTTCAACTGCCTGACCGGCTTCATGCCGGCCTCGTCCGGTCGGGTGCTGCTGGATGGCGTGCGCATTTCCGGGCGCCCCTCCAGCGCGGTGTTTGCCGCCGGCTTGGCCAGAACCTTCCAGATCCCGCGTCCGTTCCCCGAGATGAGCGTGCTGGAGAACGTGATGGTGGCGCCGCGCGGCCAGACCGGCGAGCGTTTCTGGACCAACTGGCTGCGCCCGGCGCAAGTGGCCCGGCAGGAGCGCCAGACGCTGGCGGCGGCGCGGCATTGGCTGGATTTTGTCGGCCTGACCAGCCTGGCGCACGAGCCGGCGCGCATTCTGTCGGGCGGCCAGCGCAAGTTGCTGGAACTGGCGCGTGTGATGGTGGCCGAGCCCAAGATCGTGCTGCTCGACGAACCCGGGGCTGGCGTCAATCCGGCGCTGCTGGACCAGATCGTCGACAAGGTGCGCGCGCTCAACGCCAAGGGCACCACCTTCCTGATCATCGAGCACAACATGGACCTCGTGGCCACGCTGTGTCAGCCGGTGATGGTGATGGCCGAAGGCCGCTTGCTGCTGTCGGGCGCGGCAGGGGCGGTGCTCAGCGATGCCCGGGTGGTGGAAGCCTACCTGGGCAGCCCGGCATGAGCAGCGCGCCGGTCCTGGTCATTGAATCGCTGGAGGCCGGCTATGAGCCCGGTTTGCCGATCGTGCGAGACGCCTGCCTGACAGTGCACGCCGGCGAGATCGTCGCCATCCTCGGCCCGAACGGTGCGGGCAAATCGTCGCTGGTCAAAGCCGTGGCCGGGCTGGTGCCGATCAGCAGCGGCCGCGTGCTGCTCCATGGCCGCGACATCACCCGTACCCCGGCCCACCGGATGGTGTTCGAGGGGCTGGCCTTTGTGCCGCAGACCGAGAACGTGTTCATCAACCTCAGTGTGGCCGAGAACCTGGAGCTGGCAGCTGCCATCGTCAAGGCCCCGCGCCACGACAGCCTGGCGCCGGTTTACGCCATGTTCCCCGACCTGCTGCGCCAGCGCAAGTTGCCGGCGGGTCAGCTGTCGGGCGGGCAACGCCAGATGCTGGCCGTGGCGCGCGCCTTGATCGCGCGGCCTCGGCTGCTGATTCTGGACGAGCCCTCGGCCGGCTTGAGCCCGCTGCTGGTCGGCCAGGTGTTTGGCAAATTGCGCGAGGTGCGCGATGCCGGCATCACTGTGCTGCTGGTCGAGCAAAACGTCAAGGCCGCACTGGCCCTGGC
>CALPLW020000004.1 GCA_943324505.2 Comamonas sp. lk
AACACCGGCTGCGAAAAAAGCCGCTCCAGCAAAGAAGGCTGCACCTTCCAAGACCGTAGCGGCTAAAAAAGCCGCGCCGGCCAAGAAGGCAGCGCCTGCTAAAAAAGCCATAGCAGCCAAAAAGGCAGCACCGGCCAAGAAGGCAGCACCTGCTAAAAAAGCCGTAGCAGCTAAAAAGGCAGCACCGGCCAAGAAGGCAGCGCCTGCTAAAAAAGCCGTAGCAGCCAAAAAGGCAGCGCCAGCCAAAAAAGCTGTCGCAGCAAAGAAAGCGGCTGCGAAGAAGGCTCCCGCCAAGAAAGCCGCTGTCGCCAAAAAGGCTGCAGTAGCGAAAAAACCAGCAGCCAAGAAAGCAGCCAAGAAGCCGGCAGCCAAGAAAGCCGCGAAAGCACCCGCTGCGAAGGCATCGCCTGCTCCTGCTGCTCCAGCCGCTCAGACCACGCTGAACCCACAGGCGGCTTGGCCGTTTCCCACGGCCAGCAAGCCCTGAATCAGTTCTTGGTTCAGCTCAAAGCCCGGCACCTCACGGTGTCGGGCTTTTTTACGGATGGATTCGACAGGGTGAGGGTCACGGGTAAAAGGCGACCAGCCGGTAGCCATTGACCGCGGTTGCAACCGGGCTTGCCAACACGACCTCCAAAGAGGGCGACCACTCCGAACCGGCCTTAATCGCTTCAGCGCCGGTCAACAAATCTTCGGGTTCGAAAACGCGCCGCACCAGAACATTGTCTTGTGCATCAGTCAGGGTCAACTCGATCGACGGAAGGGCGAGGGCAAGACCGGCCATGTTTTTCAGCGAGACAGACAAGCGAAATACACTCCCACCCACGCGCGTGAAAGATGAACTGTCAATCACAATGGCCTCGATTCTTCGCAGCGCCTTGACGCTGCAGTTCAGGGGCTCGCAAAGGTGCTCGAGCGGGCTGGCCAGGCTTGGGTAGCTGGCGGCAATCTGATCACGTTCATGGACTGCTATTTGCAGTGCGAGAACCAACAGCAGCGCAAAGCTGAGTGAGGCCAAAGCGGCCAAAACGACTGGGTTGCTGTCGTGCTGAGTTGGCGGCGGAGGCTGCAAAAAAGATACGCCATCCGCAGGCAAAACGCCCTGCACGAGCACTGGCGGGGTGGACTCCTCCCTCGCCAGACCGGACGTCAGCGGCTGGCGGTCATCAGGATCCATCCGTCTTCCCGATCCGTCACTTCCAACTGACAAAAGGGCGCATAGGCGTCGACCAACTCCTGCTGCTGACGCTCCAGGATACCGGCCAGCACCAAGCTCCCAGGCGTCGCAACGCGCGACCAGAGCAGAGGTGCCAAGACCTTGAGTGGCGTTGCCAGAATATTGGCCAGCACGGTCTGATAAACACCCTCTGCCGTCTCCGGAAATCCGGCCTTGACGATGACCTGATTCGCAGATGCGTTCAGCAGGGTGGCAGCGATGGCAGCGCTATCAATGTCGACGGCGTCAATGTCCGTTGCACCAAATTTAGCTGCACCGATGGCTAGGATTCCGGACCCACAACCGTAATCCAGCACTCGACCAAGGCCATGTACACCCGACCGACCCCGCCCTGCAATCCAGCGCAGGCACATTCGGGTGGTGGGGTGCGTCCCCGTGCCAAAAGCCATACCGGGGTCCAGTCGAATCACAATGCGCGCCTGGCCTGGCGGCTCATGCCATGTAGGAACGATCCAGAATTCCGGCGTGATGTCGACCGGGGCAAATTGCGACTGTGTCAAACGCACCCAATCCTGCTCCGGCACGTCTTGTATCCCCAGAATCTGACAACCGACGAAGAAATCCTGGGCACGCAGCAGACCCTGCGCCTCCTCGGCCAGGGCTTTCGACGGGAACAGGGCACTGATACGCGAGCGCTGCCAACCATCCTTGGGAGGCAACATTCCGGGTTCACCAAAAAGGGCCTGCTCAGCGTCGGTTTGGGCATCCGCATCTTCGACACTCACACTGAGCGCGTCAAGGGCATCCAGTGCGTCACTGACCTGCTCCACCAGAGGCTGTGGACAAATCAACGTGAATTCAAACACATTCTGGCTCACTCAACGCGTGCGGTGGCCCAGCCACTCTTCAAGGTAATGAATATTGGTACCACCGCTCATGAACTTCGCATCCACCATCAACTCACGATGTAGCGGAATGTTGGTGTTGATGCCCTCCACGACGGTCTCACCCAATGCGGTTCGCATACGCGCCAGCGCCTGTTCACGCGTGTCGCCGTGCGCAATGATTTTCCCCACCATCGAGTCGTAATTCGGAGGCACGAAATAGTTGGTGTAGATGTGCGAGTCGACCCGCACACCAGGGCCGCCTGGGGCATGCCACATTGTGATGCGGCCTGGCGATGGCACAAACTTGTAAGGATCTTCCGCGTTCACGCGGCATTCGATGGCATGCCCGCGCATCTGGATCTGGCGCTGGGTAAACGGCAGTCTTTCACCGGCAGCCACCATAATTTGAGTCCGCACGATGTCAATGCCGGTCGTCATTTCCGTGACGGGGTGCTCCACCTGCACACGCGTGTTCATCTCAATGAAATAGAACTCTCCATCTTCGTAGAGGAACTCAAATGTTCCGGCTCCCCGGTAACCAATTTTCTTGCAAGCGGCAACACAGCGCTCACCCACGCGCTCGATCAGTTTGCGCGGCACGCCAGGGGCTGGGGCCTCCTCAATGATTTTTTGGTGCCTGCGCTGCATGGAGCAATCACGCTCGCCCAGGTAAACCGCATTTTTATGCTTGTCCGCCAGAATCTGGATTTCAATGTGCCGAGGGTTCTGGAGAAACTTCTCCATGTACACCGAGGGATTGCCAAAGGCGCTTTGCGCCTCGGCCTTGGTCATGGCCACGGCATTGATCAGGGCCGCCTCGGTGTGCACGACACGCATGCCGCGCCCGCCGCCGCCGCCTGACGCCTTGATGATGACCGGATAACCCACCGTGCGTGCAATACGGCGAATTTGCACTGGATCATCAGGCAATTCACCCTCTGATCCGGGCACACAGGGCACGCCAGCCTTGATCATCGCCTGCTTGGCCGAGACCTTGTCGCCCATGATCCGAATCGATTCGGGCGTCGGACCAATGAACTGGAAACCGCTCTTCTCAACCCGTTCGGCAAAATCGGCGTTTTCGCTGAGGAATCCGTAACCCGGGTGAATGGCTTCGGCGTCAGTGACCTCGGCCGCCGAAATGATGGCTGGCATGTTGAGGTAGCTCAGTGCCGACGGCGCGGGGCCGATACAAACGGCCTCTTCAGCCAATTTGACGTACTTGGCCTCGCGATCAGCTTCAGAGTACACCATCACGGCCTTGATGCCGAGTTCCTGGCAGGCGCGCTGGATGCGGAGGGCGATCTCACCCCGATTGGCAACAAGAATTTTCTTAAACATGGACTGGGTGGATACGGATCACACAAGCACAAAAAGAGGCTGGCTGTATTCCACAGCCTGCCCGTTTTCGCACAAAATTTGTACCACTGTGCCGGAGACATCGGCCTCAATTTCATTGAGGATTTTCATGGCTTCAATGATGCAGAGGGTGTCACCGGCCTTGACCGCGTCGCCAACCTCAACAAACGATTTCGCTCCCGGCGACGCCGAGCGGTAAAACGTGCCGACCATCGGCGACTTCACCGTGTGCCCGACGGGCGCCACAGCCGGCACAGCAACAGGTGGCACTTCAGGTGGCGCCGGCATCGCCGGGGCCAAGGTGGCTGGCAATGGTTGTTGCTGCGCATACTGAACCATGCCCCCTCCACCCTTGACAATTCGTACCTTGCCTTCGGGTTCAGTGATTTCCAGCTCGGACACATTGGACTCTGACACGAGGTCGATCAGGGTCTTGAGTTTTCTTAAGTCCATCGGATCTCCAGCGATTTTCAAATAACGATTACCTAATTCACCTTAAATTTGGCGAATGTCGGCTAAGTATAGGGAGTTTATGCCTCCACTAAGCAGTCTGGCCGGGCTCAGATGAGGCGCTGCCACGCAGACAGATCGGTGTCCACCACTTTGCCCATTTTACGGTGCGCAACCACCCCGTCCTGACCGATCACGACGGTAAACGGCAGACCACCACTGAGATTGCCCAGACTCTTACTCAGTTCCATGCCCGGAAAACCCGCTAACACGACCGGAAACGCCACGGGTGAACGAGCTAAAAACCGCTGCACCGCGTCTCTCTGATCGACGGCAATACCAAGAACTTGCCAGCTTTTGGCAGAATTTTCCCGATAAAACCGATCCAATAGCGGCAATTCTTCGACACAAGGCGGACACCAAGTGGCCCAAAAATTGAGCAGCAAGGGGCGGCCACGCAAGGCCTGCAGCGCCAGCGTTCCCCCGTCTGGAGTGGCCAATGACAAGGACCAAAAATCCACGCCCGCCACGGTGTCAGTCGGGGCTGACGCAACCGGCCCGATGCCTGGGGTCCGCTGACGCCACCAGGCCAGACCAGCGCCAGCCAGCAAAGCCGCCCCGCCCAGGCTGCCCAGCAGCCACTGCCGGCGCGAGCCACGACTTCTGGAGGTACTGTCGCGCATCGGGCCGACAGTTGGATCAGGGAGATCAGGCTGTGTCATATGGCAGATCATGCAACAAAGCGCGCACCGCTGTCAGGTCGCCGCGTGGTGCCCGCCCCTTCGCGTCGGGCCTGAGCGCGCCGCGAACGTCGTCACGGTCGTAGATCAACAGGTGGACACCTACCTCTTCGCCCAGGCCAGAGCAAAAGGCATGCACACTCAATGCATCAACGGTTCCCCCGTGAAAACCTGTGACGGTTCGGGGCACATAGCGAACCTGATGGTCAATCAGGAAGATTTCGGCAGATTTGCTGTCTTCACAAAACAGTTGAATGTAAATGTCGCTCCAATGGGTGGCCGTGCCGTGCCAGACGGCTCCGCCCAAATAAGGCGAAAAGGATGTCAAGCGCGTCATCCAGGTCAACGCCAGCGCGCGCAGGGCCTGCAACTCTTGCGCCTGGCTCTCAGGACAAAAAGTGGCAATGTAATCCACAACCGCATCTTCGAGCGCGTCGTTGTCCGGCAGGGCTGTTCGAGCCGGCAAACCCAAGGCCTTGGCCGCCCGGTGCTTGGCCGCACCGTAGTCAAGCCCCTCCTCAACCACCAGTTGGGCCGCCACTGCAGAAATTTCGAGTTTCGAGGATTGCATAGCTTGCCATTTTGCCTGTAACCGCCCCACCTAAAATCTGGCCATGCATATTCATATTCTCGGCATTTGCGGCACCTTCATGGGCGGAC
Organism: Comamonas sp. lk; assembly: GCA_943324505.2. Classification (GTDB taxonomy): domain Bacteria; phylum Pseudomonadota; class Gammaproteobacteria; order Burkholderiales; family Burkholderiaceae_C; genus Rhodoferax. Next base: position 5,274 of record CALPLW020000004.1, read on the forward strand.
TGGCTGCCTTGGCGCGAGAAGCCGGCCACCGTGTGACAGGGTGTGATACCGGCGTCTACCCGCCCATGAGCGACCAGCTGCGCGGGCTGGGCATTGCGCTGATTGAGGGTTACGGCACCGAGCAACTGGCGCTGCAGCCTGACCTGTTCGTGGTCGGCAATGTGGTGAGCCGTGTTCACAAGGCGGATGGCCAGCCCAAATTTCCTTTGATGGAGGCCATCCTGGATGCCGGCCTGGCCTACACCAGCGGCCCGCAATGGCTGGCCGAACACGTGCTGCAGGGGCGTCATGTGATCGCTGTCGCCGGCACCCACGGCAAGACCACCACGACGGCCATGGTGGCTTGGATTCTGGAGCAGGCCGGCTTGGCGCCCGGCTTTTTGATCGGTGGCGTACCCATGAACTTTGGTGTGTCTGCCCGCTTGGGCGGCGCGGCGGTGGTACCGCCAGGCGCGCGGCCGCTGTTCGTGATCGAGGCGGATGAGTACGACACCGCTTTTTTTGACAAGCGCAGCAAGTTTGTTCACTACCGGCCTCGCACCGCCGTCCTGAACAACTTGGAATTTGACCACGCCGACATTTTTGACGACCTGGCGGCCATTGAGCGACAGTTTCACCACTTAGTTCGAACCATTCCCGGCACTGGACCGAATGGCGCCGGGCGCTTGGTTGTCAATGGCCTGGAGGAAAGCCTGAGCCGGGTGCTGCACATGGGTTGCTGGAGCGAAGTTCGCAGCTTTGGTACTGGGGTCAGCGATTTCGCGGCGCAAGGTGAACCGCAGGATTTCCGGGTGCTGCAACAGGGCCGGGAGGCAGGTCATGTGCAGTGGGGGCTGACCGGGGTCCACAACCAGCTCAACGCATTGGCCGCCATCGCGGCAGCAGAGCATGTTGGGGTGTCACCTGCCGCTGCGGCACAGGCTCTGGCCAGCTTCAAGAACGTCAAGCGCCGTATGGAAGTACGCGGACGCGTCGCGCTGGCCGGCGGCGACATCACTGTCTATGACGACTTTGCCCATCACCCTACGGCGATCCGCACCACACTGGACGGTCTGCGCCGTCAACTGGGCTCGACCGCGCGCATCCTGGCGGCGTTCGAGCCGCGCAGCAACACCATGAAGCTCGGCGCCATGGCGGCTCAGCTGCCCTGGAGCCTGGCCGACGCCGACCTGGCGTTTTGCCACGCGGGTGGCCTTGATTGGGACGCCCGCGCTGCCCTGACCACCATGGGGCCAAAAGCACAGGTCGCCGATAGCATCGATGCCTTGCTGGCACAGCTGCTTGCGGCCGCGCAGCCCGGCGACCACATCCTGTGCATGAGCAACGGTGGTTTCGGCGATATTCACACCAGGCTACTCCAGTCACTACAAAAAAAGCAGCAAGCTCTCTAAGTAATTCGTGGCCTGCAGGCCTGCAGAACCTTCAAATGCCAGGACTCATCAGCCGGCCCGACGCGCCTTGACAGCCTCGGACAAGACCGACAGCACCTGCAATGAGTCGTCCCAACCCAGGCAGGCATCAGTGATGCTTTGGCCGTAGGCCAGACCAGCCGCGTTGTCTTGGCCCGGCGTGAATTTTTGCGCCCCGGCTTGCAGGTGGCTTTCCACCATGACGCCAAAAACGCTGCGCGAGCCAGCCGCCAGCTGGCCGGCGATGTCACGGGCCACATCGACTTGTTTCTGATGCTGCTTGCTGCTGTTGGCGTGGCTGCAGTCCACCATCAGCGTGGGCGGTAATTGGGCTTTCTGCAAATCCTGGCAGGCAGCGGCTACGCTGGCGGCATCGTAATTTGGCGCCTTGCCGCCGCGCAGAATAACGTGGCAATCCCGGTTGCCATGGGTTTGCACAATCGCCACTTGGCCGTTTTTGTGCACCGACAAAAAGTGGTGGCCCCCAGCGGCGGCCTGGATGGCGTCGGTGGCGATTTTGATGTTGCCATCGGTGCCGTTTTTGAATCCGATCGGCGCCGACAGGCCGGAAGCCAGCTCGCGGTGCACCTGGCTCTCGGTGGTGCGGGCGCCAATCGCGCCCCAAGAGATCAAGTCACCCAGGTATTGAGGCGAGATCACGTCAAGGAACTCACTGCCAGCCGGTAGTCCAAGCCGGTTGATGTCAATCAGCAACTGTCGCGCGATACGCAGGCCCTCATCGATGCGAAAGGTTTCATCCAGATAGGGGTCGTTGATCAGGCCTTTCCAGCCCACCGTCGTCCGCGGCTTCTCAAAATAGACCCGCATCACGATCTCCAGCGTATCGGCATACTGATGGCGCTGGGCCAGCAGGCGGCGGGCGTACTCCATGGCAGCCGCCGGGTCGTGGATGGAGCAGGGACCAATGACCACCAGCAGTCGGTCGTCGGTACCGGCCAGGATGTCGTGGATACGGTGGCGGGTGCTGCTGATCAGGGACTCGATGGCCGTGCCATGAATCGGAAAAAAGCGGATCAGGTGTTCTGGGGGCGGCAGCACGGTGATGTCCTTGATGCGTTGGTCGTCGGTCTGGCCGGTACGGTCGGTCGGGTGGGTGACGGTGGCTTCGGGCTTCATGGCGGACTCCTTATTCGATCAATGGGCAAAAGAAAAATACATAAAAAAACCGCCGGGGGTGCCGGCGGTTTCTGGAAGATCGGGACGTTTGGGTCAGGGACGTTCAGAACTCTCTACCGCCGGGGGCGTTGGAGAACCAAAAGTAGCTAAAGTAAAACGACGCGAATTTCATGCGAACAAATGTAGCACAGTGGCTGGCACAGCCTCAGGCCGTACCGCCAACGGTCAGGCCGTCAATGCGCAGGGTGGGTTGACCCACACCGACCGGCACGCTCTGCCCTTCCTTGCCGCAGGTGCCAACCCCACTGTCAAGCTTCATGTCGTTGCCGATCATGGACACGCGCTTGAGGCACTCGGGGCCGCTGCCAACCAGGGTGGCGCCTTTGACCGGGTACTGGATCTTGCCGTTTTCGACCCAATAAGCCTCACTGGCTGAAAACACAAATTTGCCCGAGGTAATGTCGACCTGGCCACCGCCAAAGTTGGTCGCATACAAGCCTTTTTTGATACTGGCCACGATCTCTTCGGGCGCCTTGTCGCCGGCCAGCATGTAGGTATTGGTCATGCGCGGCATGGGCACATGGGCATAGCTCTCGCGCCGGCCATTGCCGGTGGGTGCCACGCCCATCAACCGGGCATTCATGCTGTCCTGAATGTAGCCCTTGAGGATGCCGTCCTCAATCAGCACATTGCGCTGGCTGGCGTTGCCTTCATCGTCCACATTGAGCGAGCCGCGCCGGTCGGCCAGGGTACCGTCGTCCAGTACCGTGACGCCCTTGGCCGCCACGCGCTGGCCGATGCGGCCACTGAAGGCGCTGGAGCCCTTGCGGTTGAAATCGCCTTCCAGCCCATGGCCTATGGCCTCGTGCAGCAGGATGCCTGGCCATCCCGGGCCAAGAACCACGGTCATTTCACCCGCTGGCGCCGGCCGGGCCACCAGGTTGGTCAGGGCCGCCTGTACCGCTTCATCAACATAGCGGCCAATGCAGGCGTCGTCAAAATAAGCCAGGCCAAAACGGCCTCCGCCACCGGCTGAGCCCATCTCGCGACGGCCTTTTTGCTCGGCAATGACCGTGACCGACAGGCGCACCAGCGGGCGCACGTCAGCGGCCAGCGTGCCATCGGCGCGGGCCACCAGCACCACGTCGTACTCGCTGGCCAGGCCAGCCATCACCTGAACAACCCGCGGGTCTTTACTGCGCGCCAGCTGCTCCACGCGCTCAAGCAAACCGACCTTGGCCGTACTGTCCAGCGTGGCGATGGGGTCCAGATCACGGTACAGCGAGCGGGCCTCGGCGATGCGGCGTTTGCCGGCCTTGACCCGGGCACCCTGCGCTTGGGCGGCGATTGAACGCACCGTGCGTGCGGCGTCCAACAAAGACGCCTCGGAAATATCATCCGAGTAGGCAAAAGCGGTTTTTTCACCGCTGACGGCTCTTACCCCAACACCTTGGTCGATGCTGAAGGACCCAGTCTTGACAATGCCCTCTTCCAGGCTCCAGCCCTCGCTGCGGGTGTACTGAAAATACAGGTCGGCCTCGTCGACCCGGTGCGCCTTGATCTCGGCCAGAGCGCGTAGCAGGTGGGATTCGTCCAGGCCGAAGGGCGTGAGCAGCAGGGACTTGGCAATAGCCAAGCGTTCAAGGGTGGGTTCGCGTGAAATCATGGCTTCATTCTAGGGCCGCGGCCCAGCCAGTCAAACAAAGCAGCATCATCGAGCGCGTCCAAGCCGGCGGCGCTGGCGCTGGCAAAGACGTCGCGCGCGCTGGGGCCCAGTGGCCCTGCAAACCCGGCAGCCTGGGCTGCTGCAACCGCCAGCCGCGTGTCTTTTTGCAGCAGCGTCAGGTGCGCACGCGGCGCATAGTCACCGGCAATGGCGCGGCGCATACGGTCAGAACCGATCCAGCTTTGTCCGCTGGACTGCTCGATCACATCCAGGGTGCGGCCCAGGTCCAACCCCATTTTTTGCGCCATCACCAGCACCTCGGCCGCACCCACCAAGTTGATGGCGGCGGCCAGGTTGTTGACCAGTTTGGTGCGGGCGCCGTCACCCACGCGCTCGCTGACGTGGAACACCCGGCTTGAGAGTGCATCCAACAGTGCCCGGCAGTGTTCCAACACAGTGCTGGCGCAGGCCACCATCAGGCTCATGCTGCCGTCCAGGGCGCGCACCGGTCCGCCCGACATCGGCGCATCCACCGCGTGCAGGCCGAAGGGGACCAGGCGCCGGGCGAAAGCCTCCACGTCCTCAGGCGCCAGCGTCGGGCACAGCATCACCACGCTGCCCACGGGCATGGCAGGGGCCAGCCCATGCGGGCCGAACAGCACCGCCTCGGTTTGCGCCGCATCCACCACGGCCACGATGCACACTACAGAATTCATAGCAGCAACATCAGGCAGGACGTGGCCTACAGCCCCAAATGGTGCAAAAAGTTGCAGGCGCTCAGGCCGCACATCGCAGACCTGTACCGGCCAGCCCAGGCCCAGCAAGCGCTGCGCCATGGCGCCACCCATATTGCCTACCCCGACCACGCTGACTGGAAAGGGCGCCACCGGTTCGGTCATGACTGCACCAGCCGCTTGGATTTGGCAATCGACATCAACATACCCAGCGCCAATCCCAAGGTCACCATGGCGGTGCCGCCATAACTGATAAAGGGCAGCGGCACCCCTACCACCGGCAAAATTCCGCTCACCATACCCATATTGACAAAGGCATAGAAGAAGAAAATCATGGCCAAGGCACCCGCCAGCAAGCGGGCGAACACGGTGGGCGCTTCCAGCGCGATGCTCAGTGCGCGCAGCACCAGAAAGCCGAAGGCCATTACCAAAAACAAGTTGCCGAACAGCCCAAACTCTTCTGAAAACGCGGCAAAAATAAAATCAGTGGTGCGCTCCGGGATGAACTCCAGGTGGGTTTGCGTGCCCTGCATAAAGCCCTTGCCCCAGAAGCCACCCGAGCCGATGGCAATCATGCCCTGGATGATGTGAAAGCCCCGGCCCAAAGGGTCCCGACCGGGATCAAGCAGGGTGCAAATACGCTGCTGCTGGTAGTCGCGCAGACCGGGCCAGCTGACGCCGTCAGCGCACAACTGGGGCTCAAAGATCACCAGCAGCGTGACGGCCACCAGACCCAGCACCACCGGGGGAATGACCAGGCGCCAGCTCAAACCCGCAAAAAAAATGACCGACACACCGGCTGCCAGCACCAGCAGCGCCGTGCCCAGGTCAGGCTGCGTCATGATCAGCCCCACCGGCACGGCCAACAAAACAGCAGCCACCAGAAAGTCAAGCGGGCGTAACTGACCTTCGCGTTTCTGGAACCACCAGGCCAGCATCAGCGGCATGGCAATCTTCAGGATTTCACTGGGCTGGATCACCACCCCCAGGTTGAGCCAACGGCGGGCGCCTTTTTTGGTCACCCCGAACACCGCCACCGCTACCAGCAGCGTCACGCCGACGAGGTAAATCGGCACGGCAAAAGCCATCAGGCGCTGCGGCGGCACCTGCGCCATCACAAACATGATGCCTCCGGCGATCAGCATGTTGCGGGCGTGGTCCTCAAAGCGCGAGCCGTGGTCGAAGCCCGAGGAGTACATGGTGAGCAGCCCCGCGCAGGCCAGCAGGAACACGACAAATGCCAGTGGGCCGTCAAAACCACGGAACCAAGGGGTGATCCGACGCCACAGGGGCACGGACTGAAATGTGACGGCCATGCTGGATTATCGTCACCCCAACCAAAGTTCGACAGCGCTGCGCCCCGACTGGCTGTGAAATTTCAACTGCGCGCCAATGGCCTGCGCCCTCTCCTGCATCAGCCGCAGGCCCCGGCACATCGACCGCCCAATCCAGCTCAATGCCGCAGGCCGTCAGGCGTAGCTCAAGCCGGTAGCGCAGGCTGGCCAGCAGTGGGCTGATGTCGCCGGGTGGCAGGTGCATCGCATCCTGCGAGACGGCCGCCGGTTCCGGTAAAGCCAAATTCCCTCGCCAATAAACACTCGCCCGCTCAGGCCTGCCGGCCTGACTATCCAAGCCCCGCGCCCCACCAGGCTGCGGGGCTTTTTTTGCGCACTTTGATGCGTCATCATCATGATGCACCCGCATCAACAGGTGCCCACATGAGAACCACACTGGATATTGAAGACGACGTGCTGGTCGCGGCCAAGGAAATGGCCAGTCAGCAGCGCCTGTCGGCGGGACAGCTCATTTCTCGCTGGCTGCGGGAGGCGATGTCGGGCACTCAGCGCGCTGGGCAAGCCGATGGCGGCGAGGCACGTGCAGTGGCGGGTTTCCTGCCTTTTGCTTCGCAAGGTGTGTTGATCACCAACGCCCAGATTGACGCGCTGCGCGATGCAGAGGGCGTCTGATGCGCGCTTTGCTGGACGTCAATGTTGATGGCGCTGTTTGCTTGAAAGGCATGGATCCCCGTTCGGGCCAGGGATGACGATGCGGCCCGGTGCCATTTGCAGGGACAATCCAGCCCATGTACTTATTGTTTGAAGAAGCCGGCAAATTCATGGCCGGGCGGGTGTTGTCTGAGGCAGACACCTCGGCGCAGGTGGAGCTCGACAGCGGCAAGCGGGTCAAGGTCAAGGGCGCCAACATGCTGCTGAAGTTCGAGAAACCGGCGCCTGCCGCTTTGCTGGCGCAGGCGCAGGCGCTCAGCCCTGAGATCGAGCTGGAGCTGGCCTGGGAATTCTCGCCCGAGGACGAATTTGGTTTTGCCGATCTGGCGCGCGACTATTTTTCAGTCAACGCCACGCTGGAGCAGCAGGTGGCCATGCTGCTGCGGCTGTTTGAGGCGCCGCATTACTTTCGCCGAGCCGGCAAGGGGCGTTTTCGCAAGGCGCCGGCCGAGGTCATTGCCCAGGCCCTGGCGGCGATCGAGAAGAAAAAGCAGCTGGCCTTGCAGATTGAACAATGGGTTCAACAACTGAGCCAGGGTGAGTGCCCGGCGCCGGTGCGGGAGCAGCTGTACAAGATCCTGTTCAAACCCGACAAAAACGCGCCGGAGTACAAGGCGGTGGTGGAGGCCTCGCGTGCCACCCAGCTCGGGGTGCTGGAACTGCTGCAAAGAGCCGGTGCCATTGATTCACCCTACCAGTTCCACTGGCGGCGCTTTTTGTTGGAGAACTTTCCGCGCGGCACCGGGTTTCCGGCATTGGCCGCCCCGCCCATCCTTGAGGAGCTGCCCCTGGCGGCAGCGCAGGCTTTCTCGATTGACGACTCCGCCACCACCGAGATCGACGACGCGCTGTCTGTGCAGGGCCTGGGCAGCGGCGTGGTCACAGTGGGTATTCATATCGCCGCGCCGGGCCTGGCCGTGCTGCCGGGCAGCGCCATTGACCGGCTAGGGCGCGAGCGCCTGTCCACGGTGTACATGCCCGGCTACAAGGTGACCATGCTGCCTGACGAGGTGGTGCAAAGCTATACCCTGCAGGAGGGGCGAGATTGCCCGGCCCTGTCCTTGTACGTGACGCTGGACGAGGCGACCCTGGAAGTGCGCAGCAGCGAGACCCGGCTGGAGCGGGTACCGATTGTGGCCAATTTGCGGCACGACCAGCTGGACGCCGTGGTCACCGAGGTCTGGCTGCAGGACCCAAGTTTTTTACATGAAATCGAACCGGAAGCCTTGTCGGATAAGCGTTCTTCGCTATCATTTTTGTACCGACTGGCCAAACACCTGAAGGCCGGCCGGGAACAGGTGCGCGGCAAGCCGGAGACCTTCAACCGGCCTGACTACAACTTTCGGCTGCTGGGTAACGACGGCCAGGAGCCGCAGGGCCACGAGCAGGTGCAGATCAGCACCCGCATGCGCGGCGCGCCGCTGGACCTGATCGTGGCCGAGGCCATGATCCTGGCCAACAGCACCTGGGGCGGCTGGCTGGCCGCGCTGGGCGTGCCCGGCATCTACCGCAGCCAGGCCTCATTGTTGCCCGGCATCAAGGTGCGCATGGGCACCAAGGCGCTGCCGCATGCCGGCATTGGCGTGCCGAGCTATGCCTGGAGCACCTCGCCGCTGCGCCGCTACACCGACCTGGTTAACCAGTGGCAGATCATTGCCTGCGTGCGCCACGGCAAGACCGCCGCGCTGGTGGCGCCGTTCAAAGCCCGTGACACCGACCTGTTTGCCATTATTTCCAGCTTTGACGCGGCCTACGCCGCCTACAACGGCTACCAGGGCGCGATGGAGCGATTCTGGACGCTCAAATACCTGCAGCAACAGGGCATCACCGAGCTGGATGTAAGCCTGTTCAAGGACAACCTGGCGCGCGCCGACGCGCTGCCCCTGGTGCTGCCGCTCTTGGGGGCTGCGGGTCTGCCGCGTGGCGCCCGGGTGCGGGTGCGGCTGGGGGAGATTGATGAGGTCACCCTGGACATCAGCGCCACGGTGCTGGTGCGGCTGGACGCGGCCCCCGATGACGCTTCGGCGCCGGCCGATGCTGACGAGGCCGATGACGACAACGAGGTGGCAGGTCCGATTGCGATCGCCGTTGACCTGGCCGAGCCAGACCCGGCGACAAGCCCTGGCGCGAGTGATCCGCCGGCACCGTGAATCTGCGCCGGTTCAGCCCCCTGCAAATGGCGCTGGCCGTCTCGCTGGCGCTGCACGCCGCCTTGTTGACACTTCGCCTGGTGGACCCGGAGGCCTTCAAACGGGTGTTCGAGGAGGCGCCGCTAGAGGTGATCCTGGTGAATGCGCGCACGGTAGAAAAGCCAGACAAGGCGCAGGCTATCGCACAGGCCACCATGGCGGGCGGTGGCGAGGCGGCTCAAGGTCGCGCCACCAGCCCGCTGCCTCCCTCGCTGCGCACTGAAAGTGGTGACGACGCCCAGGAAGCAGCGCGACGCACCTTGCAAACCCTGCAAGAGCAGCAAAACCTGCTCCTGGCGCAGGTGCGCAATCAGCTGGCTGCCCTGCCCCCGCCCGACCCGGCGCGGCCGGACAGCTCCGCTGAGCAGGTGCAACGCGAGGAAAAACGGCGCCAGTTGGTCAGGGTGCTGGCAGAGATCGAGCGCCGGATCAACGAAGAAAACGCCCGGCCCAAACGGCGCTACATCAGCCCGGCCACGCGGGAGGCGGTCTACGCGGTCTACTACGACCACCTGCGTCGGGCCATCGAGGACAAGGGAACCGAAAACTTTCCACAGCTTGGCGGCCAAAAGCTGTATGGCGAGCTGACCATGATCGTGACCGTGAACCACGACGGTCGCCTGATCGGTACCGAGGTGGTTTCCAGCTCCGGCAACCGGGCACTGGACCGGCGCGCCGAAGCCATCGCGCGGGCAGCCGCGCCATTTGGCCGCTTCAACGAGGAGATGCGCCGCAGGGCCGACCAGATTCTGGTGGTGTCACGCTTCAAGTTCACCCGGGAAGAAGTGTTGGAAACCCAGCTGACCGCTGGTGGGGCCCGACCATGACGGCCCTGCTGCGCTGGCTGGTCCTGCTGCTGCTGGCCCTGCTGGCCCTGCAGCTGTTTTTTGTGCTGCGGATCGCGACCATGGCAGTTCTGGACCCGCAGTCCACCGCCTTTCAACGGTCGGAGGCCTGGCGCATACAGATGGAACAAGACCGATTGCAGTGGCGCCAGCAATGGGTAGCCTATGGGCAGATCTCAGACAACCTCAAGCGGGCGGTGATCGCCAGCGAGGACGATGGCTTCTCCAACCATGATGGCGTGGACTGGGATGCGCTGGAGAAAGCCTGGCAGAAAAACGCCAAGGCCGAAGCCCGCACTGCAAAAAATGCGGCAGCGGCCAAAGCGGGACGAGCGCCCAAGGTGGTGGGTGGCTCCACCATCACCCAGCAGCTGGCCAAAAACCTGTTTTTGTCGGGCGAACGTACGCTGCTGCGCAAGGGCCAGGAGTTTGTGCTGACGCTGCTGCTGGAGACCCTGCTGAGCAAGCAGCGCATTCTGGAGATCTACCTCAACAGCGTGGAATGGGGCGAGGGCGTGTTTGGTGCCGAGGCCGCAGCCCAGCGCTATTTCCGCAAACCGGCAGCCAAGCTGACGGCCCTTGAGGCTGCTCGCCTGGCGGTGATGCTGCCGCGGCCGCGCTATTTTGAGAAACTGCCCAATTCGGGCTACCTGGCTGAGCGGGCGGGGGTGATTGTGGAGCGACTGCCCAACGCGCAGCTGCCCTGAGCAGCGCTGGGCCACACACCATGCGAATTCTTGGCATTGACCCCGGCCTGCGCACCACGGGCTTTGGCGTGATTGATGTCGCCGGCTCCGAGCTGGCCTACGTGGCCAGTGGCACCATCAGCACCACCCACCTTGAGAAGGGCCGGCTGCCGGAGCGTCTGAAGGTGCTGTTTGACGGTCTGGTGGAGGTTAGCACCCGCTATCAGCCGGATTGCGCGTCGGTGGAGATCGTTTTTGTCAATGTCAACCCGCAGTCGACGCTGCTGCTGGGCCAGGCGCGCGGCGCCTGCATCACGGCGCTGGTGTCACGCCAGCTGCCGGTGGCCGAGTACACCGCCTTGCAGATGAAGCAGGCGGTGGTCGGCTACGGCCGAGCCGACAAAACCCAGGTTCAGGAGATGGTGCGCCGCCTGCTGGCCCTGCCCGGCCTGCCCGGGCCCGACGCCGCCGACGCGCTGGGCCTGGCCATCACCCATGCCCACGCCGCCAAAGCCATGGCCCGGCTGGCCCAGGCCGACGGCGTGCTGGGTGCTGGCAGTGGCAAGTACAAGGCGGGGCGCAGCCGTTAGCTGCATGGGGGGCTGGCGTCGCAGCGAGTGAGAGAGCCTCAGGCCAAACGCTCCAATATCAGCACCGCAAAAAAACCGAAGCCCGAGATCAACACCCACTTGAGGATGATCAAGCCGTAGCGTCGGTAACGCGGCTCGCCGGTGCCGGCATAAAAGACAAAGGACACCACGGCACCGAGCAGCAGCAGCAGGATCAACCAGCGAAACAGCAGCATGGTGGCCTCGTCGGGCTGGTCCGGCTCACCATGCGCGTGCCAGTTGGGCAAAGCCCGCCGGCGCGCGCTTGTCGTCGGAAAAACTGACCACGTCCCAGGCGTCAGTGCGGAGCAGCAGCTCGTGCAGCAATCGGTTGTTGAGCGCGTGGCCGGAGCGGCGCGCGCTGTAACTGGCGAGCAGTGGCTTACCCACCAGGTACAGGTCGCCCATGGCATCGAGGATTTTGTGCTTGACGAACTCATCGTCATAGCGCAGACCTTCAGCGTTGAGCACCTTGTAGTCGTCCATCACAATCGCGTTGTCCAGCCCGCCGCCCAGCGCCAGTCCGTTGGCACGCATCATCTCGACATCCTTGGTGAAACCGAAGGTGCGGGCTCGGGCGATGTCACGCGAGTAAGAGTCTGTGCTCATATCAAACACCACGCGCTGGCCGGTGGCGTCCACCGCCGGGTGGTCAAAATCGATCTCGAAGCTCAACCGGTAGCCATGAAAGGGTTCAAGCCGCGCCCATTTTTCTGCTGCACCCTGGCCCTCACGCACCTCAACCGGCGCCAGAAGCTGGATGAAACGGCGTGGCGCATTTTGCAGCACGATACCCGCACTTTGGAGCAGGAAGACAAAGGACGCCGCTGAGCCGTCGAGGATGGGCACCTCTTCGGCCGTGATGTCCACATACAGGTTGTCGACCCCCAGCCCGGCACAAGCCGACATCAGGTGCTCCACGGTGTGCACCTTGACGCTGCCATTGGACAGGGTGCTGGCCAGCCGGGTGTCGGAGACCGCTGCCGCCGACACCACGATGTCCACCGGCTCGGGCAGGTCGACCCGCCGAAACACGACGCCGGTGTCAACCGGCGCAGGGCGCAGCGTCAGCTCCACCCGCTGCCCGCTGTGCAGCCCGACGCCAACGGCGCGCGTCAGGGTTTTGAGGGTTCGTTGTTGCAGCACCCTTCTAGTTTACTAATCTGCCTGCTTGCGCAGGAATGCAGGGATTTCAAAATCCTCCATGCCGCCGGATGACAGCGCGTCGACCTTGGCCGAGGCCTGGGTGCGGTCACGCTGGCGCCAGACACTGGGTCGCTTCATGTCGTGGTAATCGGGCTGGGCCCTGCCCATCATGCCGGGTGCCGACGCACCCGCGCCGCCCAGGGAGGCCACGGTAGAGCCCGATGTGCCTGCTGTATTGAGCGCGGGCACATGGAACGGTGTGTTGTCGGTGCCGGTGCGCAGCACTTGCAGTTGCGGCTTGGCCCGATTGGCACCCTGGCGCGACAAACCAGTGGCGACCACCGTGACCCGGATGTTGTCGCCCAGGGAGTCGTCGTGGGCGGTGCCGTAGATGACATGGGCATCGGGCGAGGCAAAAGCCCGGATGGTGTTCATCGCCAGGCCGGATTCGCGCAACTTGAGCGAACCCTTGGCGGCGGTGATCAGCACCAGCACACCCTTGGCACCCGAGAGGTCAATGCCCTCAAGCAAGGGGCAGGCTACGGCCTGTTCAGCTGCGATACGGGCCCGGTCCGGACCGGCGGCTTGCGCTGTGCCCATCATGGCCTTGCCGGGCTCGCCCATCACGGTGCGCACGTCCTCAAAGTCGACATTCACATGGCCCTTGACGTTGATGATTTCCGCAATACCGCCCACGGCGTTCTTGAGCACGTCGTTGGCACGGGCGAAGGCTTCATCCTCTGTCGCCTCCTCGCCAAGCACTTCCATGAGTTTTTCGTTGAGCACGACGATGAGCGAGTCGACATTGGCTTCCAGCTCGGCCAGGCCAGCTTCGGCATTGCTCATGCGCTTGTTGCCCTCAAAGTCAAACGGCTTGGTCACCACGCCCACGGTCAGGATGCCCATTTCGCGCGCCACCCGTGCGATCACCGGAGCGGCGCCCGTGCCCGTGCCGCCGCCCATGCCGGCGGTGATGAACAGCATGTGAGCGCCTTCGATCGACGCCCGGATGTCTTCAATGGCCAATTCTGCGGCTTCACGGCCACGCTCCGGGATGCTGCCTGCACCCAGGCCAGTCAGACCGAGCTGGATGATGCGGTGCGCATCGCTGCTGCCCAGCGCTTGGGCGTCGGTATTGGCACAGATGAATTCCACGCCCTGAACCGAGCTGTTGATCATGTGGCTGACGGCGTTGCCACCACCGCCACCGACGCCAATAACCTTGATCCGGGTGCCCTGGTTGAAAGTTTCTTCTTCGATCATTTCGATAGGCATTTTTGTTCTCCTGGTTAATAAATAAGTTGCAGTTGCTAAAAAAAGTGGTTCTGTTCTTTTCAATTCGACTTTGGCGTCATCAGGGCGGGCCGGTGCAGCGCCATCGCCCTGGGGGACTGGCGCGCTGGCGCCACAGGGCCCGGTTGGTCGGGCAGGCCATCAAAATATCCCGGCGAACCAGTCTTTGAGCTGGCCGGCCGCTGTTTTCATGGAACCATTTTTTTGCGCCACCTTGAAGCCGCGCAGGCGGGCCATGCGCGCCTCTTCGAGCAGCCCCATCACGGTGGCGGCCCGCGGTTGTGCCACCATGTCGGCCAGCGCGCTGGCGTACTTGGGGATGCCCCGGCGCACCGGCTTGAGGAAGATGTCCTCGCCCAGCTCCACCATGCCCGGCATGATGCAACTGCCGCCGGTCAGCACGATGCCGCTGGAGAGCATTTCTTCAAAGCCAGAGTCACGCAGCACCTGATGAACCAGTTGGAAGATCTCCTCGACGCGCGGCTCGATCACACCGGCCAGCGCCTGGCGGCTGAGCATGCGCGGGCCGCGGTCGCCCAGGCCAGGTACCTCAACCTGCGTGTCCGGGTCAGCCAGCAACTGCTTGGCGTAGCCGTTTTCGACCTTGATCTCCTCGGCGTCCTTGGTGGGGGTGCGTAGGGCCATGGCGATGTCGCTGGTGATCAGGTCACCGGCAATCGGAATCACGGCGGTGTGCCGGATGGCGCCATTGGTGAAGATGGCGATGTCGGTCGAGCCGGCGCCAATATCGACCAGCGCCACACCGAGCTCGCGTTCGTCCTCGGTCAGCACCGACAGGCTACTGGCCAGCGGGTTGAGCATCAGTTGCTCCACCTCCAGGCCGCAGCGGCGCACGCACTTGATGATGTTTTCGGCTGCGCTTTGGGCGCCAGTGACAATGTGCACCTTGGCTTCCAGCCGGATGCCGCTCATGCCAATCGGCTCGCGCACATCCTGGCCGTCGATGATGAACTCTTGCGGCTCAACCAGCAGCAGCCGCTGGTCGGTCGAGATGTTGATCGCCTTGGCGGTTTCGACCACCCGGGCCACGTCAGCGGCCGTTACTTCGCGGTCCTTGATGGCCACCATGCCGCTTGAGTTCATGCCCCGGATGTGGCTGCCGGTGATGCCGGTGTAAACCCGGGTGATCTTGCAGTCGGCCATCAGCTCGGCTTCTTTGAGCGCCTGCTGGATGCTCTGTACCGTGGCGTCAATGTTGACCACCACGCCGCGCTTGAGGCCGTTGCTGGCGGCAATGCCCAGACCGGCGAGCTTGAGCTCGCCGTTGGGCAGCACTTCAGCCACGACAGCCATGACCTTGGAGGTGCCAATGTCAAGGCCTACGACCAAGTCTTTGTATTCTTTTGCCATATGTCGTCACCTGTTGTTGAGGTTGCCACTACTTTTTCGATCCATCCTGCGCCACAGTCGTCACGCCACGCATACGCAGTGCGTAGCCGTCCTGGTGGCGCAAATCCGCCGTCTCCAGCGCCTCGGGCTTGCGCCCGTAACGCGCACTGACCTTGGTCAAGGTCTTCAGGAAAGCCTGGGTGCGGGCCCGTACCTCGGGCAAAGTGCCGGCGCCGAGTTCGATCACCGCGCCGGTGTCGAGCCGTGCTCGCCAACTGCCCCGGCCGCTGAGTTCGAGCTGTTCCAGCAACAGGTCCACAGGCTCGAACACCGGCTGGAGCCCCTGAAATGCCTCCCAGACCTGGGCCGACTGGCTGTCCGGCCCCTGCAATCGGGGCAGGTCATCGTGCTCAACCTCGCCAACGTTGGCCTCAAACACCTCGCCAAAACTGTTGACCATGCGGGACTCTCCCTCCGGCCCCCAAAAGGCCACCGCCCGATGCTCCTCCAGTTGGACCCGCAAGCGGTTAGGAAACTCACGCCGCACCACCGCCTGGCGCACCCAGGGCACCGCCTCAAAAGCGACTCGGGCTTGGCCGAGGTCGAGCGTGAAAAATGTCCCGCGCAGATGCGGCGCAACGTTGGCGCGCAAGGTCAAGCTGTTGTTGTGGGTGACATCGCCAGTGACGGTAATGCCGCGAATGGCAAAAACCGTATGCCGCGACACAAAGATAGCTGTGCTCGCCAGCGCCATCACGGCCAGGACGGCCCACAAGACTTGCGCCGTGCGTTGCATCAGCCGGATGTCGACAGGCAGGGGCTTGTTCATGGCATTGCCCCGACCGCAGCAGGCGCCCGCGCATAGTCCAGCGTGGCTTGCGCCAGCACTGCCATACACAGGGCCGGGTAGTCGATGCCCGCGGCCCGTGCGGACATCGGCACCAGTGAGTGACTGGTCATGCCGGGCGAGGTGTTGATCTCCAGCAGAAAGGGCTGGCGGTCACTGGCCCGGATCATCAAGTCGGCGCGGCCCCAGCCACGGCAACCCAGCGCGCGGTATGCCGCCAGCACGATGCGGGAAATCTCGGCTTCCTCGGCCGCGGGCAGGCCGCTGGGGCAGTGGTACTTGACCACATCGGTGAAGTATTTGTTCTGGTAGTCATAGGCGCCCTGCGGCGCCTGGATACGCACCACCGGCAGCGTATGGGCCTGCGCCCCACTGCCCAGCACCGGGCAGGTCACCTCGTCGCCCTCAATGAAAGCCTCGCAGAGCACCTCGGCGTCGTAGCCAGCGGCCAGCTGAACTGCTGGCGCCAACTGGTCAGACTGGGTGACCTTGCTGACGCCGATCGACGAGCCCTCGTGCGGCGGCTTGACGATCAGCGGCAAGCCCAACTGCCGGCACACTGCACCCAATTGGTCGGTTGGCAGTACCTCCCCTGGCAGCACCACATGCGCCGGTGTCGGCAGGCCTTGCGCCTGCCAGAGTCGTTTGGTCATGACCTTGTCCATGGCGATGCTCGACGCCATCACGCCCGAGCCGGTGTAGGGCAGGCCCAGCATTTCCAGCGCGCCCTGCACCGTGCCGTCTTCACCGAAGCGGCCGTGCAGGGCAATGAAGCAGCGGGCAAAGCCGTCGCGCCGCAATTCGGCCAGATCACGCTCGGCCGGGTCAAAAGCGTGGGCATCGACGCCCAGCGAGCGCAAAGCCTGTAACACGCCCTGGCCCGACATCAGCGAGACCTCGCGCTCGGCTGAGGCGCCGCCCATCAGCACGGCCACTTTTCCGGGATCAAATTGGCTCATGGCCCTTTTCCCTCCTGGGCTTTTTGCTCTTCATTTGATAGCAGTTCCAGCACGCGGGCTGGCACGCCGCCAATGGAGCCCGCACCCATGCACAAGACAACATCACCGGCACGGGCGTGGTCGGCAATCGCTTGCGGCAGATCGGCAATATCGTTAGTAAACTGGGGCTCCAGCCGGCCTGCCACTCGCAGCGCGCGCGCCAGGCTGCGGCCGTCGGCGGCCACGATAGGCGCTTCGCCAGCTGCATAGACCTCGGTCAACAGCACTGCATCGGCCTGCCCGATGACCTTGACAAAGTCCTCAAAACAATCGCGGGTTCGGCTGTAGCGGTGAGGCTGAAAGGCCAGCAACAGGCGCCGACCTGGGAAGGCGCCGCGCGCCGCTGCCAGCGTGGCCGCCATCTCGACCGGGTGATGACCATAGTCATCAACCAGGGTAAAACTGCCGCCCCTGGTCGCAACCTCGCCATAACGTTGGAAGCGGCGGCCCACGCCCTTGAAATGAGCCAGTGCCTGCTGGACGGCGCCGTCTGGCACATTGAGCTCGACGGCCACCGCGATCGCCGCCAGCGCATTGAGCACGTTGTGCCGACCCGGCAGATTGAGCACCACGGGCAGATCAGGCAGCACCACGCCGTTACGGCGCTGCACCGTGAACTGCATCTGCCCGCCCGCCGCGCGCACATCGACAGCCCGCACCTGGGCCCCCTCTTCGAAGCCGTAGCTGGTCACCGGGCAGGTGACCTGGGGCACGATGTCTCGGATCGCAGTATCGTCAGTGCACAGGATCGCCGTGCCATAAAAAGGCATGCGGTGCAGAAAGTCAACAAACGCCTGCTTCAGCCGGCCAAATCATGGCCGTAGGTCTCCATGTGGTCGGCGTCGATGTTGGTCACCACCGCCATCACCGGCAGCAGGTTCAGGAACGAGGCGTCAGATTCATCGGCCTCGACCACGATGTAATCACCCTGCCCTAGGCGGGCATTGGCGCCGGCACTGTTAAGGCGGCCACCAATGACAAAGGTCGGGTCCAGGCCAGCCTCGGCCAATACGCTGGCCACCAGGCTGGTGGTGGTGGTCTTGCCGTGGGTGCCGGCGATCGCGATGCCCTGCTTCAGGCGCATCAGCTCGGCCAGCATCAGCGCGCGCGGCACCACCGGGATGCGCCTCTCCCGCGCGGCCAGTACCTCTGGGTTGTCGGCCTGCACAGCGGTCGACGTGACGACCGCGTCAGCGCCGGCCACATGGGCGGCCAGATGACCCACCTGGGTCTGGATCCCCAGCCCCGCCAGCCTGCGCAGTGTGGCGCTATCGGCCAGGTCAGAGCCAGAGATCTCATAGCCCAGGTTCAGCAGCACCTCGGCAATGCCCGACATGCCGGCGCCGCCAATGCCGACAAAATGGATATGCCGCACGGCGTGTTTCATGGGGTCAAGGCCTCGCAGGCGGCCACCAAGGCGGTGGTAGCCTCGGTTTTGGCCATTTCACGGGCCCGCGTGGCACAGGCCAGCAGCTCAGCACGTGTCAAGGCGGCCAGCATTGCGGCCAGGCGTTGCGGTGTCAGTGCTGGCTGTGGCAGCAACCAGCCCGCGCCCTGGCTGACCAAAAAGCGGGCGTTGTGGGTCTGATGGTCATCCACCGCCGACGGGAATGGGACGAACACCGCCGCCGCGCCGATGGCGGCCAACTCGGTCACGGTGCTGGCGCCGGCGCGGCAGATCACCAGGTCGGCCTGGGCAAAGGCCTGCGCCGTGTCATCGATGAAGGGCGTGAGCTCGGCTTGAACGCCAGCCGCTGCATAGTTGGCGCGCAGGTCGTCGATCTGCCGTTGACCGCTTTGGTGCGTGACGGTCGGCCGTTGCTCGGGCGGCAACAGCGCCAGGGCGCGCGGCACGATGTCGTTCAGTGCGCGGGCGCCCAGGCTACCGCCCAGCACCAGCACCCGCAGCGGTCCGCTGCGTCCGGCAAAACGCTGCGCTGGCTCGGCTATCCCAAGAAAAGCACTGCGCAGCGGGTTACCTACCCATAGCCCCTTGGCAAAAACCTGGGGGAAGGCCGTGAAGACGGCATCGGCAACGCCGGCCAGCACCCTGTTGGCCAGGCCTGCAACCGAGTTTTGCTCATGAAGAACCAGCGGCTTGCCCCACAGCACGCCCATCATGCCGCCCGGAAAGCTGATGAAGCCGCCCAGACCCACCACCACGTCAGGCTTGACCCGGCGCACCACCTGCAGCGCCTGCCAGAAGGCCCGCAGCAACCTAAGCGGCAACAGCGCCAGTGTGCCTAGGCCTTTGCCACGCACGCCCGAGAAATCAATGGCTTCAAAAGCAAATCCCTGCGACGGGACCAGCTGGCTTTCCATGCTGGGCTGGCCAGGGCTGCCGGTGCCACCCAGCCAGTGCACGCGCCAGCCGCGTTCGCGCAGCGCATGCGCCACCGCCAGCCCCGGGAAGATGTGACCACCCGTGCCGCCGGCCATGATCAAGGCGCTTTTCATACCCGCCCCCCGTGCATCAGGATGCGGTTTTCGTGGTCTATGCGGAGCACAACGGCGATCGCTATCAGGTTAACCAGGATGGCAGAGCCGCCGTAGCTCATGAGCGGCAGCGTCAGACCCTTGGTCGGCAGAGCACCCAGGTTCACCCCCATGTTGATGAAGGACTGGAAACCCACCCAGATGCCCACGCCCTGGGCCACCAACCCGGCAAACACCCGGTCCAGCGCGATCGACTGGCGACCAATGTGCATGATGCGCCGGGTCAGCCACAGGAATAGCCCAATGACGCACAGCACCCCCACAAGGCCAAACTCCTCGCCAATCACCGCCAACAGAAAGTCGGTATGCGCCTCTGGCAGCCAGTGCAATTTCTCGACGCTGCCGCCCAGTCCCACACCAAAGATCTCGCCACGACCGATGGCAATCAAGGAATGCGTCAGCTGATACCCCTTGGCCAAGGCGTTTTTTCCGCTCCACGGGTCCAGATAAGCAAAAATGCGTTCGCGCCGCCAATCGCTCAAGGCGATCATCAGGCCAAAGGCCACCAGCAGCACCAATGCGATCAGGAAGAACATGCGCGCATTGACGCCACCCAGGAAAAGGATGCCCATCGCGATCACGGCGATCACCATGAAGGCGCCCATGTCGGGCTCCGCCAGCAACAGCACGCCCACCAGCGCCACCGCAGCACCCATGGGCATCACATGGCGCAGGAAACGGTCCTTCACCTCCATCTTGCGCACCATGTAATCGGCGGCGTACAACAGCACCGCAAACTTGGCCAGCTCGGACGGCTGAAAGCCGATCGGCCCCACGGAAATCCAGCGCCGCGCGCCGTAGACCACCTTGCCCACATGCGGAATCAGCACCACCGTCAGCAGCACCAGTGACGCCACAAACAGCCAGCGCGCCGACTTTTCCCATTGCGCTACCGGCACCTGAAACGCCACCAGGGCGGCGATGAAGGCCACTGCCAGCCACATCACATGGCGGGTCAAGAAATAGCTGTGGGTGTAGCGGGCAAAGCGCGGGTTGTCCGGCATGGCGATCGAGGCCGAATACACCATCACCAGGCCCCACAGCATCAGGGTCACCGTGACCCAGACCAGCGCTTGGTCAATCCCGCTCACCGTGCTGGGCAGGTTGACGGTGTCCATGCGGCTCGTCCCACTCAGACGCACCGGCAGCACATCAGCCGCCGGCTTGCGCAGCCGCCCGATCCAACCCTGCAGCCGACCGGTTGCGGCGCTCATGCAGCAGCTCCCAGGCTCATCACACCGGCCTCGTCAGCCAACGCCTGCACGGCGGCGACAAAGGCGTGGGCCCGGTGTTCGTAGTTGTCAAACATGTCAAAGCTGGCGCAGGCAGGCGACATCAGCACCGCATCACCGGCATGGGCCAAGCCAGCTGCCCGGCTCACGGCGTCAACCATGCTCGCTGCGTCGAGCAGCGGCACACCGGTCGATGCCAGTGCGGCCCGGATCAGCGGTGCGTCGCGGCCGATCAAGACCACCGCCCGTGCATGGCGGGCCACGGGCTCGGCCAGCGGGCCGAAGTCCTGCCCCTTGCCGACGCCGCCCAGGATGGCAACCAGGCGCCGCTCCTGCCCCAGCCCGTTCAGGGCAGCGACCGTGGCGCCCACGTTGGTGCCCTTGCTGTCGTCGAAATATTCCACTTCTTGCACGATGGCGACCGCCTCAACCCGGTGCGGCTCGCCACGGTACTCGCGCAGGCCGTACAGCAGGGGCCCCAGCGCGCAGCCGGCCGCCTGGCTGAGCGCCAACGCCGCCAGCGCATTCAAGGCGTTGTGCCGGCCGCGGATGCGCAGGGCATCGGCCGGCATCAGCCGCTGCAGGTGCAGCTCCTGCACATCGCCTTTGCGAGGCTTGAGGGTCTCATCAGCCTCCAGCGCGCGCACCAACCAGACCATGCCATTGACCTCTTCGATACCGAAGTCACCTGGGCGCTGCGGCAGGTCGCCGCCAAAGGTGATGTAGTCACGCCACTGAGGGCGCTGCAGCCGGGCCCGGGTCGGTTCGGGCAACAAGGCCATCACCAGCGGGTCGTCGCGATTAAGGACCATCAGGGCCTGCTGGCCAAACACCCGAGCCTTGGCGCCGGCGTAGGCGGCCATGCTGCCGTGCCAGTCCAGGTGGTCTTGGCTCAGGTTCAGCACCACGGCTGCTTTGGGCTCAAAGCCAGTGCTGGCATCGAGCTGGAAGCTTGACAGCTCCAGCACCCAGACCTCGGGCAAAGACTCCTCCGCCAGCCGCTGGGTCAAGGTGTCCAGCAGGGTTGGCCCGATGTTGCCAGCCACCGCCACGGTTTTGCCGGCCCGCGCCACCAGTTGTCCCGTCAGCGCAGTGACCGTGGTTTTGCCGTTGGTGCCGGTCACGGCCAGGACCTGGGGCGCATAGCCGCGCTCGGTCCGCAGGCTGCCAAGCGCTTGGGAAAACAGGTCTAATTCGCCGCCAAGCCACAGCCCGCTTGCCTTTGCCGCTTCTAAAACAGGAGCAGCGTCCACCGGCGACAAGCCTGGGCTGCGCAGCACCACGCGCACCGGGGTGCCCCTCACCAACTCGGCGTTCAGCGGACCGCTGACAAAGCGTATGCCCGGCCATTCCTGCTTTAGCGTCGTCAGCCCCGGCGGGGCGGGGCGGGTGTCGGCCACGGTCAACTGTGCGCCCGCCGCTGCGCACCAACGCGCCATCGCCAGCCCGGACGCACCCAGTCCAAGGATCAGCACATGTTGGTCTTGCAGATGCAGCACCGCTTACCTCAGCTTCAGGGTGGACAGGCCCACCAGGCACAGCAGCATGGTGATGATCCAGAAGCGCACCACCACCTGGGTCTCTTTCCAGCCGCTTTTCTCAAAATGGTGGTGCAGCGGGGCCATTTTCAGGATACGCCGGCCCTCACCGTACTTGCGCCTGGTGTATTTGAAGTAAGTGACCTGCAGCATCACCGAGAGGGCCTCGACCACGAATATGCCACCCATGATGGCCAGCACGATTTCCTGGCGCACGATGACCGCAACAGTGCCCAGCGCCGCGCCCAAGGCCAACGCACCGACATCACCCATGAAGACCTGCGCCGGGTGGGTGTTGAACCACAAAAAGGCCAGCCCGGCGCCAGCCATGGCGGCACAAAAAATCATCAGTTCGCCCGAGCCTGGAATGTGAGGAAAAAACAGGTATTTGGAGTAGACCGCACTGCCGGTGACGTAGGCGAACACCCCCAGCGCCGAGCCCACCATCACCACCGGCATGATGGCCAGGCCATCGAGCCCGTCGGTCAGATTGACCGCGTTGCTGGAGCCGACGATGACCAAATAGGTCATGACGACAAAGCCCAATACCCCAAGGGGATAGCTGATTTCCTTGAAGAACGGCAACAGCAGGCCGGCCTTGGGCGGCAGGTTCAGGTCAAAGCCTGACTGTACCCAGCGGAAAAAAAGCTCAAGCACCCGCAGGTTGGAGTTCTCCGAGATGCTGAACACCAGGTAGAGCGCCGCCACCAGCCCGATCACCGACTGCCACATGTATTTGTCGCGCGAGCGCATGCCCTCCGGGTCCTTGTGCACCACCTTGCGCCAGTCGTCAGCCCAGCCGATGGCGCCGAAGCCCAGCATGACCAGCAGCACGATCCAGACAAAGCGGTTGCTCAGGTCGAACCAGAGCAGCGTCGAGACCGCGATGCACAGCAAGATCAGCACGCCGCCCATGGTGGGTGTGCCACTCTTGCTCAGATGGGAGGCCACGCCGTAACCCCGGATTGGCTGGCCGATTTTGAGTGCCGTCAGACGGCGGATCACCCAAGGTCCGGCCGCCAGGCCCATCAGCAGCGCCGTCAGGGCAGCCATGACGGCACGAAAGGTCAGGTACTGGAACACCCGGAAGAAACCCAACTCGGGCGAGAGCGACTGCAGCCACTGGGCCAAGCTCAAAAGCATGACAGTGTCCTTGTAAGCTGGCTAAACCGCATCGTGCGCTGCCTCTTGGGGTTGCACAGAGGCCTCAAGGACCGTGATCACCTGCTCCATCTTCATGAAGCGGGCGCCCTTGACCAGCAAGCTGCCCAGTCTCGGCAGCTCGAGCAGCACAGCGGCCTGCAGCGTCGTCATGTCGTCAAAGTGGCGGCTGCTGCTGACGCTCACCGCAGCGTGGCGTGCCAGGGCGCCCAGCGTAAATACCTGCTCAATGCCCAGCTTCTGCGCCATCGCGCCAGCCTGGGCATGGAACAGCGGACCCTCGTCGCCGACCTCGCCCATGTCGCCCAGCACCAAGAGTCGCGGCGCAGGCAGTGCGGTTAGCACCTCAATGGCGGCCTGCACCGAATCCGGGTTGGCGTTGTAGCTGTCGTCCACCAACGTCACCGCGTGACCGGCGACGCTGAGTTGGCGAGCGCGGGAGCGGCCCTTGACGGGCTCGAAAGCGGCCAAGCCCTGCGCCATGGCCCCCACAGGCACGCCTACAGCGCAGGCGCAGGCCACGGCCGCCAGAGAGTTGGTCACGTTGTGGCGACCGGCAATGTGCAGCGGGTACTGCAACGGCCCGGCCGGCGTCTGTACCGTGACCTGCCAGGCCGCACCTGACCACAGCGCGCCGATGCAGCGCACACCGGCAGCCGTACTGGTGCCGTCACCGTCAAAGCTCAGCACCGGTCGTACCCCGGCCAAACTGGCCCACAAGGGGCTGTAGGCATCCTGCGCCGGGAACACCGCCAGCCCGTTTGCAGGCAAGGCATGAATCACTGAGCCGTTTTCCTGGGCCACCGCCGCCACTGTGGCCATGAACTCCAGGTGCTCACGCTGTGCGTTATTGACGAGCGCGACCGTTGGCCGGGCCAGTGCTGCCAACACGGCGATCTCGCCGGGGTGGTTCATGCCCAGTTCCAGCGCGGCCACCTCGTGATGCGCGCGCAAGCGCAGCAGCGTCAGCGGCACGCCGATGTCGTTGTTCAGGTTGCCCTGGGTGGCCAGGTAAGACTCTGGCTTCCAGGCGCGCAGGATGGCGGCCAGCATTTGCGTGACCGTAGTCTTGCCGTTGCTACCGGTCACTGCAATCAATGGCAGGCTGAATTGGGCGCGCCAAGCGCTGGCCAACGCTGCCAGCGCCTGCCGGGTATCAGGCACCAGCAGCCCAGGCAGGCCAGCCGCTGCCAGCCGATCTGCGGCGCCAAACTCACACAGCGCAGCTACCGCGCCGCTGGCACGGGCCTGGGCCAAAAAGTCATGGGCATCAAATCGCTCGCCGCGCAGCGCAACAAACAAGTCGCCGGGCTGAAGGCTGCGGGTGTCGGTGTGCACGCGTTGCACTGTCACTTCGCCGCCGCCGGCCAATCGGGCGCCAGGCAACCAGGCCAGAGCTTGGGCCAGGCTGAACATGTGGCTCACGCCTGGGCTCCTTCATGGGTCTGCTGCCAGGCGGCGCGCACCTGGGCTGCATCGGAGAACGGCAGACGCTGCCCGGCCACCTCCTGGTAATCCTCATGGCCTTTGCCGGCAATCAGCACGACATCCTGGGGCGCTGCCAAGCCTAAGGCGTGCCTGATCGCCAGGGCCCGGTCAGGCTCGACCACGATCCCGGTCTGGCCGCCAAGCGCCGGCAGAATCTGCGCCAGGATAGCTTGTGGCGATTCGCTGCGCGGGTTGTCGCTGGTCAGCACAACCCGGTCGGCATGGGCGGCGGCCACCGCCCCCATCATCGGGCGTTTGCTGTTATCCCGGTCACCGCCGCAGCCAAACAGGCACCACAGTCGCCCACTCCGAGCCCGGGCCAACGGGCGCAAAGCCAGCAAGGCCTTGGCCAAAGCATCAGGGGTGTGGGCGTAGTCCACCACAGCAAGTGCCTGACCCGGCGCACTCAGGCATTCCATCCGGCCCGGCACCGGGCTTAGGTTGTCGCAGCTTGCCACCACATCGTTCAAGGTCACGCCCAAAGCCCTCAGGGTCGCCATCACGCCGAGCAGATTGGCCACGTTGTAATGACCGATCAGCGCCGTGTTCAAACGGTGCTGCGCCTTGCCTTCGCGCACGGTGAAGCAAAGGCCCTGCGCTCCCTGCTCGATGTCGGTTGCGCGCAGCTTGGCCGGCCCGTCGACGCATGACACGGTCCAGAGCGCAAGACCCTGACGGGCCAGCTCAAGCGCCAACGCAGCGCCCTTTGAATCGTCGATGTTGATCACCGCCGCCCTCAGCCCGGGCCAGCGAAACAGGGCAGCCTTGGCGTCCCAATAAGCGGCCATGCTGCCGTGGTAGTCCAGGTGGTCCTGGGTGAAGTTGGTGAAGATGGCGGTGTCCACCCGGGTACCGGCCAGCCGCTGCTCGGCCAGTCCGATGGACGAGGCTTCAATGGCGCAAGCCTTTAGCCCCGCGTCGACAAAGTGGCGAAGGGTTTGTTGCAGCAGCACCGGGTCGGGCGTGGTCAAGCCGGTGGCGACGATGCCGTCATGTCCCGCGGATGCCCCGGGCGAGGGCACCCGACCCAGGCCCAAAGTGCCGATCAAGCCGCATGGAATGGCACTTTCTTGCTTTAAATTTGATAGCGCTTGCGCCAACCACCAGGCGGTGGAGGTCTTGCCGTTGGTGCCGGTCACTGCCAGCACAGCCAAAAGCTGAGAGGGTTCGTCAAAGTAGGCTGCGGCAATAGGCCCGCTGTTGGCTTTGAGTGTGCTGCAAGCGGCCACACGGGCGTCGTCAAAACCAAAGGCCTCGACCCCCTGCCACTCCACCAGGCAGGCCGCCGCACCGCGTGCCAGCACCTCGGGCACATAGTGGCGGGCGTCGCTGGCTGCGCCGGGCCAGGCAATGAAGCCGTCCCCCGCCCGCACCCGACGACTGTCGGTGCACAGGGTGCCGCCCACGCGCGTGCGCAGCCAGCGGGCGGCTTCGGCGGGCGTCTGCAACAACTGCATCAAAAGCTCTCCGGCTCGGCCACGGCCACGATCTGCGGTTTGACGTTCATGTCGGGCTGGATACCCAACAGCCGGAGCGTCTGCTGCACGGTTTCGCTGAACACCGGGGCGGCCACGTCGCCGCCAAAATACCTGCCCCCGGTGGGCTCATCGATCATCACGGCCACCACAATGCGCGGCTTGTCGATCGGCGCCAGACCGACAAAGAAGCCCCGGTACTTCTTGTCAGCGTAGCCCCGGCCTTCCACCTTGTGCGCTGTGCCGGTCTTGCCGCCGACCGAATAACCCATGGTCTGCGCCTTGGGCGCGGTGCCACCTGGGCCGGTGACCAGGTGCAGCATGTTAAGTACCGCACTGGCATGCCCCGCCTCCATCACCCGCACACCAGCGGCGGGCTGGGTCGTCTTGAGCATGGTGACCGGCACCAGTTCCCCGTCCCGGCCGAACACGCTGTAGGCGTGCGCCAGCTGGAACAAGCTGGTGGACAGGCCGTAGCCGTAGCTCATGGTGGCCTGTTCGATCGGCTTCCAAGATTTGTAAGCGCGCAGCTTGCCACTGACCGCACCAGGAAACGGCAACTGCGGCTTTTGACCCAGGCCAACCTGGCTGAACATGGTCCACATCTCGCGCGG
This sequence comes from Comamonas sp. lk, assembly GCA_943324505.2. Taxonomy (GTDB): domain Bacteria; phylum Pseudomonadota; class Gammaproteobacteria; order Burkholderiales; family Burkholderiaceae_C; genus Rhodoferax. Next base: position 32,192 of record CALPLW020000004.1, read on the forward strand.
CTGCATCTGCATGGCGATCTTGACCGTGCCGACGTTACTGGATTTCTGAATCACCTCATTGACGCTGAGCATCGCGTGGGGGTGCGCGTCGCTGATGGTGGCGTTGCCGATGTTGAGCCGCCCGGGTGCGGTCTGGATCATGGTGGTCGGCGTGACCAGGCCCTTGTCCAGCGCCAAGCCGATGACAAAGGGCTTCATGGTGGAGCCAGGCTCGAAGGTGTCGGTCAAGGCCCGGTTGCGCAGTTGTTCGCCACTCATGTTTTGTCGCGAGGCCGGCGAATAGCTGGGGTAGTTGGCGAGCGCCAAGACCTCACCGCTCTGCACATCGAGCACCACCACGCTGCCCGCTTTGGCCTTGTGAAGCAGCACCGCATCGCGCAGCTTCTGGTAGGCAAAAAACTGCACCTTGCTGTCAATGCTGAGCTGCAGGTCACGCCCGTCGACCGGCGACACCTGCTCACCAACCGCCTCCACCACCCGGCCCTGGCCGTCCTTGATAACCCGGCGCGAGCCCGCGCGCCCAGCCAGCTCTTTGTTAAAGGCGAGCTCAATGCCTTCTTGGCCCTTGTCCTCAACATTGGTGAAGCCCACCACATGGGAGGCGGCTTCGCCTTCGGGGTACTGGCGCTTGTACTCCTCGCGCTGGTGAATGCCCTTGATTCCCAGGGCCATCACCTCCTTGGCCACGCTTAAATCTACCTGCCGCTTGAGCCAGACAAAGCCCTTGTCTTCGTCGGCCAGCCGCTTGTCCAGCTCGGTCAGCGGCAGCCCGAGCAACTGGGCGAGTTGCTTCAGCCGAACAGGGTCACGCTCCACGTCTTCTGGCACGGCCCAAATGCTGGGTGCTGGGACGCTGGACGCCAAGATCAGGCCATTGCGGTCCAGCACCCGGCCTCGGTTGGCCGGCAGGTCGATCGTGCGGGCAAAACGCACGGCCCCCTTTTGCTGAAAAAAATCATTTTCAATGACCTGGATATGAACCGCTCGCACCGCCAGCACACCAAATCCAAGCGCAATCGCCGCCACGATCAGTTTGCTCCGCCAGACCGGGGCGCGGCTGGTCAGCAGCGGGCTGGAGGTATAGGCGATGCTGCGGCTCATGGCTTCACAGTCTCGGGCGGTGTCGCGCTGGCTGAGCCAAGAACGGAGCCAGTGCCAGCGTTCACGTAATGGGTGATCGCCGGCGTGGCCGAGCGCATCTGCAAGCGCTCTCTGGCCAGTTTTTCTACCCGCAGCGGCGTGGCCTGCGCGCGTTTTTCCACCTGCATGCGTTCGTTTTCAGTCTCAAGGAGGCGGGCCTCGTTGAGGGACTTGTCCATGGCAGAGAACAGGCGGCGCGACTCGTACTGCACGTTCACGAGGTACAACGCACTGGCCAAGACAGCCAACAACAAGAGCAAGTTCAGCCGAGTCATGGCCATAGTCTCAAGCGGTGGTCCGCTCGGCCACCCGCATGATGGCGCTGCGCGCTCGCGGGTTGGCGGTCACCTCGGCAGCGCCAGGTTTGATGCGGGCCAGGGCTTTGAGCCTCATGACGCGGGGTGCGGCCAACGGGGCGCGGCGGTCATAGGGATCGCTGGCGTGACGGGCAATGAACTGCTTAACAATACGATCCTCCAGAGAGTGAAAACTGATCACGACCAGGCGTCCACCAGGCGCCAGAACGTCAAGACTGGCGGCTAACGCCCGCTGTAACTCTTCAAGTTCACTGTTGATGAAAATCCGAAAAGCCTGAAATGTGCGCGTTGCAGGGTTCTGACCCGGCTCGCGGGTTTTGACCGTGTCAGCCACGAGTTGGGCCAATTCGGAGGTGCTTGACATTGGGCCCCGCTCCTGTCGGCGAGCAACAATCGCCTTTGCAATGGCGCCAGCAAACCGTTCTTCACCGAAGTCACGTATCACCTCCGTTATTTGATCCAGTTGGGCCGTATGAAGCCACTGCGCCACGCTCAGGCCGCGCGTGGTGTCCATGCGCATGTCCAGCGGGCCGTCGAATCGAAAGCTGAAGCCGCGCGCCGGGTTGTCGATCTGCGGCGAGCTGATACCCAGATCCAGCAACACCCCGGCCAAACTCGCCGTCGGCATGTCGCCCAGCTGGCCAAACGCCTGGTGCCGGCTCGAAAAGCGCGGATCCTGCAGCGCAGCCGCTTCCGCCAGTGCCTCCGGGTCCTTGTCGAAGGCCACCAGTCGACCGGCCGCGTCCAAGCGCGACAAGATCAACCTCGAGTGACCACCTCGCCCAAAGGTGGCGTCCACATAGGTGCCGGCCGCCGGGCCGGGCGCGCCCAACAGCGCGTCCACGGCTTCGTTCAACAAGACGGTGGTATGTGACCATGCTGTGTTCACCGCCGGTCCTAGAAAGAGAAGTCCTTGAAGACGTCGGGCATCGCACCCTGCATCGCCTGTGACTCCTGCGCTTCATAGGTCGCCTTGTCCCACAACTCAAAGTGGTTGCCCATGCCCAGCAGCATGGTGTCGCGACTGATGCCGGCAGCGACGCGCAGTTCGGGCGACACCAGCACGCGACCGGTGCCATCGATCTCGACGTCCATCGCATTGCCAAGAAAAATGCGCTTCCACCACTGCGCGGACATCGGCAAGTTGGCAACACGCTCGCGGAATTTTTCCCACTCGGGGCGCGGAAACACCATCAGGCAACCGTGCGGGTGTTTGGTCAGGGTCAGCAGGCCGCCAGCTGTGGCGCTCAGGACGTCACGATACCGGGTTGGCACCGACAGCCGCCCCTTGGCATCCAGACTCAATGACGAAGCCCCTTGAAACACGACGATGCACCTACTTTTGATATTTGCTCAATAAAGGAAAGTGCAAGGCACTTTTCACCACTTAATTGCACTTTTTTGCACTTTATCAGCAAATCCCCAAAAAAGCCATGGCCTGGCACCCGTTCTCGCTAATTTTTTCCAATGAAATCAAAGACTTAGAAGCGACTCTGCCGGTAAAAACCGGCAGAAATCTGTTCTAAATTAAGCACTTAGCACAGCTTGTGAAAGTGAAATATGAAGCCAATGCCAAGCACCGGCCGCCGTGACGCTTACAAAATGTAGCGGGACAGGTCCTCGTCGCGGCTGAGTTCACCCAGACGGGCGTCCACGTAGGCAGCGTCTACGGTCACGGTCTGCCCGGCCAGGGTGGTAGCGTTGAAACTGACCTCGTCAAGCAGGCGCTCCATCACGGTGGACAGTCGTCGCGCGCCGATGTTTTCGGTGCGCTCGTTAACGTCAAATGCGGTTTGCGCCAACCGCGCGATACCGGCCTCGGTGAAGTCGATGTGCACTTCTTCGGTCGCGAGAAGCGCCTGGTACTGGCGCACCAGCGAGGCATGGGTTTGCGTCAGGATAGCCACAAAGTCCTGGACCGAGAGCGACTGCAGCTCAACCCGGATCGGGAAGCGCCCCTGCAGCTCGGGAATCAGGTCGCTCGGCTTGCTCAGGTGAAAGGCACCCGAGGCAATGAACAGGATGTGGTCGGTCTTGACCGGGCCGTACTTGGTCGTGACCGTGGTGCCCTCCACCAGCGGCAGCAGGTCGCGCTGTACGCCCTGGCGGGACACCTCGGCGCCCTGCCCCTCGCTGCGCGAGGTGACCTTGTCGATCTCGTCGATGAACACAATGCCGTTCTGCTCCAGCATCTGCAGCGCTTGGGCGCGGATCTCGTCCTCGTTGATCAGTTTGGCGGCTTCTTCGTCGGCCAGCACCTTGAGCGCTTCGCCAATCGGCAGCTTGCGCGTCTGCCGCTTGCCCTGCCCCATCTGGCCAAACAGGCCGCGCAGCTGCTCGGTCATCTCCTCCATGCCGGCCGGGCCCATCACTTCAAGCGCCGGGGCCGAACGCGCCACATCGACCTCGATGCTCCGCTCGGCCAACTGGCCTTCGCGCAGCTTCTTGCGAAAGCTCTGGCGAGTGGCACTTTCAGGCTCGCCGCCAGTCTGAGAGCCAAACTCGCCGCGCGGCGGCGGCACCAGGATGTCAAGCACCCTGTCTTCAGCCGCGTCCAAGGCGCGCTCGCGCACCTTGGCCATTTCGCTGCTGCGGGTCTGTTTGACCGCGATCTCGGCCAGGTCGCGGATGATGGCATCCACATCCTTGCCCACGTAACCAACCTCGGTGAATTTGGTCGCCTCAACCTTGATGAAAGGCGCGTCGGCGAGCCGGGCCAAGCGGCGCGCGATCTCGGTCTTGCCAACCCCGGTGGGGCCGATCATCAATATGTTCTTGGGTGTGATCTCGGCACGCAGGCCGGGCTCGACCTGCTGGCGGCGCCAGCGGTTGCGCAGCGCAATGGCCACGGCGCGCTTGGCCTGGGCCTGGCCGACAATGTGCCGGTCCAGTTCAGCAACGATGTCCTGGGGCGTCATGGCAGGGTCTCGATGGTGTGGTTCATGTTGGTGTAGATGCACAGTTCGCCGGCAATCTCCAGCGAACGGCGCACGATGTCCTGGGCAGACAACTCGGTGTGGTTCAGCAGGGCCAGGGCAGCGGCCTGGGCGTAGGCACCGCCTGAGCCAATGGTGACCACGCCGTGCTCAGGCTCCAGCACATCACCGTTGCCAGTGATGATCAAAGAGGCGTCGCGATCAGCTACGGCCAGCATGGCCTCCAAACGGCGCAGCACCCGGTCGGTGCGCCAGTCTTTGGTCAGCTCGATGGCCGCGCGCACCAAATGCCCCTGGTGTTTCTCCAGCTTGGCCTCAAAGCGCTCGAACAGGGTGAATGCATCGGCAGTGGCGCCGGCAAAACCGGCCAACACTTTGCCGTGGTAGAGCTTGCGCACCTTGCGCGCCGTGCCCTTGACCACGATGTTGCCGAGCGTTACCTGGCCGTCGCCGCCGATGGCGACCTGCGGGCCGTCAGGCGTGTTACGCCGCACGCTGATGATGGTGGTACCGTGAAATTGTTCCATGAGGGTCTCAAGTCGGGTTGGCGCGGGCAAAAACAAGGCGTGCTCAGTCTACAGGTCAGAAAACTTCCAGCTTAACGGGTGCGCAGCACCACTTCAGCGTGCTCGTTGATACCAATCACGTGGAAAAAAGCGGCCACCAGGTGGGGCACATCGTCAAAGCGCACCGTACCGCCAGCCTGCTGATGCGCCATGGTCCAGGTGAGCAGGGTTCCGGCAGCTGAAAAATCAACCCGAACCAAATGCGTACATGACACCGCGACCGGCACGCCCGCCGGCAGCGGGCGCTGCAGTTCAGCCAGTGTTCCCGGCATGTCCCCCCGCAACTCGCCACGCAGCATCCACTCTGGGGCCGCCCCGACGCCCTGCTGCGCTAAAGGTGTCGACGGCGCCAAGGCGTCCGGCACCGAGAACCAGCCCGGCACGCTGCGCTCAAAGTGGCGGCCATACTCGCTAACGACAGCGTCAAACAGCGCCCGCTGACCCGTGGTGCGGCTCAAGTCCATCAGGGCTGCGGCCCTGCGCGGCGCCTCGGCACTCCGCAGCGGCGATGCCCGCAAGGCCGTATGAAGCACCTGCTGGGCACCCGCCAGGTCGCCGTTGGCGAAGCTCAGGGCAGCCCGCTCCAGTTCAACATCAGGTGCAGGCGCTGTGGGTTCGATGGTCAACAGGCCGGACGCCATCAACTCACTCGCCAGACCAGTGGCTTCAAGCGGGCGCCAGGCGTCGGCTGGCGACAACGGATCAACCAGGGCAATCGCCAAATGGGTGGCTTCAAAGTCGGTGACTTCCCAGGCGGGCGACGGCAAGGGTCGCATGCCGGCCCCCGCGCCACCAACCCGCCCCTTCAGCCAGTGGTGCGACATCTGGGCCTCAACCGCATCGATTTTTCGGATGGTGAGCGATTGAGCCTCTGGGTAGGGCATCACAGTGCTTTGAAAAAAGGCCTCTGCCCCCGTGTCTGAGGCGCCGGCGGCCGCGGATGGCCCCTGCCGCCTCTGCTGACGCAGTCGGTCAAGTTCCTCACGTCGCGCTTGGTCGTTTTTGCGTTTGCGCTCGATGGTTTCCTTGAGCGCGCGCTTGCCAAAGCCGCTGGCGGCTGACCCGGCCAGCGCAGCGTCTGGACGGCCGGCAGCGCCGACCCGGTGTATCAGTCCTGACAGCCAGTCAAGCCAGCCCGCGTTGCCGCCTGATTTGGACATGCACGCTGCCCTTGGTGCTCAGAACCCTGGGGTCTGATCAGTCGCCAAACATTTTTTGCTTGAGCTCCCGCCGTTGCTGCGCCTCCAGCGACAGTGTCGCTGTGGGGCGTGCAAGCAGGCGACCAACGCCGATAGATTCGCCTGTTTCATCGCAGTAACCGTAGTCACCGGCGTCAACGCGCATGATGGACTGCTCGATTTTCTTGAGGAGCTTACGTTCACGGTCACGCGTACGCAGCTCCAACGCGTGCTCTTCTTCAATGGTGGCGCGGTCGGCGGGGTCGGGCACGACCACCGTGTCTTCACGCAAGTGCTCAGTCGTATCGACCGCATTGCTCTGTATTTCCAATTTGAGCCTCACCAGCTTGGCCCGGAAATAGGCCAACTGCACGTCATTCATATAGGCGTCGTCTGGCATGGCCATCAGATCAGCGTCGGTCAGCTGCGCCAGTGGCTTGGTTTTCCAGTTGTTGGCAAGTTTCGGGTCTTTTTTGATGGCAGAGGCCAGCGGTGGCACGATCAGCGGCGCCGGTATGGTCTGGGTGTAACTGGCTTTGGCGGCGGTCGACGCCACCGACTGGGCCATCGAGGGCACGGTCAGTTGCGCCAGGCGCGATGATGGCCGCCCCGAACGGGGAGGCACCGACGGCACCGATGCACTGATTTGAACTGGCGCAACAACCTGGGCGGTCGCGACTTTATCTGGTGTCACTTTCACGGATTCCTTGGGTTGGACTTTCACTGGCGCTTGAACATGCTTGACCGCGACAGCGGCCTTGGCCGGCAAGGATTTCTTCGGCGCTGGCTTGACTGGTGTCTTGGCCGGCGTCGGGGCTTTTTTGGCAGGGGTCGCTTTTGGGGCGCTCTTCACGGGCACCTTGGTGGCGGGCTTGGCGACAGGGGCGGCAACTGGCTTACCCTTGATAGATGAGGCGGTCTTGGCGGACGCTGCCTTGGCTTTTCCGGACTCAGCTTTCACGTCGAATCTCCTCGCAGAATGCGCATGCATATGCAATTCGCTGGTGGCTCGATGCCGGCTACCGCCTTCTCGACCCCACCCCATCACCTTCAAATTTTCAGCAAATTGCTCTTATCAGGATGCTTTTGCTGATCATCTTCGGCGCGCGAGTGTACAGGTTTCGGCAAGGCAAATACAGTCAATTGGAAAATCAAGGCAAAACTGGCCCTCTGCGTCGGTCCTGAGCACCACTCAAACGACCAGGCACTGCGTCAGGCCCTGCAGGAAGATGTCGCGTGGTAAGTCAATGCCAATGAACACCATTTTGCTGCCGCGCGCCTCGTCGGCGCCCCAGGCTGGACCAAGATCGCTGCCCATGAGCTGGTGCACGCCCTGGAAAATCACCTTGCGATCCGTGCCTTTCATGTGCAGCACACCTTTGTAACGCAACATGCGCGGGCCATAGATGTTCACCACAGCGCCCAAAAAGTCTTCGAGTCGGGCGGGGTCAAACGGCTTGTCGGACTTGAAGACAAAACTCTTGACATCGTCGTCATGGTGATGGTGGTGACCGTGGCCGGCAGGCTCATCCTGGTGCGAGGGATGGTCGCAATGCTCGCCGTGGACGTGGTCATCGTGGCTTTCGTGACCATGATCGTGACCGTGGTCATGACCATGGTCATGGGCCTCGTCCTTCAGAAAATCAGGGTCAATGTCCAGTTTGGCGTTGAGGTTGAAGCCGCGCAGGTCAAACACCTCGGCCAGGCTGACCTCCCCAAAATGCACGGCTTTTTGCGGGGCCCTCGGGTTCATGTGCTTGAGCCGGTGCATCAGGGCGTCCACCTCGGCCGGCGCCACCAGATCCGTCTTGCTGATAAAAATCTGGTCGGCAAAACCCACCTGGCGCCGCGCCTCTTGGCGGTCGTTGAGTTGCGTGGCGGCGTGCTTGGCATCCACCAGCGTCAAAATTGAGTCCAGCAGGTAGCTTTCAGCGATTTCGTCGTCCATGAAAAAGGTCTGCGCCACCGGGCCGGGATCGGCCAGGCCGGTGGTTTCGATCACCACACGGTCAAACACCAGCTCGCCGGTGCGTTTTTTCTCGGCCAGATCGCGCAGCGCGCCACGCAGGTCTTCGCGGATGGTGCAGCAGATGCAGCCGTTGCTCATCTGGATGATCTGCTCCTGGGTGTCGGACACCAGGATGTCGCTGTCGATGTTTTCCTCGCCAAACTCGTTTTCAATCACCGCGATTTTCTGGCCATGGGCCTCAGACAGCACGCGCTTGAGCAGCGTGGTTTTGCCTGAGCCGAGGAAACCGGTGAGTATGGTGGCGGGAATGAGTGACATGGCAATCCTGGGTGGGGGCGGAAGAAACTGCACGCGCAGGTCGGTCGGCGGAGGCAGGCGAAGAGTTTAGCGGGGAATTTGAGGGCGCTCAGCGCCGCATCACGACCAGGCCCTTCAAGTACTCGCCTTCTGGAAAGTTGAGGGTCATGGGGTGATCCGGGGCGCCGCCCAGGCGTTCGGTGATAAAGCCGTCAACGCCGGCGTCGCTGCCGGCCGAGGCCACGATCTTGTGAAACAGGTCGGCGCTGATGCCGCCCGAGCAGGAATAGGTGAACAGCACGCCGTCCGGCGCCAGCAGCTTGAAGGCCAGCCGGTTGATGTCTTTGTACGCCCGGGCCGCGCGCTCGGCGTGGGCCACCGTAGGGGCAAACTTGGGCGGGTCGAGCACGATCGCATCAAAACGCTGGCCCTCGCGGTCAAATTGGCGTAAGGCCGCATTAACGTCCGCATCCAGAAAACTGACGCGCTGCGCATCAAAACCGTTCAAGGCGACATTGGCCTCGGCCTGGGCCAGCGCCGGCCCCGAAGAGTCGATCGAGGTCACATGGCCAGCGCCACCGGTCAGGGCCGCCACCGTGAAGCCTCCGG
>CALPLW020000005.1 GCA_943324505.2 Comamonas sp. lk
AGCAAGCAGTACTTGCGAAACGCCTGCACCTCGAACGGCAATTCCTGGCCATCGGGTTTGATGATCTGCTGGCGCTGCAGATCAATCGTCAGGCTGTAACCCGGAAAGGCCGCCAGTTCGTCAAACAGTGCTGCAACCTGTGCATCCGGCAACACAATGGGTAGCAGACCATTTTTGAAGATGTTGTTGAAGAAAATATCGGCATAGCTGGGGGCAATGATGGCGCGAAAGCCAAATTGGTCCAGCGCCCAGGGAGCATGCTCGCGCGATGAGCCGCAACCAAAATTTTTACGGGCTAGCAAAATGGAGGCGCCCTGGTACCGTGGCTGGTTGAGCACGAAGTCTGGGTTCGGCTTGCGGCTGGCGGGGTCCTGGCCGGGATAGCCGGCATCCAGGTAGCGCCATTCATCAAACAGGTTTTGCCCAAAACCAGTCTTGCGAATCGATTTCAGAAACTGCTTGGGAATGATGGCGTCGGTATCCACATTTTCCCGGTCTATTGGGGCCACCAGGCCCCTTAGAGTTTCAAATTTTTGCACGGTGCGTCCTTAATTTTTCTTTGCTGCATCTTCAATTTTTTTGCCTGTCTTCCTACCCCAGGCCCTGGACTGTATTGCAGCCGCACAGGCTCATTAGCACTGCGCGAAGCCACTCCAAACGCCAATGACTCATGCAGTGCTCCCAGGTGGGCTGGTCAGGCGAATTGCCGGACGTCGACAAAATGACCATGAATGGCCGCTGCGGCCGCCATGGCCGGGCTGACCAGGTGCGTGCGCCCGCCCGCTCCCTGGCGACCCTCAAAATTACGGTTGCTGGTGGAGGCGCAACGCTCGCCTGGCTCAAGCCGGTCGGCGTTCATGGCCAAGCACATCGAACAGCCAGGTTCGCGCCACTCGAAGCCGGCCGCGCGGAAAATCTCGTGCAGGCCTTCGCGCTCGGCTTGTGCTTTGACCAAGCCCGAGCCCGGGACAACCATCGCCAATTTGACATTTTTAGCGACTTTTCGCCCCAGCTTGCGCACCACGGCGGCTGCTTCCCGTATGTCCTCAATCCGGCTGTTGGTACAAGAGCCAATGAAGACCTTGTCAATAAACAGGTCGTTCAGGGCCTTGCCTGGCTCAAGTCCCATGTAAACCAGGGCACGTTCGATGGCGGTCCGTTTGTTGGGGTCCTTTTCCTTGTCCGGGTCCGGCACACGGTTGTCGATGCCCAGCACCATTTCGGGCGAGGTACCCCAGGTGACCTGAGGGATGATGCGGCTGGCATCGAGCTCGATCACTTGATCGAAAACGGCGTCAGCATCCGAATGCAGCGTCTTCCAGTACGCCACGGCCTGGTCCCATTCCACGGCGGCGGCCGAGCCGCTGGCCAGATGGCCAGGTGCCAGGGGGCGCCCGCGGACGTAGTCGATGGTTTTGTCGTCGACGGCCACCAGGCCGGCGCGGGCACCGGCCTCAATGGCCATGTTACACACAGTCATCCGGCCCTCCATGCTTAAGGCGCGAATCGCAGTACCCCCGAACTCGATGGTGTAGCCCGTGCCACCGGCAGTGCCAATTTGACCAATGACGGCCAAAACGATGTCTTTGCCGCTACAGCCGAGCGACAAAACGCCATCGACTCGGACGAGCATGTTTTTGGCTTTCTTGGCCAGCAGGGTTTGAGTGGCTAGGACATGCTCGACTTCGCTGGTGCCAATGCCATGTGCCAAAGCGCCAAAGGCGCCGTGGGTCGACGTGTGGGAGTCCCCGCAGACCACCGTCATCCCCGGCAGCGTAGCGCCGTTTTCAGGGCCGATCACGTGCACGATACCCTGGCGTTTGGACAAGAATGGGAAGTAGGCGGCCGAGCCGAACTCCCGGATGTTGGTGTCGAGCATGACGACTTGTTCCTTGCTGGTCGCGTCTGTAATGCCCTCATAACCGCGGTCCCAGCCGGTGGTCGGTGTGTTGTGATCGGCCGTTGCAACAATGGAACTCACCCGCCAAACCGGTCGGCCTGTTTGTCGAAGGCCCTCAAAGGCCTGCGGACTGGTCACTTCATGCACCAAGTGTCGGTCGATGTAGAGAATGGCGGTGCCATCGTCTTCGGTATGGACGACGTGGTCGTCCCAGAGCTTGTCGTAAAGCGTGCGTCCCATGGTTTTCCTTCGCAATGCTGTATTTTACGCAGCCCGTGGCATTCAACTCATCAAACGGATATCAGCAACGGTCCTCTCGCGAGAAACTCAATACAAAAAACGCCCGCCGATGCGATCATCAGGCGGGCGTGTAGCTTGCTGCGCCTCGGCGCCAGGTTCTCAGACTATGAAATCAGCGCTGCGCAATAGGCAGCACATCTCTACGCACTGACCCTGTGAAGAGTTGACGCGGACGGCCAATTTTGTACTCCGGGTCACCAATCATTTCATTGAGCTGGGCAATCCAGCCGACCGTACGGGCCAGCGCAAAAATCGCTGTGAACAGGCTCACTGGAATGCCGATGGCGCGCTGCACGATGCCGGAGTAGAAGTCCACGTTGGGGTAGAGCTTGCGTTGTACAAAATAGTCGTCTTCGAGCGCTATCTTTTCCAGCGCCATGGCCAGCTTGAACAGTGGGTCGTTCTCCAGGCCGAGCGAGGTCAGCACTTCCTTGCAGGTTTCCTGCATCAGCTTGGCGCGCGGGTCATAATTTTTATAGACGCGGTGGCCGAAGCCCATCAGCTTGACATTGGAGTTCTTGTCCTTGACCTGGTCCATGAACTGGCCCACTTTGGAGACACCCCCCATTCGCTGGATGTCTTCCAGCATGTTCAGGCAGGCTTCATTCGCGCCGCCATGCGCCGGGCCCCACAGGCAGGCCACGCCGGCTGCGATGGCGGCGAACGGGTTGGTGCCCGAACTGCCGCAGAGCCGCACGGTCGATGTCGAGGCATTTTGCTCATGATCGGCGTGCAGCACAAAGATGCGATCGAGCGCGCGCTCGATCACTGGATTGACCTCGTAGTCCTCGCAGGGGTTAGCAAACATCATGTGCAGGAAGTTGCCCGCGTAGCTGAGCTTGTTCTTGGGGTACATGTAGGGCTGGCCTGCGCTGTATTTGTAGGCCATGGCCACCAGCGTGGGCATCTTGGCAATCAGGCGGATGGCGGAGATTTCACGGTGCTCAGGGTTGTTGATGTCGGTGCTGTCGTGGTAGAAGGCCGACAGTGCGCCGACCAGGCCGGTCATGATGGCCATCGGGTGCGCATCGCGCCGGAAGCCGCGCAGGAAAAACTGCATCTGCTCGTTGACCATGGTGTGGTTGGTCACGCGTTTGGTGAAGTCGGTCTTGGCTGCTGCATCGGGCAGGTTGCCGTACAGCAGCAGGTGGCAGGTCTCCATGAAATCGCACTGGGTCGCCAACTGCTCGATCGGATACCCGCGGTAGAGCAGTTCACCTTTGTCGCCGTCAATGTAGGTGATGGCAGACTGACAAGACGCCGTAGACAAAAACCCAGGGTCATAGGTGAACATGCCGGTTTGTGCGTACAGCTTGCGGATATCGATCACATCCGGCCCGACATTGCCTTGGTAAACCGGCAAATCGACGCTAGGGCTGCCGTTACTGAACGACAGGGTGGCTTTGTTGTCAGCTAACTTCATTTTCTACCTTTCAAGGGTTTTCTCTCAACATACTCAGTACTTCTCGAATCTCACCACGGTCAAGTTCGGAACCAAACTGGGCAAGCGACTGTCTCCCCAGATGCAGGTCAAGCAGATCGTTATCGCTTAGCTCCATCAGGTCTGCCAAAGCCTTGCCTTGCCGCTGAGTCAGCGTGTTCTCGAAGCGATTGAAGAAACGTTCGATGAACAAATCGTTCTCAAGCAGGCCTCGACGGCACCGCCAGCGCAGTTTGCTCAAGCTACGTTCATCAATCAATTCACCCAAACCTGTCGGCATACAAGTGGCGCTTAGACCGTGCGTAAAACCATCATTTCTTTGATCTTGCCAATCGCCTTGGTGGGGTTCAGGCCCTTGGGGCAAACGTCCACGCAATTCATGATGGTATGGCAGCGGAACAAACGGTAGGGGTCTTCCAGGTTATCCAGGCGCTCGGCTGTGGCCTCGTCACGGCTGTCTGCAATAAAACGGTAGGCCTGCAGCAGTCCAGCTGGGCCAACAAATTTGTCCGGATTCCACCAAAAACTTGGGCAACTGGTGGAGCAGCTGGCGCACAGGATGCATTCATACAAGCCGTTGAGCTCTTCGCGCTCCTCGGGGCTCTGCAGGCGCTCTTTTTCCGGCGGTACCGTGTCATTGATCAAGTAGGGCTTGATCGAGTTGTACTGATTGAAAAATTGCGTCATGTCGACGATCAGGTCACGGATGACCGGCAGCCCCGGTAGGGGCTTGAGCACGATGGTGCCCGACAGTGTGCGCATGTTCGTCAGACAGGCCAGACCATTCTTGCCATTGATGTTCATCGCATCTGATCCGCATACCCCTTCCCGGCAAGAGCGACGAAAAGATATGGCGGGGTCAATGGCCTTGAGCTTCATCAGTGCGTCCAACAGCATGCGCTCACTGCCATCGAGTTCCACCTCGATGGTTTGCATGTAGGGCTTAGCGTCTTGGTCCGGGTCGTAACGGTAAATTTGGAAAGTGCGTTTGGTCATGGGTAACTCCGGTTCAAATGCAGTTGGGGGCTGGTTGGCCTCTATGTCCCGACAAGGGTCAGAAGGTACGGACTTTCAGTTCAACGGAATCTACGGTTAGAGGTTTCATTTGGACCGGCTTGTAACTCAAACGATTGCCCTCGCTGTACCAGAGGGTGTGTTTGTGCCACTCAACATCGTTGCGGCCATTTGGATGCTCCGGGCTGTCGCTGTAATCGTCCACCGTATGTGCCCCCCGGCTTTCATGGCGGGCTGCAGCCGAAACTATCGTCGCCTGGGCGGCCTCGATCAGGTTTTCGACTTCAAGTGCCTCAATACGCGCTGTATTGAAGACCTTGGACTTGTCTTTCAGATTGATAGCATTGACGCGTTCCCTCAGGTCAGCGATCTTACTCACCCCTTGATCCATGCTGGCCTGAGTACGGAAGACGCCTGCATGCAGCTGCATGCAGGCGCGCAGATCATTGGCCACATCCTGGGCATATTCTCCTTGTGTGGCATTGTCCAGCCGCGAAAGCCGTGCCAGTGTGCGGTCGGCAGCGTCAGCTGGCAAGGGTTTGTGCGCCTTACTCTTGTTGTTGAACTCAACGATATGGTTGCCAGCAGCGCGGCCGAATACCAAAAGGTCCAGCAGCGAGTTGGTTCCCAGACGATTGGCGCCGTGTACGCTCACACATGAACATTCGCCCACGGCGTACAGGCCATTGACCACCTGGTTATGCACCCCATTGGCCTGAATGACCACTTGCCCATTGATATTGGTTGGAATGCCACCCATTTGGTAATGGATGGTCGGTACCACTGGAATCGGCTCTTTGGTGATGTCGACGTTGGCAAAGTTATGTCCGATTTCAAACACTGACGGCAACCGTTTCATGATGGTTTCTGCGCCTAGGTGGTCGAGCTTCAGCAACACATAGTCTTTGTTCGGGCCACAGCCACGGCCTTCCTTGATTTCCTGGTCCATGGAGCGTGAGACAAAATCGCGCGGTGCCAGGTCTTTCAGGGTCGGCGCATAACGCTCCATGAATCGCTCACCATTGCTGTTGAGCAGAATCGCCCCCTCACCGCGGCAACCTTCCGTCAGCAACACGCCGGCGCCCGCGACACCGGTCGGGTGGAATTGCCAGAATTCCATGTCTTCCAAGGGTATGCCAGCGCGAGCTGCCAGGCCTAAGCCGTCGCCAGTATTGATGAATGCGTTGGTTGACGCCGCGAAGATCCGACCGGCGCCACCCGTTGCTAGCAGTGTTGTTTTGGCTTCCAGAATGTGTATATCACCAGTTTCCATTTCCAGCGCGGTCACGCCGACCACGTCGCCTTCGGCGTCCCGGATCAGGTCAAGCGCCATCCACTCCACAAAAAAGCTGGTCCTAGCCTTGATGTTTTGTTGGTAGAGGGTGTGAAGCATGGCGTGACCGGTGCGGTCTGCGGCCGCGCAGGCGCGCTCTACGGCTTTCTCGCCATAGTTAGCCGTATGGCCGCCAAATGGGCGCTGGTAGATGGTGCCGTCCGGATTACGGTCGAACGGCATGCCCATATGCTCTAGGTCATAGACTACTTTAGGCGCTTCGCGACACATGAATTCGATGGCGTCCTGATCGCCGAGCCAGTCCGAACCCTTGACCGTGTCGTAGAAATGGTAATGCCAATTGTCGTCATTCATGTTGCCAAGCGAGGCGCCAATGCCACCTTGGGCAGCCACTGTGTGGGAGCGTGTAGGGAAAACCTTGCTCAACACAGCCACATTCAGGCCGGCTCGAGCCAATTGCAGGGAAGCGCGCATGCCGGAGCCGCCTGCGCCAATGATGACAACGTCAAATTTTCTTTTGGACACGGAATAAGTCATGAATTTCAACCTGTAAGGGGAGGGCAGGGTCGCCAGGGTCTCGGCCGCGTCAGAGACGCCAAAGTACCTGAATGGCCCAGCCAGCGCAGCTGACTAACCAGACTAGCGAGAAAACCTGCAATGACAAGCGCAGCCCGACCGGCTTGACGTAGTCCATCCAGATGTCGCGCATGCCGACCCAGACGTGGTACAGCAAAGCCAGAATCATCGTGAAGGTCAAGACCTTCATCCATTGAGCCGCAAAAATCCCCGACCAGGTGTAGTAGCTGATAGGACCTTTCGAGACAAAGAGCTGCCCCAGCACCAAAAATGTGAACAAGGCCATCAGTACCGCTGTGACGCGTTGCGCCAACCAGTCGCGCAAGCCGTAATGTGCACCGACAACTACACGTTTGGAGCCATAGTTAACTGCCATTCTTATGCTCCTTAATAAAGACCGAACAATTTAAGTGCCAATACCAGCGTCAGCACAGAACCCAAGGTCAAGGTCACCAGCGCAGAGGAGCGACCGAACTCTTTGCTCACGGCGTGCCGCGCGTCCATCCATAGGTGCCGCAAGCCGGCGATCAGGTGGTGAAGGTACGCCCAAATCAGTGCCAGTGCCAGCAACTTCCAGATGACGCCCGGAACGCCGAGTAGGCCGACATTGAATGCGGATTTGAATTTCATGAAGGAAATTTCCGAAGATACCGAGGTGTCGAACATCCAGATCACGAAGGGCAACAAGAGGAACATCACGGCCCCACTGATCCGATGAAGTATTGACACCCAGCCCGCAGGCGGTAAGCGGTAGCTTGGAAGGTCCTTAAAAGCGTTGATGTTGCGGAATTCGGGCCGCTTTACCGGCGCATGTGGGTCAATCTCGGTCATGTCTGGACTTTCCTGGGGGTAAAAACGCCGTCTTTATGGTTATCACTGTTAAGCAAATTCTATTGCACCGCAACAAACTGACGTCAAGGTTTCAATTTGTCCTTCAGGTGCCAAGTCTGTTAGGTTCAACTCAATTCAACTCGTTACGATAGTAATGAGTATCAGTGACGTAAAGGCCACGCCTGAGTTCCATGGGAAGGTCATGGTACGTGAATGCGATACGTTCGACACTTAGCAAAGGTGTCAACGGTTCCACCTTCAAGAGCTGGCTGTGCACGTGATCCGCGCTGATGGCGCGGATTTTTTCTTCGGCGCGCACCATCCGCACACCGAATTCAGTCTCAAACAAAGCGTACATCGGCCCCTCGTAGCCACGTAGGCGGTCAGCGGTCAGACCTTTAAATGGCGCGCCCGGGAGCCAGAGGTCCTCAAGAATCGTCGGCCTGCTAGCAAAAGACAGTACGCGCCGCACTTGAAGCACGGCATCGCCTGAACGCAAGGCCAGTGCGCGCGCGACATCCGACGGCGCGCGAAGGCGTTTGCAATCAACAACGTGGCGCTGTGCTGGGCCTTCCAAGTTAAGGTCCCCACTGTCTGGCATTAATTTGAGGAATCGGTATTGGACTTGGCGCTCGGCATGGGTGGCCACAAAAGTTCCCTTGCCCTGTCGTCGCACCACCAGGTTGTCAGCGGCAAGTTCGTCAATGGCTTTACGAACTGTCCCCTGGCTGACTCTGAAGCGCCCGGCCAAATCCATTTCACTGGGGATAGCCTCGCCGGGTTTCCATTCGCCCATACGCAGGCTGTTGAGGATCAGCCCCTTGATTTGTTGGTACAGCGGGCTGAATGCAGGCGTCGCCGAATTCGCGACATTATTGGCGCTCCCATCAGCGACAGGACTTTCGTGAGAGGGCAAGGAGGTTGAGGCCATGGCGAAGGGGTGGCGGCTTGGTTGACCCAGGCACGCTGTATCATATCTTATATAAGACATAAGACAATTTGACGGCTAAGGGTTTTCCAGCGTACACTGCTCGCCGAATCTGCGCTGCTCGGCATGATCAGTCGACGTTGCCCGCCTTGTTTTCTAAACTTTTGGAGTTTTTACTATGAGCAAAAAGCCCGTCCGAGTCGCTGTGACCGGTGCCGCAGGTCAAATCGGCTATGCCGTCCTTTTTCGCATTGCTTCTGGCGAAATGCTAGGCAAGGACCAGCCTGTGATCCTGCAGTTGTTGGAAGTGCCGATGGAAAAACCGCAGCAGGCTTTGCAGGGTGTGATGATGGAGTTGCAGGATTGCGCTTTTCCCCTGCTTGCAGGGATGGAAGCGCATGGCGATCCGATGACCGCGTTCAAGGATGCCGATTACGCGCTGCTGATCGGTTCGCGCCCCCGCGGCCCAGGTATGGAGCGCGCTGAACTGCTGGCCGTGAATGCTGAAATTTTCACTGCCCAGGGCAAGGCGTTGAACGCCGTAGCGAGCCGTAATGTCAAGGTGCTGGTGGTGGGTAATCCTGCCAATACCAATGCCTACATCGCCATGAAAAGTGCGCCAGACCTGCCGCGCAAGAACTTCACCGCCATGCTGCGGTTGGATCACAACCGTGCGCTGAGCCAGTTGGCTGCCAAAACCGGTAAGCCCGTGTCAGCGATCGAAAAATTAGCTGTTTGGGGTAACCATTCCCCGACCATGTACGCCGATTATCGCTTTGCCACCATTGACGGTGTCAGCGTCAAAGACATCATCAACGACCATGACTGGAACGCCAACACGTTCTTGCCTACAGTGGGTAAGCGGGGTGCTGCCATCATTGCTGCGCGTGGTGTGTCGTCTGCTGCGTCGGCCGCCAACGCCGCCATTGATCATATGCGTGATTGGGCTCTGGGAACCCATGGAAAATGGGTCACCATGGGTATCGCTTCGGACGGTCAATATGGAATTCCAAAGGACACCATGTTCGGTTTTGCAGTCACCTGTGAGGGGGGTGAGTACCTGCCCGTTGAAGGCCTGCCGGTTGATGCGTTCAGTCAGGAATGTATCAACAAGACCCTCAAGGAACTGCAGGACGAGCAGGCAGGCGTCGCTCATCTGCTCTAAAGTTTCGTGACCCACCTCGTGATACTGGGCACGGGACGACCGATCAGCCATGCAAATACCCCGTGACGTGCTCTTGGGCGCACAGAGTGCGGCCAGTTCAATTCCGGTATGCGATCACTACTGTGGCGTTGAGCTCCGGATGCGCAAAAGTCTGGCGCTGCAGGCGGCGATGTCCGAAGAATTTGGTGCCTGCCCCTTCGATGTGACGCTTGACTGCGAGGATGGTGCGCCAATTGGTGGGGAAAATGACCATGCCCAGATGGTGGCGGACTTGGCTCGAGACCACTTGGCGAAGGCAGCGGCAGATCCCAGCCGTTGCCGGCCCAGAGTAGCCGTGCGGGTTCACCCAGTGGATCACCCGGCTTTCGAGCAAGACGTGGCGACGATTGTCGGTACAGCCGCTGAGGCGCTCTGCCACATCATGATCCCCAAGTTGGAGTCGCTCGCAGCGCTCGATCAGGCCGTGCAATTGATTGACCTTATGGCGACCAGATCCGCACGCCAGTCACCCCTGCCACTTCACGTTTTGATCGAGTCGCCTGCTGCGGTCCACCTGGCCTTTTCGATCGCCGCGCATCATCGCGTCCAGTCGCTGAGTTTTGGTCTTATGGATTTCGTTTCTGCGCACGGCGGGGCCATTCCGGCAACCGCCATGGGGTTGGACCAGGGGCGGGGTGATGGTGAGCTGAATCAATTCAATCACCCATTAGTGATGCGTGCGAAGCTGGAAATCTCGGCAGCGTGCCATGCCAATAGCAAGGTGCCCTCGCATTGCGTGGTCACCGAATTCACTGACGCAGCCAAGTTGCGGGCGGCGGCAAGGAGAGCCAACCGCGAGCTCGGATTTACCCGCATGTGGAGCATTCATCCCGCCCAGATCAGACCAATTCTCGAAGCATTTGCCCCAGAACCAGTTGAAATTGATCGAGCGACTCGCATTTTGGTGGCAGCCCAACGGGCGGACTGGGCGCCGATATCGGACCGGGGCGTGTTGCAGGACCGCGCCAGTTATCGTTATTTCTGGCAGGTGTTGGAGCGTGCCCAACAAACTGGCACTGTGCTGCCTGACGAGGCTCGGGGCTTTTTTGCCCCCCGCTGAGCAAGCGCGAAGGGCATGACACGGGAGCCGTGGACAAAGCGATTTTTCGCAAGAGCGGACTAATTTTTGTTGATTGAAAAGGAAAACATCATGTTGCAGAACTATCGAGTCCATTTGGCCGAGCGCGCGGCTTTGGGCATTCCGCCCCTCCCGCTGTCAGCCAAGCAGACCGGCGAACTGATTGATTTGCTGAAAGCCCCGCCAGTTGGCGAAGAGTCGACGCTGCTTGAACTGATCACACACCGCGTGCCCGCTGGTGTCGATGATGCGGCCAAGGTCAAGGCCAGCTATTTGGCGGCGGTAGCGAATGGCACTGAGAAGTGCTCGCTGCTTTCAAGGCAAAAGGCCACCGAATTACTGGGCACTATGCTCGGCGGCTACAACATCAGTCCTCTGGTTGATCTGCTCGACGATGCAGCAGTGGCTGAAGTGGCCGCCAGTGGCCTCAAGAAAACCCTGCTGATGTTTGACCAGTTTCATGACGTCAAGGAAAAGGCTGATGCCGGCAACGCCCACGCCAAAGCCGTGCTGCAGAGCTGGGCCGACGCCGAGTGGTTCACGTCCCGGCCGGAAGTGCCCCGGTCGATCACCCTGACCGTGTTCAAGGTGGCCGGCGAGATCAACACCGACGACCTGTCGCCCGCGCCCGACGCCTTTAGCCGCCCCGACATCCCCTTGCACGCGCTGGCGATGCACAAGAACGCCCGGCCCGGCATCACGCCCGAGGAAGACGGCAAGCGCGGTCCGGTCAAGTTCATCAATGACCTCAAGGCACGCGGCCATCTGGTGGCCTACGTCGGCGACGTGGTCGGGACCGGCTCGTCGCGCAAATCAGCCACCAACTCGGTGCTCTGGTTCACTGGTCAGGACATCCCGTTTGTGCCCAACAAACGCTTTGGTGGCGTCTGTCTGGGCAGCAAGATTGCCCCGATTTTCTACAACACCATGGAAGATTCGGGGGCGCTGCCGATTGAACTCGATGTCAGCCAGATGGCCATGGGCGATGTGGTGGAATTGCGGCCTTACGATGGCAAGGCCCTCAAAGACGGCAAGGTGATCGCCGAGTTTCAGCTCAAAAGTGAGGTGCTCTTTGATGAGGTTCGAGCCGGCGGTCGTATTCCCTTGATTATTGGTCGGGGCCTTACTGCCAAGGCGCGCGAGGCACTGGGCTTGCCGGTTAGCACCCTGTTCCGTTTGCCAAGCAATCCGGTCGACTCGGGCAAGGGCTTTACTCTCGCGCAGAAAATGGTCGGTCGCGCTTGCGGCATGCCACTGGTCGGCGGCCATCAACAAGGTGTGCGCCCTGGCACTTATTGTGAGCCGCGCATGACCAGTGTCGGCTCGCAGGATACGACCGGCCCAATGACTCGCGACGAGCTCAAAGACTTGGCCTGCCTGGGCTTCAGTGCCGACCTTGTGATGCAGTCTTTCTGCCACACCGCTGCCTACCCCAAGCCGGTTGATGTGAAGATGCACCACGAGTTGCCCGAGTTCATCAACAACCGGGGAGGCATCAGCCTGCGCCCGGGCGACGGCATCATCCACAGCTGGCTCAACCGCATGCTGCTGCCCGATACCGTGGGCACCGGTGGCGACAGCCACACCCGCTTCCCGATCGGCATCAGCTTCCCGGCAGGCTCTGGTCTGGTGGCCTTTGGTGCCGCTACCGGCGTGATGCCGCTGGACATGCCCGAGAGCGTGCTGGTGCGCTTCAAGGGCAAGATGCAGCCTGGCGTGACCTTGCGCGATCTGGTCAACGCGATCCCGCTGTACGCCATCAAGGCCGGCCTGCTGACCGTCGCCAAACAGGGCAAGAAGAACATCTTTTCGGGGCGGATTCTGGAGATCGAAGGGCTTCCAGACCTGAAGGTGGAGCAGGCCTTCGAGCTGAGTGACGCCTCGGCCGAGCGCAGTGCCGGTGGATGCACGGTACACCTGAACAAGGAGCCGATCGTCGAGTACATCACCAGCAACATCACGATGTTGAAGTGGATGATCGCCAGTGGCTATGCCGATGTGCGCACCATCAACCGCCGAATCAAGGCGATGGAAGCCTGGCTCGCCGACCCGCAGCTGCTCAAAGGTGACGCAGATGCCGAGTACGCCGCAGTGATCGAAATCGACCTGGCTGACATCCATGAGCCAATCCTGGCCTGCCCGAACGATCCGGACGATGTGAAGACTTTGTCAGAGGTGGCCGGCGCCAAGATCGATGAAGTATTCATCGGCTCCTGCATGACCAACATTGGCCATTTCCGTGCGGCGAGCAAGTTGCTGGAGAACAAACGTGATATCCCGGTCAAGCTGTGGATGGCGCCGCCGACCAAGATGGATGCCAAGCAACTGAGCGAGGAGGGGCATTATGGTGTGCTGGGCTCTGCTGGTGCGCGCATGGAGATGCCAGGTTGCAGCCTGTGCATGGGTAACCAGGCACAGGTCAAGGAGGGCGCAACGGTATTCTCGACTTCGACACGTAATTTCCCCAACCGGCTCGGCAAGAACAGCAATGTCTACTTGGGCAGCGCCGAACTGGCCGCGATTTGCTCCAAACTCGGACGCATTCCTACCAAAGCCGAATACATGGCCGACATGGGCGTGCTGACCGCCGCAAGCGGCCAGGTCTACCAATATCTGAACTTTGACCGTGTTCCAGATTATGTAGCGGCAGCTTCGACAGTGATCGCCTGATTCAGACCCTACGCAAGTCCAGCAGTAGTTCCTGCTGATTGGCCCCCAGCACTCGCTGTGGGGCCTTTTTGTTGCCCCCCATCCAATGAGCGTCTTAGGCACTATCCCGTTGCCTATCCATTCACTGCTGTTACTGCTAGGCGTCAACGAGTTCATGTTATTTGCTTGGCATGGGCATCTTCAAGATCCGAGTACTTTCACTGGGTGGGTGGCGGTGCTTGCCAGTTGGTCTGAACTGGTTTGCGACGCAGCGGCGTGGAGGTTAAACTGCAATCGGTCATAATTTTGTCAAATATTTGACATTAAACCCCACAGGAGTTGGCCATGTTTTTTGGCAAATTGTTGCCGCGTGACGGTAATTTTTTCGACATGTTCAACCAGCATGCCGACCGAATCATGGAGGCTGCACGCGCTTTTTCCCAGATGGTGGCCAACTACAACGATGTGCCGCTGCGCGAAAAATACAACCGCGATGTTGACAATGCTGAACGCGCAGCTGATCGGGTCACGCACGAGGTCAACAAGGCCCTTCACAAAACTTTCATTACGCCTATAGACCGTGAGCAGATTCATGGCCTTATCAACACAATGGATGACGTCGCCGACCTGATTCAAGACTCGGCAGAAACTATGGCGCTTTACGATGTGCGCCACATGACGGATGAGATTGTTCGGTTGACAGACATTAGCGTGAAGTGTTGTGAGCGGGTGAGGGACGCGGTCAAGTTGCTCGACAAGATTGCGGATCCCAGCGTGGCCGATGCAGCACTGAAGACTTGCGAAGAAATTGACCGACTCGAGAGCGACGCCGACCGCGTCATGCGTAGCGCCATGAGCAAACTGTTTCGCGAGGAACCTGATGTGCGCGAGGTCATCAAACTCAAGGCGATTTACGAACTGCTCGAGACCATCACCGACAAGTGCGAGGACGTGGCTAACCTGATCGAGGGCATCATCCTCGAAAATTCCTGACCGGCACAACCACTTTATGGAAAACGTCCAAACGACGCTCTGGGTGGTAGTGCTCTTGGTAATGCTTGCCATCGCTTTTGACTTCATGAATGGGTTTCATGACGCGGCCAATTCAATCGCTACGGTCGTGTCTACCGGTGTTCTTAAGCCGAGCCAGGCCGTGCTGTTCGCGGCCTTTTTCAACGTGTTGGCGATATTCGTGTTCCACCTGAGCGTTGCAGCTACCGTGGGCAAAGGCTTTGTGCAGCCGGGCATTGTTGACACCCATGTGGTGTTTGGCGCTTTGATCGGCGCCATAAGTTGGAATCTCATCACTTGGTACTACGGCATCCCGAGTAGCTCTTCGCATGCGCTGATCGGCGGTATTCTGGGTGCAGTCATGGCTAAGGCTGGCGCCAGTGCTCTCCTGTCATCGGGCATTTTCAAAACCGTCGCCTTCATTCTGGTCTCGCCACTGCTCGGTTATGTGCTGGGTTCGGCGATGATGGTCTTGGTCGCATGGGTGTTTCGAAAGACCCGGCCCGCCAAGGTGGACAAGTGGTTCCGCCGAATGCAGTTGGTTTCGGCTGGGGCCTATAGCCTCGGCCATGGCGGCAATGATGCGCAAAAAACAATCGGCATTATCTGGATGTTGCTTATCGCCACCGGCTATGCCGCTGCTGGCGACAAATCGCCGCCAACTTGGACCATCATCACGTGTTACCTGGCAATTGGCGCTGGCACTATGTTCGGTGGTTGGCGCATCGTCAAAACCATGGGTCAACGCATCACCAAGCTCAAGCCGGTCGGTGGATTTTGTGCTGAGACGGGGGGCGCAGTAACACTTTTTCTTGCCACAGCGTTAGGCATTCCGGTGTCGACCACCCACACCATCACGGGCGCCATTGTTGGTGTCGGCTCAGTTCAGCGTGCAAGTGCCGTCCGGTGGGGCGTGGCTGGCACTATTGTCTGGGCCTGGATTTTGACCATTCCGGCAAGTGCCATGGTTGCAGCACTTGCTTACTGGCTGAGCAATCATCTCTTCTGATTGCTATCAGAAATATAGCTATAAACTTAATGCCGCTATGGCTTGAACGCCGATTTCATTGTGAAATTTTGCGGGCTTCTTCGATTTGAAATTCGAAGTAATGCTGGAAACTAAACACAATACTGCTCATCAGGACCGTGGCGCCAATGAGAAGCGACAACACGACGGCACCAACGGTGACCCACTGGGTTTGCCCGGCTGCAGCATCTGCCGATGCTGTAGGGTTGAATCGGGCGTTCCATTTTTCCGTCGCAGTTAGCGCGTACACGATGGCTGTTAGCGCGCAGCCCGAGATTGTGAACCCGAGCAGTGGTATCAACACCCAGCTCAGAGGGTCGTCAAAGCCATATCTCTGTGCTCGCTCCAAACCGTAGAGCCCCAGCGCCGTTGGAATGGGCAGCAGCCAAGCCAGCATATCGCTCGTTCCGTACAAATAAAACCGGTGTAGGCCAAACGGGCCGCCTAGGAAGGCCAGCCAAGCGGCGAGTGTTTTATTCTTCATCGGCTCCCATTATGGACCGGGCGGGCAGCCGTCGCCCCATCCCAACGCTTTGTCCATCAAGACGACGTCCAACCAGCGGTCAAATTTCCAGCCGCAGGATTTGAGTATGCCCACATGACGGAAGCCCACCGAGCGATGGACCCCGATCGAACCTGCGTTGGCCGAGTCGCCTATCACTGCGATCAGTTTGCGTACGCCAGCTTTTTCTGCTTGTGCCGCCAACTCGGCGAGCAGCGCGCGGCCCAATCCCTGGCCATGCGCATCGGCAGCCAGATAGATGGAGTTTTCCGCTGAAAACCGATAGGCTGGCCGAGGCTTGAACCAATTGCAATAGGCAAACCCCAGCACCTTCTCACCTTCGGCGGCAACCAGGTAGGGTAGGCCTTTCCCACGGACATCGTCGCGCCTGCTCGCCATGTCCGCGTAGGAGGGTGGATCGATTTCAAAGGTGCCGGTCCCATGGCGTACATGGTGCGCGTAGATGGCGGTGATTGCTGTGATATCAGCGTCATGGCTGGATCGAATGATGGGCATAAGAGGAGCTCGCGTTATAATAGAAGGCTATTCAGTGTGTCGCTGGCCGGGTGGCCATGTCGCGTGTCTCAAACTCTGGATTAAGTGTTGAATTAAATCGCGGAATTAACTCTCCGCATCCCGAAGGATAAATCATGGTCGTCATTCGACTCGCCCGAGGCGGAGCAAAAGCTCGCCCGTTTTTCAATATTGTGGTCGCTGACAAGCGTACCCGCCGAGATGGCCGGTTCATCGAGCGGATCGGGTTTTACAACCCGATCGCCACAGCCAGTGAAGAAAGCATTCGCATTGCCCAGGACAGGCTGACCTATTGGAGGAGCGTTGGTGCTCAAGCGTCTCCGACGGTAGAACGCCTGATCAATCAAGCCGCCAGTAAGGCGGCCTGATGCTGTTGTGATGTTGCCTGGCCTCGAAGCTGCCGAAATGCCGGTAGACGCGATCGAAGTCGGGCGCATCGCAGATGCCTGGGGAGTCAAGGGCTGGTTCAAAGCTCTCCCACACAGCGCCGATCCAGAGGCGCTTTTTTCTTCAAAGCGCTGGTATGTGCTGCCGGCCGAAAAAGGGCCAAAAACTTTTTCCGGTGCTGGCTGTCTTGTCATATCGGACATCAAGCATCATGCCGATACCGTTGTTGCCTCTGCGCAAGGCATCGATGACCGGAATGGTGCGGAGGCATTGCGTGGCGCCCGTATTTTTGTAGCTCGTTCCAACTTTCCCATGCCGGGCGATGATGAGTACTATTGGGTTGACTTGATCGGGCTTGAGGTGGTCAATCGTGAAGGGATCGTCTTGGGCGTGGTTCGCGAATTATTGGCTACTGGGCTCCAGACCGTTTTGGTCTTGTCGTTTCAGCACGAGGGTAAGGCCATGGAGCGGATGATTCCGTTTGTGTCCGTCTACATCGATCAAGTCGATCTGATTGCTCGGCGTATTGAGGTCGATTGGCAGCCAGACTACTGAGGCTGGCAGGTGCGGTTTGACCTTGTCACCTTGTTCCCCGAGCTTTTTGCGCCGCTTTTGAGCAGCGGTATTACCCGCCGCGCGTTTGAGACGGGCCAAGTTGATGTTCGCTTGAATAACCCCCGCGATTTTTCAGCAGGCAACTACAAACGTGTCGACGACCGTCCCTATGGAGGCGGACCTGGCATGGTCATGATGGCTGAGCCCCTGGCGCGTTGTATCGAAAGTATCCGCCTCCAGCGACCTGGGCCGGTTCCTGTTGTTCTGTTTTCTCCACTGGGTCGATTGCTGGACCAAGCGACGGTTGCAAGTTGGGCCACTAGTGAAGGCGCTGTCCTGATTTGCGGCCGCTATGAGGGCCTAGACCAGCGTTTTATCGACCAGTACGTTACCCACCAAATAAGCTTGGGCGACTTTGTTATGTCCGGGGGGGAAATCGCGGCGATGGCCCTGCTTGATGCGGTGGCTCGTTTGCAGCCCGGTGTACTGAACACTGCGGCTAGTCACCAGCAGGACAGCTTTAGCCCTGAGTTGGATGGTCTGCTGGACTGCCCGCATTACACCCGTCCTCAGCACTGGGCTGGGCAGGCTGTGCCAGAGGTGTTAATGTCGGGAAATCATCTTGACATTGCGCAGTGGCGTCGTCGGCAGCGTCTTTGGATGACGCTGCGGCTGCGGCCAGATCTGATTGCCCGCGCGCGCGAAGGTGGCAGGCTCAGTTTGGAGGATGAAGCGTTTCTGCTGGAAAGTGGCATAGACAACGCTGTCGCAGCGACGCGGCGCGGGTGAGTCCAATAGCCCCCCGTCACTCTTGGCGACAGGTGGTTATAATAGAAGGCTTTACAGATCCTCTGGGCGGCCGCCTAAATGCTTTCGCATTCAGGCATTTGCATCATCCCGACGCTGGCGCGACCAAGATCAATTGAGGATATTATGAATCTCATTCAGACCCTTGAGCAGGAAGAAATCGCTCGTCTGGGGAAAACCATCCCCGAATTTGCACCTGGTGACACGGTCATCGTCAACGTCAATGTGGTTGAAGGCAGCCGTAAGCGGATCCAGGCCTATGAAGGCGTCGTGATTGCCAAGCGTAATCGCGGCCTTAACAGTGGATTTATTGTCCGCAAAATTTCCAGTGGCGAAGGGGTTGAGCGAACCTTCCAGACTTATAGCCCATTGATTGCCAGCATTGAAGTGAAGCGTCGCGGCGATGTTCGTCGTGCCAAGCTCTACTATTTGCGTGATCGTAGCGGTAAGTCGGCGCGTATCAAGGAAAAGTTGCCTGCCAAGAAGACTGTTAACACCTGATTGCCATGTGCAGGAGAAAGCCGCCCTGGCAAATGCCTGTGGCGGCTTTATTCATTGCGCGCCCTTGACATCAGGCGGTGTGCCCCGATGAAGATCCTGTCTAATTCTCCCGGTTTTGATCCGCAGCTTGTTCCGGTCGAGGGCGTTGACAGCCACCTACCACCAATCGCCCCCGCAGCACTGGCACCAAGCGCTCTGCGGCTGCGATTCGCTGCACCCACGCCTTGGCAACCTGAACTGATCGCCGAGGCTGCTTGGTCTGACCGCGAACCCCGCAATGCTTCGGTGTTGATCCCGATTGTGATGCGGCGGCGACCGACGGTGATGCTGACCGAGAGGACCCTGCACCTGGCCACCCACTCGGGCCAAATTGCTTTTCCTGGCGGCAAAGCTGAGGATTTTGATACTGATGCCACTGCCACTGCCTTACGCGAGGCAAAAGAGGAGGTTGGCCTGGAGCCGGCATTCATCCAGGTCTTGGGCCAGCTACCTCATTACCGGACAGGATCTGGTTTCATCATCACCCCCGTTGTCGCATTGGTGGAGCCCGGCTTCACCCTGAACCCTGACTTCAATGAGGTTGCCGATGTGTTCGAGGTTCCATTGGCTTTCCTGATGAATCCGGCACATCATCAGCGCCACGCCTACGAGTGGGACGGTCGGCGGCGCGAGTGGTTTGCCATCCCCTACCAGGATAAAGATGCACTCCGATTTATTTGGGGTGCCACCGCGGGCATTTTGCGCAACTTTTACCGGATGCTGTCTGCCTAAATCAGGCTGCCGTTATCATCGGTCTATGAGCTTCATCTCTGTGCTGTTCGCTCTGCTGATTGAGCAGGCGCGGCCTCTCGGGCCAAGAAATCGTGCTCACGCGATGTTACGCGCTTGGGTGCGTTGGAGCGCCAGTAATTTTGATGCTGGCAAGTCGTCTCTTGGTTGGCTAACTTGGGTTTTTGCAGTGGGCGCACCGTCGATTGCTGCGCTGGTCATTTATTGGCTCTTGTACATCACGCTTGGCTGGGCCATGGCTTTGCTTTGGAGTGTGGCAGTCTTGTATGTCACGCTCGGTTTCCGCCAATTCAGTTTTCACTTCACCCAAATCAGGGATGCTTTGGCTGATGGAGACGAGGGGCTTGCCCGAGATCTACTGGCGAGATGGCAGCATATCGACGCAGGCGAACTCCCGCAAAGTGAGATCGTACGCCATGTGATTGAGCATTCTGTGATCGCGGCGCATCGCCATGTTTTCGGTGTGCTGGCATGGTTTTCAGTGTTGGCAGCGTTTGGTTTTGGTCCCGCGGGCGCAGTCTTATACAGGGTTGCTGAATTTGTTTCGCGCTATTGGCTGAATGACAACAAACACCGTCATCAGCCGGTCAGCGAGGCGCTTCAGCAGACCGCTCGCAATGCGTGGCGTTGGATCGACTGGATTCCGGCGCGTATCACGGCAGTAAGTTTTGCAGTTGTCGGCAGTTTTGAGGAGGCCATGGATGGTTGGCGTCAGCATGAGCGACATCTCGATGATGACAATGATGCCCTGATCCTTGCCGCCACAGCAGGCGCCGTGAATATTCAGCTTGGGAAAACCAGCGCGAACTTGAGCAAGGATGACGACAAACCGCCTGCTGAATCCACCACCGCGACCCCGGCAGGGCACAGCACTGGGCAAAACCCGGAGTTGGCCCACATGGCCGTGATAGTGGGTTTGGTTTGGCGGACGGTGGTGATGTGGATCTTATTGCTGGCCCTTTTGACGCTGGCCCGATTGCTTGGTTAGTTACATCGTTTCAGTATCGCGCCAGACCGCTCAGTTCGGCGTGCAGATCGCTATAAATTTTATAGCGATTTAGGCTTATACCATGAGGGTTAGAGGCAGACTCTATGGCGGAAATGACACTGCATCCGGGTTCATGCAGGTGGCTGCAGTTGTAAAACTTGCAATCGCTGGAATGGGATTGCAGATCGGGCATGTAGTGCGCCAGCTTCGCTGGCTCGATGTGGTTCAAGCCGAATTCTTGGAAGCCAGGTGAATCGATCAGTGCTGTTGTGTGTTGGTCATCGACCCAGTACCAAGTGGTCCGCGTGGTGGTGTGCTTGCCAGAATTCAGCGCTTGCGATATTTCACCTGTTTGCGCCAGAGCACCGGGCTTAAGTAGGTTGATCAAAGTGCTTTTCCCCGCGCCCGATGGCCCAAGAACCAGCGTGGTCTTACCCACGAAGACGTTCAAAAGAGCTGCATGCTCGGATTCGCCGGTAAGTCGAAGGGTCAACCTGAGGACTTGGTAGTTCATGCGCCGGTAGGGCTCCAGCCACCCCCAAGCTTGCGCGAATGGCTCAGTCAAGTCACTTTTGTTTAGCGCGATGATCGGCGTGATCCCAGCGGCCTCGGCTGCAATCAAAGCACGTGAGAGTTGGCTGCTGGAAAATGCGGGCTCGGCTGCAATCAGGATGAGTATTTGGTCTAGGTTCGCTGCAAACGATTTGGTTCGCATTTCGTCCTGTCGGTAAAAGAGGTTCCGCCTAGCCTCAATCTTTTCAATCGTGCCTTCGTCGCTAGTGGCTTGCCAGAGTACTCTGTCCCCCACAACGCCCAGGCTTTTCTTGCCGCGTGAGTGGCAGATCAGTCGATCACCGTCTGGCTTTTCGACCAGAAAGTGCCGGCCATGGTTGGCCACAATCAAACCCTTCGTCAATAGCGCTGCCGCCATCAGTGTAAGAGTGCCAAGTGCATGCTCATGACAGTAAGGCGTCCACTTGTGCGGCGCAGTCAAAGTCTGAGTTGGAGATGCCCAGCACATCATGGGTATTGAAGCGCACAACACATTGCCCGTATTGCACCGATAACTCAGGGTGATGGTCTTGGACGTGGGCAATTAGGGCAACCGCATTCACAAAGGCCATGGTCTCGTAGTAGTTGACAAATGAAAACGTCTTTTCAATCGCCAGAGTAGGCCCATCCCCAGCCAGGCACCATCCCTCCATCTTTCCTAAATGGGTCACAAGTTCAGTGGCCGTCATGCTGCGTCGACGCTCACTAGACCAGTCTTTTTTCTTCAGTGGAATCTTCATGAAGTATTCGCGCTGGTGCGCCTAGAGAGATGGGCTAGGCGCTCCGAGGCCGGTGGATGCGAGTAATGAAACCGGGCATAAATTGGGTCAGGCGTCAGTGTTGAAGCATTGTCGTCATACAGCTTGAGTAGGGCAGTAGCAAGGTCTTCGCCACTGGTATGCGCAACTGCGTAGGCATCTGCCTGGAATTCGTCCCGGCGTGACATCCAAGATAGGAGCGGAGTTATAAAAAAACTGACTACCGGGACAGTCAACATGAACAAAAGCACGGCTAGCCCATCGTTAGGGTTGCCCAGATTGGGTTGCACCCCCAGTCCAGCATAGAACCACAATTGTGTAGCAAGCCAACCCAGCATTGCGAACCCGGCTAGGCTTAGTGCAAAAAGAACGAACATGCGCTGACGTATGTGGCGATGATTGAAATGCCCAAGCTCGTGCGCCAGCACAGCAGCAACCTCCTTTATTGACAGCTTGGCTAGCAGAGTGTCGTAAAACACAACCCGCTTGGCAGAGCCAAACCCAGTGAAATAAGCATTGCCATGGGCGCTGCGCTTGCTGCCGTCCATGACAAAAAGGCCTTTGCTCGCAAAGCCACACTGTGTCATTAGACGCGTTACCGTCTCCTGGAGTGCCTGGTCTTCGAGGGGCGAGAAACGATTGAACAGTGGGGCAATAAAGGTCGGGAACAGCCACATCAGCAGTAGGTTTAATGCGACCCAGGCACCCCAAGCCCATGCCCACCACTGAGCGCCCGCGGCGCCCATCAACCACAGAATCAGCCAGATGATTGGCAGTCCAATGGCCACACCGAGCAGACTCGATTTGATCAAATCCAAAAGCCACAATTTCGGCGTTGTCTTGTTGAAGCCAAAGCGAGCCTCCAAAACAAACGTCTGATACAGCCCCAGGGGCAGGTCAATCGCGCTGCTGATTAGGATAAACGCCCCAAGCAGCGCCAACTGTTGAACCATGCCACCATAGCCTAACCAATTCAGCAAGGCCTGATTCAGCGCAGACAGGCCGCCCAGTAGCGTCCAGCCCAGCAAGATTGCAGCGCCCAGGGCTATCTCCAGCAGCTCTAATCGCAATTTGGCAATGGTGTAGTCAGCCGCTTTTTGGTGCGACGTCAGGTTGACGATGTTTGAAAAGGCCATCGGAACCTGGTGGCGATGGCCCGCAACATGGCGGATCTGCCGTGAGTTGAGCCAGAACTTCAACAACAAATTAACCAGCAGCAGGGCTGAGAAAACATAGGTGAGGTTGAGAGCCAAATTGGAGTCGGTGTTTGGAACTAGCATTGAGCATGAGTTTAGGGCATCGGCGACAATTCCAGTCATGGATTCAAATACCGATGTCATCAAGCAGCCGGCGCTGGCCAAGTCAGATCAAAATCTCGTGTGGCTGGATTGTGAGATGACAGGGTTGCATCCGGAGCATGACAGAATCATCGAAATCGCTGTCGTTGTGACCGGGCCTAGGCTCGAGCCCCGCATCGAGGGGCCTGTGCTTGTGATCCACCAAAGTGACGAACAGTTGGCCGGCATGGATGCTTGGAACCGGGGAACCCACGGCAAAAGCGGACTGATCGACAAGGTCAAAGGCTCTAGTTTGTCTGAACAGGAAGCACAGAAGATAATTTTAGACTTCTTGATGACTTATCTCCCCCCCAAAGCAAGTCCGATGTGTGGCAACAGCATTGGCCAGGATCGGCGCTTTCTTGCGAAGTACATGCCCGGTCTGGAAGCGTTTTTCCATTATCGAAATCTGGATGTCAGCACGCTCAAGGAACTGGCTAAGCGGTGGCGTCCCGAGGTCTACAACTCATTCAAAAAGCAGCAGCGGCACACAGCGCTGGCTGATGTGCAGGAGTCCATCGACGAGATGGAGCACTACCGAGAGCACTTTCTAAAGCTCGCCGCCTAAGTCGCGTGTCTATTCCGTGGCATAATCAGAGGCTGCGTTGCGAGCTGTGACGCGTATTTGTGCATCTCCCTTCATTCACACGGCCTAAGCTAGTTTTGTTTTAGCAAAGCGGCTCTAAAAGGTCCCCGCGTTAACCAGGTGTTTATTGGTCAACGCAGGTTTCGTTTGATGGTTGATGTTTTTTAACCATTGACGGAGCCATTGCCCCACAGGCACTGCTCGCGTGTGAGTAAATTCATGACTGACGCTTTTCAAGCGGCTGGCGATTCCTCGTCGGTCGAAGACTTTTCCATTAATTCCGAAGAGGCAAGCCCGAACCCCTTAGAGTCAACCGAGGTTCTGGAAGCTGCTCCAAACGGCTTCTTAGCGTTTGGACTGGCTCCGGAGTTGATTCGTGCAGTGCAGGATCTGGGATTTACCCAGCCGACCACCGTACAGCAAAAGACTATTCCGCTTGCTATGGAGGGTGTCGATGGGGCTCAACCGGGTACCCGCTTTGTGGACCTTATGGTCTCCAGCCAGACAGGTAGCGGCAAAACAGCTGCGTTTTTACTGCCGGTTTTGCATACCCTATTAACGCAGCAGGTCCGAGCTGAAGCCAAGGAGCGTGCAGATTTCGACTTGGCAGTGGCTGATGCGCTGGCTAAGGGCGAGGCGCCACCAAAGCGCGGCAAACGCAAGGACCCAACCAATCCCCGTAATTTTTCAACCGTTGCCCCGGGCGCTCTCATTGTCTGTCCGACACGTGAGTTGGCGCAGCAAGTGGCGCACGATGCCATCGATTTGGTACAGCATTGCCGTGGCTTACGCATCGCCAACATCGTGGGTGGTATGCCCTACCAATTGCAGATAGCCAAACTCCAAAACGCCAACCTCGTGGTTGCAACGCCTGGTCGGCTGCTTGACCTGCAGCGTTCCATGCAAATCAAGCTGGACCAAGTTCAGTTTCTGGTGGTTGATGAAGCCGACCGCATGCTTGATCTCGGGTTTTCGGATGATCTGGCTGAGATCAACCAACTGACTATTCAGCGTCAGCAGACCATGATGTTCAGTGCAACGTTTGCCCCCCGTATTCAGCAGCTTGCTGCCAGGGTCATGCGGGAGCCGCAGCGGATCACGATTGACTCTCCCCAAGACAAGCACGTGAATATCAAGCAGGTCTTGTTCTGGGCCGACAATGCGCAGCACAAGCGCAAGTTGCTGGATCATTGGCTGCGCGACACCACGATCAACCAAGCCATTGTTTTCGCCAGTACCCAGATTGAATGCGACGGTTTGGCCAACGATTTGCAGCAGGATGGTTTTTCTGCGGTTGCTTTACACGGCGCGCTAAGCCAAGGCCTGCGTAACCGCCGGCTCATGGCCTTGCGGCAGGGGCAAGTGCAAATTCTGGTTGCCACCGATGTCGCTGCACGTGGCATTGACGTGCCGACCATCAGCCATGTGTTTAATTTCGGTTTGCCGATGAAGGCCGAGGATTACACGCACCGCATTGGTCGTACCGGTCGTGCAGGGCGCGACGGACTGGCCGTGACGTTTGCCGAATTCCGTGACCGTCGCAAAATTTTTGATATTGAAGCCTACAGCCGGCAGCAGTTCAAGGCCGAAGTGATTCCTGGCCTCGAGCCGCAACAGCGGTTCCCGGATGCGCGTCCTAATTCGAATTTTGGCGGACGGGACAGCCGTGGCAGCAGTGACCATCACTCGCGTGATCGCAAGTTCGGCGCGGGTCGCCCTGCTGGCTTTGGTGGTAATCGGCATGGAAGCTCAGACCGCAGCGCCAACGCCCCGCGTGATTTTGGTGCACCAGGATTCCCTGGGCAAGCTGCGGCCGGTTTTGGTCAGCGTGATGCTCGCCCGGCAGCGCCCCGCGAAGGCTTTAGCTACGAACGCAAAGGTGGATTCAACGATCGCTTCGCGGGCGACCGGGCTCCGTCGGCCGTACCGCGTGACGACTTTGGCGCGCGCAAGCCGACCTTGAGCAAGCCGATGGGCGTCAAGCCCGGGAGCGGTGGGGGGAAGGTTTTTGTGCCCAGAGATGCAAAAAAGCGTTTGACGCGCAACGCCTGACCTTGGCTACACCAACGCCATAGAGGGTTCCGACCATCTAGTTGAAAAAGGCCCGACGATGACAATGTTTGCAAGAGATTTTAAAAATCCGTTGCTGAAACGCCGTTTTGTCTTTCTGACCCTGCCTCATTATTCGCTGATTGCGCTGTCGACTGCCGTTGAAGCGCTGCGAATGGCCAACCGTGTCACGCAAGAAGATGTCTACCACTGGACTATTGCCAGCCTGGATGGGTCGCCACAGACGGCCAGTAGCGGCCTATGGATGTCGCCGACCCAGCCCATTGAGGCAATTGGGGAGGTAGACATCGTTTTTGTGTGCGGTGGTGTGGACGTCGAGCAGGCCGTAACATCTGATCTCCTTGCTGTTTTGCGTCGCCTGGCGCAGCACCATGTGGCCTTGGGCTCTCTTTGCACGGGCGGTTATGCGCTTGCAAAAGCTGGCTTGCTCGACAAATACAAAGCAGTTATCCATTGGGAAAACATGTCCGCGCTAAAAGAGCAGTTTCCGCGGGTGATTTTTTCGGATCAACTCTTCGCTATCGACCGGGATCGTTACACCTGTTCGGGCGGCGTCGCACCGTTGGATCTGATGCTCAACATTATCAAAGACCAACTGGGGCGTGATATCGCCCCGATGATTTCAGAACAGTTCATTCTCGACCGAATTCGCAATGATCAGGACCGTCAGCATGTGCCGCTGCAAGCGAGGGTGGGGCTTTTTCATGAAAACCTTATCGAGGCTGCCGCCTTGATGGAAAGCAACATCGAGGAGCCTCTGTCGCTTGATGAGATTGCCGCCTTGGTCGGAGTCTCGCGCCGCCAGATCGAGCGCCTTTTCAAACGCTACGTGGGCGAGGTTCCAACCAAATACTACCTAGATATGCGGCTCCGTCGGGCCAGAACCCTGCTTTTGCAGACAGCAATGTCCATCATGGACATTGCTGTAGCCTGTGGGTTCCAGTCGCCACCGCACTTTTCCAAATGTTATCGCAATCTGTTTGGTCACACCCCTAGCGCCGAACGTCAGCTTAGCCGACGAAACACACTAAGTGGACAAAATGCCTAGTGCCCTTGGCGGACGTAGGCGATCAATCAGCTAGCGAAAGACCACCGTCTTGCTGCCATTCAAAAAGACTCGGCGCTCGATGTGAAATTTGACAGCCGATGCCAAAGCTCGGCACTCCGAATCGCGCCCGGCCGCCGCCAGTTTCTCAGGCGTAAAGGTGTGGTCGACGCGTTCGACGATCTGCTCAATGATAGGCCCTTCGTCCAGATCTGCCGTCACATAGTGGGCAGTGGCGCCCGTCAACTTAACCCCGCGGGCATGGGCCTGATGGTAGGGCTTGGCGCCTTTGAATCCTGGCAGAAAGGAGTGGTGGATATTGATCGCTCGGCCACGTAGGCTTCGGCATAGGTCGTCAGAGAGCACCTGCATGTAGCGCGCCAGCACAACCAATTCGCTGTCGGTAGCTGACACGATATCCAACAATTGTTGTTCTCGGCCTGCCTTGGTTTCGGGCGTGACGGGTAAGCAGACAAACGGGATGTTGTGCCCCTCAACCATAGGGCGCAGATCAGGATGGTTCGATACGACTGTGGTGATGTCCATCTTGAGTTCGCCTGTGCGATGGCGGTAAAGCAAATCGTTCAGACAATGGTCAAACTTGGAGACCATGATCAGGACCCGAGGTTTTTTTTGGCCGTCATGAATTGCCCACTCCATGTCTTCTCGCTCAGCAACTTCCAGGAATTCAGTTTTCAGGGCCTCGAGCACGGGTGTCTGAACCGGGTCACCGTAAAAGCTCACCCGGACAAAAAAGCGGCCTGTCAACACGTCGTCAAACTGCTGCATGTCAGTGATGTAGCATTTTCGAGAGGCCAAGAAGCCCGAAACTGCCGCCACCGTACCCATGCGACTGTCGCAGGTGGCGTTCAAAATGTAGTGGGGTTTGCCTTCGAGAGGAACATTCATGTGGTGTCAGCGCTCTGCTGGTCGGATAAGGTCGGTGATGTGGCGTCGAGGCCTGGCTGCTTTTCACAGTTTAGGTAAAGAAAGTCGGTCGGGTTGTCTCGGCACGACGGTAGCTTGAATCGTCGCGACTAACCCAGCTTCTGTTGCATGTCGCACATGAGTCATTCTCATGTCGCTGGACGATAATGGAAAGTCGCTAATCTATTAGCTGGCCTCACTGTGGGACCGTACCATTTTCTTTATTCGGAAACGTCGGCATTGCCGGGCAGTTTTACCATGACACAAGAGGAGTAGATCGTGGCAGAAGACTTTGATGATGATCTTGACCTGAATACTCTGAACGACGAGGATCTGACGGAACAGGTACACGACGACCTCTACAACGGCTTGCGTAATGAGGTCATAGACGCTACAAACATTCTTTTGAAGCGCGGTTGGTCTGCTGACCGGGTGCTGAATGACGCTTTGGTGGAGGGCATGCGCATTGTCGGCGTTGACTTCCGCGATGGCATTCTGTTCGTCCCAGAAGTGCTGTTGGCTGCCAATGCCATGAAGGGTGGTATGGAAATTCTGCGCCCCCTTCTGGCGGAGACCGGTGTGGAGCCAATTGGCAAGATGGTAATCGGTACGGTTAAGGGTGATATCCATGACATCGGCAAGAACCTCGTCGGCATGATGATGGAGGGTGCCGGGTTTGAAGTGATTGACCTGGGCATCAATAACCCCGTCGAGAAATACTTGGCTGCCCTAGAAGAGCACAAGCCAGATATTCTCGGTTTGTCAGCCTTGCTGACGACCACCATGCCCTACATGAAAGTTGTGATCGACACCTTAAAGGAAAAAGGCCTGCGTGACGACTTCATTGTGCTGGTTGGGGGCGCCCCGCTGAACGAAGAGTTTGGGCGGGCAGTGGGTGCAGATGCTTACTGCCGCGATGCCGGCATTGCCGTTGAAACCGCCAAGACCTTGATTGCTGCCCGGCGCGCTGCTGCTCGCGCCTGAGGCGATCAGGCCGTGCATCGCTGCTTGATCATTGCCTGCGGCGCGCTGGCCAGGGAGATCGTGGCGCTGCGCAAACTCAACGACTGGCCGTATATGGATGTGCAGTGTCTGCCCGCCGAGTTGCACAACCGTCCGGAAAAAATTCCAGCTGCGGTCAAGGCCAAGATTCTGGCTAACCGTAAAGACTATTCGAGTATCTTTGTCGCCTATGGCGACTGTGGCACGGGTGGCTTACTGGATGCGGTGTTGCAGGAGGAGCAGGTCGAGCGAATTCCCGGTGCTCACTGCTATGAGTTTTTTGCTGGCAGCGAGGCTTTTGACGCCTTGACAGAAAAGGAACTCGGTACCTTTTACCTGACAGACTTCCTGCTGGAGCACTTCGAGCGACTGGTAGTGCGCGGCCTTGGGCTGGATCGGCACCCGTCCTTGTTGGTAACGCTATTTGGCAACTACCGCAAGTTGGTGTACCTGGCTCAGGTGCCTGATGCCGAAAGACTGAAGGCAGCCCGCGCGGCGGCCGAGAGATTGGGTTTGACGTTTGATTACCTCGTGACTGGTTATGGCGGGCTGGAACGCAGCCTGAAGGTCGTGAATCAAGGAGTAGTGGTGTGGCGAAGCTGATTGTGATTTCGTGGCGCGATGTACCCGCCCAGGTGCTCGTCAAGTTGGGACGGGAGACTGCCAAGGTGCAGCTGTCCCATCGTTTCCAGGAGGCCGTCGACCGCGCTGCCATGCGCGCCGGCAAAGCCAGTTCTGGCGACTATCTGGCGGACTGGAAGCGCAGTGAACCGCGGCGATGTGGGGATGACATTCAAGCCGAAGCAGAGGCCGAAGCCCAGCGCATTGAGGCACGCTACTCCGACGTCGACCTGTTGCGGCTAATCCGGGCGCATGGGCTGGAGGCCCCCGTTGCTGAGTCCGGTGTTGTTCCGGATGCTGCGCCAGGGGACGCCTGATGTACTCGGTGCGTCGATGGTCCGTGCGCCATGCTGGCGCCATGGAGCGGTTCTACCAAGCGTTTGAGCGCGCTGTCGTGGCGCTGGATCCGTTGTGGCGCAGGATCGGCTATGAGCGCTTAGAAAAACCGGTGGCAGCCTTTGAAAAAGTCGTCAAAGGATTCTTGTTTGATTGCCAAATGTGCGGCCAGTGTGCCTTGAGCTCCACCGGCATGTCATGCTCCATGAACTGCCCCAAGAGCCTGCGCAATGGTCCGTGCGGCGGGGTGCGAGCCAACGGCAATTGTGAAGTCAAGCCCGACATGCGCTGTGTCTGGGTTGAGGCTTTTGAAGGCAGTCAGCGCATGCGTGAAGGTCAAGCAACTATTCGCGTGGTACAGATTGCAGTGGACCGCCGACTGGAAGGCCGTTCGTCCTGGCTCAAGGTGGCGCGTGACAAGGCTGTACTTAAAACGGAGGCCGCACGATGAGGTTTGAGGACGAGCCGGTTCCCGGCTACCCACTGCCCATTCTGCCCGGACATACCTCGCCGGGCAGGCTGGAGCGTGTGTTGCGAAGTGGTGGTTTTGCGATCACGTCAGAGCTGGACCCGCCCGATTCGGCCGATCCGGAAGACGTCTACCGGCGTGCCCGTGTATTCGACGGCTATGTCGACGCGATCAATGCCACCGATGGTAGCGGCGCCAATTGCCATATGTCCAGCTTGGCGGTCTGCGCCTTGTTGACCCGCGTCGGTTACGCCCCGGTCATGCAAATTTCCTGCCGTGACAAGAACCGCATCGCCATTCAGGGCGATATTCTGGGTGGTGCGGCCATGGGCGTGGCAAATATGCTGTGCCTCACCGGCGATGGCGTCCAGTCTGGTGACCATCCACAAGCTAAACCAGTATTTGATCTGGACTGCATGTCGTTGCTGGAAATTGGTCGAACATTGCGGGACGAGCACCGTTTCCAAAGCGGACGTAAAGTCACATTCGCGCCGCGCGTGTTTTTCGGCGCGGCGGCCAACCCCTTCGGACTACCTTTTGAGTGGCGCGCTCAGCGCCTAGCGAAGAAGGTCGCAGCCGGCGCTCAGTTCATCCAGACGCAGTACTGTTACGACGTTCCCCGTCTGAAAAGCTTCATGCAGATGGTGGAGGACCTCGGACTGTCCGGCAAGGTCTTTATTCTGGTCGGTGTCGGGCCTTTGCGTACCGCCAAGGCGGCCGAATGGATGCGCACCAATGTGCCAGGCATACACATTCCGGACTCGGTCATCAAACGCATGGCGGGTGCAGAAAAGCCGGCGCTGGAGGGTCGGCAAATTTGCATCGACATCATTCAAGAAGTGCGTGAGATCAAAGGCGTCTCTGGCGTTCACATCATGGCTTATCGGCAGGAAGACACAGTGCCAGAAATCGTCGACCGGTCCGGCGTACTGGCGGGGCGTGTGCCCTGGTACCCAGGCCGAGACGTCCCTCTATCAAACTTAAAGGAAACAGCATGACAGACACCGTGATCAGTTCTGCGACCCGGGAGGTCGTGATTGGCTTTGACCGTCCCTTCGTCATCATCGGCGAGCGCATCAACCCGACAGGGCGCAAAATTTTGGCCGCAGAGATGATCGCTGGTGATTA
Source organism: Comamonas sp. lk (assembly GCA_943324505.2). Classification (GTDB taxonomy): domain Bacteria; phylum Pseudomonadota; class Gammaproteobacteria; order Burkholderiales; family Burkholderiaceae_C; genus Rhodoferax. Next base: position 31,148 of record CALPLW020000005.1, read on the forward strand.
CAGCCGGGTCATCGCGGATGCCCTGGCGCAGGTCGAGGCAGGTGCCCATATGCTTGACGTTAATGCCGGTATTCCCCTGGCCGATGAGCCTGCTTTACTGGCTCGTGCGATCGAGCTGGTTCAGTCGGTCACTGATGTGCCCTTGTCGATCGACTCGTCGATCGTGGCGGCACTGGAAGCTGGGTTGGCGGTTTACAAAGGCAAGGCGCTGGTCAACTCTGTCACTGGCGAAGAGGATAGGCTTGAAACCGTGCTGCCCTTGGTCAAGAAATACGGTGCGGCAGTGGTTGCCATCTCCAACGACGAAACCGGGATCTCCCAGGACCCCGATGTGCGCTTTGCTGTGGCCAAGAAAATCGTGGAACGAGCTTCAGACTATGGCATCCCTGCCTGTGACATTGTGGTAGACCCGCTGGTGATGCCGATAGGCGCCATCAATCAGGCGGGCGTACAAGTGATGCGCTTGGTTCATCGGCTGCGCACAGAACTCAAAGTCAACACCACCTGTGGTGCATCCAACGTCAGCTTCGGCCTGCCGGAACGCAATGGCATCAACGCCGGCTTTCTGACCATGGCGATTGCCTCTGGCATGACCTCGGCCATCACGAATCCGTTGCATGCGGAAGTCGTCAAGGCCTGCATGGCCGCTGACGTCATGATGGGGCATGACCCTGACTGCATGCGCTGGATTCGCAAGTTCCGCGAGGCGCCCACCATGGGTGCTGACGGTGAAATGGGACGTGGACGCCGGGAAGGTGGCAGCAGAAGGCGCCGCGAATGAACGGTTCGGCAATCGGATGGAGGGACCGGTGATGAGTGTCAAGGATGCGCTGGTGGTGTTCACGCCGTCGGGTCGACGGGGTCGTTTCCCTGTGGGTACCCCGGTCTTGCAAGCCGCGCGTTCACTTGGCGTGGACATTGACTCGGTCTGCGGTGGCCGTGGCATTTGCGGCCGTTGCCAGGTCTTGGTATCAGAAGGTGAATTTGCAAAACATGGCTTGGTGTCGCGTGGTGAAAACCTGTCCCCCTTCGGTGCCGTAGAGCAGGAGTATTGCGCGGCACAGCCGCTGGACGCTGGCCGGCGTCTGTCCTGCTCCGCCCAGTTACTCGGAGATGTGGTGATCGATGTGCCGTCGAGCAGCCAGGTTCACAAACAAGTGGTGCGCAAACAGGCTGAGGCGCATGACGTCGAGCTAGACCCCCTGATCCGCCTGCATTATGTGGAGGTGCAGCAACCCGACATGCACGACCCTTCAGGTGATTTGCGCCGTCTCGAGGACTCCCTCGAATTCGAGTGGCGCCTGACCGACCTGGCCTGTGACGTCAATGTTTTGCAGCAGCTGCAGGTCGCGTTACGCCAAGGGCAGTGGAAGGTCACTGTCGCAGTTCATGCTGGTCGCCAGATTGTGGCGGTGTGGCCTGGGTTCAAAGAGCATGTTTATGGCCTTGCGGTGGATGTTGGGTCGACCACCATCGCTGCGCATTTGTGTCACTTGGCCTCGGGTGAGGTCGTGGCTTCAGCTGGCGTCATGAACCCTCAGATCCGTTTTGGCGAAGACCTGATGAGTCGGGTCTCTTACGTCATGATGAATCCTGGCGGGGACAAGGACATGACCACAGCAGTTCGGGCTGCGCTGAACGAACTTGCCCTTGATGTGGCCTCGCAGGCAGGAATCACGCCGCAGGACATCTTGGAGGCCACCTTCGTTGGCAACCCCATCATGCACCACCTCCTTCTGGGCATCAATCCGGTGGAGTTGGGCGGTGCCCCTTTTGCGTTGGCCACTGATCGGGCCATCACGCTGTGGGCGGTGGAGATTGATTTCCTGATACATCGCAATGCCCGGATTTACGTGCTGCCTTGCATCGCCGGGCATGTTGGTGCCGATACTGCCGGCGTGATATTGGCTGAGCGCCCCGACCTTTCCGATAAGGTCAGCCTGCTGGTTGACGTCGGTACCAACGCCGAGATCGTCCTCGGCAACAACCAGCGCATGCTGGCCTGCTCCAGCCCGACCGGTCCGGCCTTCGAAGGTGCCCAAATCAGCTGCGGTCAACGGGCCGCTCCGGGCGCGATTGAGAGGGTCCGTATCGACCCGGTGACCCTGGAGCCAAGGTTCAAGGTGATCGGCTGTGAGCTGTGGTCCGACGAGCCGGGTTTTGATGCAGCAGTGGCGGGCTCAGGGGTGACCGGCGTGTGCGGCTCCGGCATCATCGAGGTGTTGGCAGAAATGTATCTGGCCGGCATCATTCGCCATGACGGCACCATCAGCGGCGACCTTGCCGTGCGCAATCCACGCATCCAGGCAGACGGTCGTACCTTTTCCTACGAGCTGTACCGGGCGACGGCCAGTGCACCTGCTCTCAAGGTGATGCAAAACGATGTCCGGGCCATTCAGCTCGGTAAGGCCGCTCTCTATGCCGGGGTTCGTTTGCTGATGGAACGCATGGGCATCGACAAGGTTGATCGGATCCGCCTGGCCGGTGCCTTTGGCAGCCATATCGATGTCAAATACGCGATGGTGCTGGGCATGATCCCCGATTGCGAGCTTGAGCAGGTCAGTTCGGCCGGCAATGCAGCGGGTACAGGCGCACGGATCGCCTTGTTGGACCAACGCTCGCGACGCGAGATCGAGCAACTGGTACGCCGGGTCGAAAAAATCGAGACCGCTGTCGAACCCAGGTTCCAGGAATTTTTCGTGGAAGCCATGGCGATTCCGCATCTGACGGCCCCCTTTGAGTGCCTTCGCCGAGTGGTGACTTTGCCGGAACGCACGGTTGTCGAATCTGACAGCAGCGCACGTGGTCGGCGCGCTGCCAGGCGTACGGCCAAAGCCGACTGAACACGCGCAGCAGAGCATGAGCGAATCAGTGGTTCCAAGTTTTGTTGGCGGCATGCCCTTGCAGGGTGGTGGCGAACGCTTTGAGACCTTTAACCCGGCGACCGGTCAAGCACTGGCCTCGGTTTGGGATGCGACTGCGGCAGACGTTGAGACGGCAGTAGCCGGCGCCCAGCGCGGCTTTGAGCAGTGGTCTGCACTCACAGGCACGGAGCGCGGCCGCATCCTGCGCCGCGCAGCGGATTTGCTGCGCCTGCGCAATCGCGAACTGGCTGAACTGGAGGTTCGTGATTGCGGCAAGCCGATCCAGGAGGCCTTGGTGGTCGATGTTCAAAGCGGTGCCGATTGCCTTGAATTTTTCGCCGGTGCCGCAGCCACCCTGGCCGGCGCGCAGTACCCCTTGAAAAACGCATTTGCCTACACCCGGCGTGAGCCGCTCGGGGTTTGTGTCGGTATTGGGGCATGGAACTACCCCCTGCAAATTGCCTGCTGGAAATCAGCCCCGGCGCTGGCAGCCGGCAACGCCATGATCTTCAAGCCGTCCGAACTCACGCCGATGACGGCTGTGAAACTGGCCGAGATCTACCTCGAGGCTGGGGTTCCACCTGGCGTTTTCAATGTCTTGCAGGGCCGTGGTCACACGGGGGCCCTGTTGGCCGCCCATCCGGGGGTGGCGAAGGTGTCGGTCACGGGCTCAGTGCCAACTGGCAAGCAGGTGATGCAGACCGCCTCGGGCACACTCAAGCGCGTCACCATGGAGCTTGGTGGCAAATCACCGCTGATCGTGTTTGACGATGCTGATCTGGAGCAGGCAGTGGCCGCCGCCATGATGGGTAATTTTTACACTCAAGGCGAGGTCTGCACCAATTGCAGCCGGGTCTTTGTCCAGCGGGGCTTGGCTGAGCGGTTTTTGGCCAGGCTCAAAGAGCGCACCGCCTTGCTCCGGGTAGGCGATCCAATGGACGAGCTGACCGAGGTGGGGGCCCTGATTTCCAACGCCCATGCGGAGAAGGTCATGGACTATATTACCAGCGGCCAGGCGGAAGGCGCCACGCTCAGCTTTGGGGGACAGCGTCTGGATATACCCGGATGCGCGGGTGGCAATTTTGTCGCTCCGACCATTTTTTCAGATTGTCATGACGAGATGCGCATTGTGCGTGAGGAAATTTTTGGCCCGGTTTTGTCTATGCTGGTGTTCGACGACGAAGATGAAGTCATCGCCCGCGCCAACAACACGCGGTTCGGCTTGGCGGCCGGGGTGTTCACCAGCGACATCGCCCGGGCGCACCGTGTCGTGGCTCGCCTGAAGGCTGGTATTTGCTGGATCAACAATTACAACATCACGCCGATAGAGATGCCATTTGGTGGTGCAGCCGAGTCTGGCATTGGCCATGAAAACAGCATGGTGGCAATGGATCACTACACCCAATTGAAAACAGTCTATGTGGAGTTGGGTCAGGTAGCGTGTAGCTACCGTTGAACGGCTGATTCACGTTGATGACAACCTTCGACTACATCATTGTCGGCGCCGGCTCGGCGGGTTGCGTGCTGGCCAATCGGCTCAGCGAGGACGGTGCAGCCACCGTACTTCTGTTGGAGGCGGGTGCGCTGGACCACAGCATTTTTATTCACATGCCCTCGGCCTTGTCTTACCCGATGGCGAACGAGAAGTACACCTGGTTGTACGAGTCCGAACCCGAGCCCTTCATGAATGGCCGTCGGATCCACTGCCCGCGGGGTCGTGTGATCGGCGGTTCTTCATCCATCAATGGCATGGTCTACATCCGTGGGCACGCCCTTGACTACGATGCTTGGGCGAATAGTGCGGGCTTGGAAGACTGGTCCTACGCCCATTGCCTGCCCTATTTCCGCAAGGCCGAGACCCGGGCTCAGGGCGGTGACGCCTACCGCGGCGATGCGGGCCCGTTGCATGTGAGTACGGGTGCCTGCCACAATCCGCTTTATGGCGCTTTTATGGATGCCGGCAAGCAAGCGGGCTATCCCTATACCGGTGACATGAATGGCTACCAACAAGAAGGGCTGGGGCCGATGGACATGACGGTTCACAAGGGCCGGCGCTGGAGTACGGCAATGGCCTATTTGCGCCCCGCCTGGAAACGCAAAAATCTGACAGTGCAAATGCGCAGCCTGGTGACCCGGGTGGTGTTCGAGGGAGCGGCATCGCGGCGGGCGGTTGGCGTTGAAGTGATTTACAAAGGCCAAGTGCAGCAACTGCGGGCCACCAAAGAGGTGATATTGGCCGGAGGTGCCATCAATTCGCCGCAGTTGCTCAAATTGTCAGGGATCGGCCAACCCCAGGAATTGCAACCGCTGGGCATTGCACTGACGGCGCCTCTAGCCGGGGTGGGGGAGAACCTGCAGGATCATCTGGAGACCTATGTGCAGTTCGAGTGCACCCAGCCGATCACCTTGTTTTCTGCACTCAACCCGCTCAACAAACTCAAGATTGGTTTGGAGTGGTTGTTGTTCAGCTCTGGTCTTGGTGCCACCAACCATTTTGAGTCGGGTGGTTTCATTCGCAGCGAAGCTGGTGTGCGGCACCCCGACCTCCAGTATCATTTTTTACCGATGGCGGTACGTTATGACGGCAAGTCGCCGGCCACTTGTCACGGTTTTCAGGCCCATGTCGGCCCGATGCGGCCGACCAGTCGGGGCCATGTTCGCTTGCGCGACGCCAAGGCAAGCACTGCGCCCAGCATTTTGTTCAATTACATGAGCACCGAGCAGGATCGCAAGGAAATGCGGGCTGCCGTGCGGCTAACGCGTGAAATTTTTCAGCAAACGGCCTTTGACGCTTACCGTGGCGCCGAGTTGTCGCCCGGCATCCGGGTGCAAAGCGATGACGATATCGATGCGCACATCCGGGCCAATGCCGAGACCGCCTACCACCCTTCAGGAACCTGCAGAATGGGTACTGACGACATGGCGGTTACCGATGGCCAAGGGCGTGTCCATGGCGTTGAGCGCCTGCGCGTGGTCGACGCATCCCTGATGCCGAGGGTCGTTAGCGGCAACCTCAACGCCCCCACCATCATGATGGCTGAGAAACTGTCCGACGCGATCCGTGGCCGCGCACCGATGCCGACGGCGGTCGTGCCCGTGTTCGAGCATCCCAATTATCTGGCTGCCCAACGCTGAAAGGCTCTGTCATGACCGCCATTCACTCGGACCCCTCTCGCCAAGCGATCGAGCTACTCCTTGCTGGTTGGCCGCTGGCAGCGCGATCCCGTTTGGCGGCATTGATCGAGAGGCATGCGCACCAGGGCGCTTTTGCCATATTCGACGCAGACAACACCAGCTACCAGCATGACCTGCTGGGTGCCTTGCTGCCCTTCATGGAAAACAAGGGCATCTTGACCCGGGACACCATGCAACCGTCTCTGGCCTTAATCCCTTTTCAAGACCTTCCAGGTCGTCGCGAGACCTTGCATGCTTACTACCAGCGCCTGTGCGAGCTGGACGATCAGATCTCTTACCCCTGGGCTTCCCAGATTTTTTCTGGGTTTACCTTAGGTGAGCTGAAAATTGAGCTCGATGGGCTCTTGTCTGGCACACAGCCCATTCCGGTCCAGTCGTGGGTTAATGGCGAGCTTCAAGACGCATCAGTACAGCGGCCCCGCGTGCTACCCGGACAGCAAGCTTTGTACCAGGCTTTGATGCAGCATGGCATTGAGGTGTTCGTGGTCAGCGCTGCCAGCGAAGAACTGGTGCGCATGGTGCTGGCAGATCCGCGCTATGGTTATGGTGTCAAGCCCGAAAATGTCATCGGGGTGTCCCTGCTGCTGAAGGACCGGCAGACCGGTCAATTGACAACGGCCCGGAAACAAATCAGGGACGGCTGCTATCAGCCTCTTGACTTGCTGGGTCATGAGTTGACACCGACCCTGTGGGCTCCTTTGCCCTGGTATGAAGGCAAGCAGGCCGCCATTCACACTTATGTGCACCGTTGGAAGCGACCGATTTTGGTGGCCGGAGATACACCGGCCAGCGACGGGCCGATGTTGTTCCGCAGCGCCCATGTGGAACAGGGCGCATTGCGGCTTTTCGTGTCACGAACAGAGCGCCATCTTGAAACCATGGCGACATTGCGTGACGACCATGCCGCAGAGCAATTGGCGCACGGCCTGAGCGTGACCGCCCACGACAACTGGCTCGTGGTCCAGCCGCATGAGATCGGGTAAAGTCGCTACGCTGGGCCATTGGCCCTGTCTCCTACCGAATTCCCATGACGATTGCGCACATGACCGAACCCTCCAATAACCGGTTTTCCAGCCTGTTGGCCTCCCGCCCCTGGCTGCTGGCAGATGGCGCCACAGGCAGTAACCTGTTTGACGTGGGCCTGATGTCCGGCGATGCCCCCGAGCTTTGGAACATCGATCACCCTGACCGCATCAAGGCCTTGCACCAAGGCTTTGTTGAGGCCGGTGCCGACATTATTCTCACCAACAGCTTTGGCGGCACCACCTACCGCCTGAAGCTGCACAACGCTCAAGCCCGGGTGGCAGAGATCAATCTAGCGGCTGCCCGCCTGGCAAGACAAGTCGCTGATGCCAGTGGTCGCGTGGTGGCGGTGGCCGGCAGCATGGGCCCTACTGGCGAAATCATGGAGCCCATCGGCCTGTTGAGCTTCGAGTTGGCCAAAGAGGCCTTCGCCGAACAAGCCAGAAGTCTGGCCGAAGGTGGGGCGGACGTCTTGTGGCTGGAAACCATGTCCTCCAAAGAGGAGGTCGAGGCGGCCGTGGCTGGGGCGGCCACCGTGGGCCTGCCCATTGTGTGCACCCTGAGTTTCGACACCAATGGTCGCACCATGATGGGTATTTCGCCCAGCGACTTTGCCGGGTTAGAGAAAACCTTCACGCCTCGCCTGGCCGCCTGCGGCACCAATTGCGGGACGGGCGCGTCTGAGTTGGTGGCCTGCATCCATAACCTGGCCGAGGCCATGGGACC
>CALPLW020000006.1 GCA_943324505.2 Comamonas sp. lk
GACTTCTTGATGATGTCTTCCAGCGCCATGTTTTCGAAGTCGGTACCTTTTTGCAGGTTGTTCAGGTTCACCACATAAGCGTTGTGATGTTTACCATGGTGGAACTCCAGGGTTTCGCGGGAGTAGTGGGGTGCCAGGGCGTCGATGGCGTAAGGCAGGGCGGGTAGTGTGTGTTCCATGGGGTCCTCGTGAAGTGGGTTGTAACAGTTGCGGATTGTAGAAACTTTGTTCAAGGCAAGTTAGACACGTTCAAATCAACCTCGCCGTCTGAAAGTGTGGCGCGCACGGTCTGGCCCACCGCGATCTGCCGTACGCTGGTCAGTGTTCTGCCGTGTGTGTCGGCCAGCCAGGCGTAGCCGCGTCTCAACACCAGCGATGGATCGAGCAACACGAGGCGAAGTTTGGCGCGTTCCAGCCGCTCCTGTTGCCGGTCAAAGCGCCGGCCCACCGCCTCCGGCAATCGCGCCTGCACCGCATCAAGCGTTTGCTGTTTCCGCCGCAAAAAATGCATGGAAAAGACCTGCAGCCGCTGCCCCGCTGAGGCCAGCCTAAGGCGTTGGCTGGCCGCCAGAGCGGAGGGCCGGCCTAGACGGCCGGCGGTCAGGTCAAGTCGCTGGGCCTGCACGTCGAGCCGACGAAAAGCAGCCGTCTGTAACCGGCGCTCAAGAATAGTCAGCGCGCCCTGCCAGACCTCGCGCGGCTGCGCCACAAGTTCAGCAGCAGCTGTCGGGGTGGTGGCTCGCAGATCAGCCACAAAGTCAGCAATGCTGAAATCAGTCTCGTGACCAACACCGCTGACCACCGGCACCGGACTGCGACTGATAGTGCGCGCCAGCTGCTCATCGTTGAACGACCACAAGTCCTCAATCGATCCCCCACCGCGCACCAGCAAAATGACATCCACCAAAGGCGTGGGCCCAACTCCTGTGTGGGCTGATAAAACTGGGCTTGGGCCGCGCCCGGTCTCGGTTAGCCGGTATAAGTTATTGAGCGCGGCCATCAGCTCCGCTGGTGCACTGGCTCCCTGCACAGAGGCCGGCGCCACCACCACGGGAATGTGCGGAACACGCCGCTGCAGGGCGCTGACCACGTCATGCAGGGCGGCCGCGCCCAAAGAGGTCACAACGCCAATACCGCGCGGCATCAGGGGCAGCGGGCGTTTACGGTCGGCATCAAAAAGACCTTCCGCCTCGAGCCTTACACGCAATTTAAGAAACTGCTCGTACCAGGCGCCCTGCCCGGCCCGGCTCATGCTCTCCACCACCAACTGCAGTTCCCCGCGCGGCTCATAGACACCGAGTCGGCCACGCAGCTCAACGAGCTCGCCGTCACGTGGCGAAAAAGTCAGCAGCCCTGCCGCACGGCGGAACATCGCACACCTGAGCTGGCCGCTGGTGTCCTTGAGCGAAAAATAGCAATGGCCACTGGTGGCACGTGAGAAACCCGATATCTCGCCACGGACGGTGACCGGATTGAAACGGGCCTCCAGTGCATCGCCGATGGCGTGGCAGAGTGCGCCAACCTCCCAGACTCGACCGATCACGCCCAACTGACCTCCCTCGGCCGCGCTGGCGCTCATGACCCTACAGGCCCGTCACACATAGGAAGGCTGGCTGGCACGGCAGATCGTCTGAAGTTGATGGTCCATAATTCAAGCGCATTTCATCGAACCGGGAGTCTTATTGTTTTCCATCATACAAGCTGCTGGGTGGCCGATATGGCCGCTGCTCGCCTGTTCCGTGCTGGCCGTGGCACTGGTGATTGAGCGTTTCATCAGCCTGCAGACAATCAAAATTGCACCGCCGCGCTTGTTGGCTGAAGTGCTGAGTGTCACCCGGACCTCGGTCCCGCCGCCCGACGTGGTGAACCATCTGGAGCAAACATCGGCATTGGGGGAGGTACTGGCCAGCGGCCTGCGCGCCCTCAACAGCAACCCGCGCTGCAGCGAGCAGGACCTGCGCGCTGCCATGGAAGGTACCGGTCGGCTGGTGGCCCACCGCTTGGAGCGCTACTTGAGCGCCTTGGCCACCATCGCCTCCGCCGCGCCATTGATGGGTCTGTTCGGCACGGTGGTTGGCATGATCGAGATTTTTGGCGCGCAGACCCCTACTGGTGGCGCAACGGGCGGCAACCCGGCGCAACTGGCACACGGCATATCGATTGCCCTGTACAACACAGCTTTCGGGCTGATCGTCGCCATTCCTTCGCTTATTTTCTGGCGGTATTTCAGAGCGCGGGTCGATGGCTTCCTGCTGACGCTGGAACTGGCGTCCGAGCGCTTGGTACGCCAACTTAACCAATTACGGCGCTGACGGATCGTAGGCCATGAATTTCCGACAACGCTCCCGTGATGAGCCAGAAATCAACCTGATTCCGTTCATCGATGTGCTGCTGGTCGTGCTGATTTTCTTGATGCTTTCTACCACCTACAGCAAGTTCACTGAACTGCAATTGACCCTGCCTGTTGCCGATGCCGACGCACCGCGTGACCGTGCCAAAGAGGTTTTGGTGGGCGTGACCGCCGATGGCGCCTATACCGTGAACAAGGTACCGGTGGCCGGGCGCAGTGTGGAAACGCTGGCGCGGGCTCTCACCGACGGTGCCAACGCCGGGCGCGAGACCGTGCTGCTTATTTCTGCCGATGCTAGCGCCCGCCATCAGTCTGTCATCAGTGTGATGGAGGCTGCACGCCGCGCTGGCCTGACCCAAATTACCTTTGCCACCCAGACGTCCAGCGCCAACGGGACCCCTTGAGGCCATGGCCGCAGTATCCCAAGGATTGCGCTGGCAGCTGATACTTACTCGCAGCTGGAACCGCCGCGGTACTTTGGCATGCTTGCTCTGGCCACTCAGCCTGATTTACCGGACCCTCTTTGCAGGCCGCCGCCTGCTCTACCGCCTGGGTTGGCTGACGGCGCGGCGCCTTGACGTGCCCGTGATGGTGGTGGGCAATGTGGTGGCCGGGGGCGCCGGCAAGACGCCGGTGGTGATGGCCCTGGTCCAGCACCTGCGCCAGCGCGGACTGCGCGTGGGTGTAATTTCGCGTGGCTACGGACGTCAGAGCCGTGGCTGCATGGAGGTGCTTCCCGACAGCCGGCCAGAGCACGGAGGTGACGAACCGTTGCTGATTCGGCGCTGCACCGGGGTGCCTGTCGTGGTTGCTGAGCGCCGCACACAAGCTGCCGCCGCATTGTTGGCCAATTACCCCGATACCGACGTGATCGTGGCCGATGATGGCCTACAGCATGCCGCGCTGTACCGGGATTTTGAGCTCTGCGTCTTTGATGATCGGGGTATAGGCAACGGGCTGCTATTGCCCGCCGGCCCTTTGCGGGAGCCCTGGCCGCGACCGGTAGACCTGATTCTGCACACTGGCCTAAAACCCGCTTTTCCCGGCTTTCGTGCCCACCGGCAGCTGGCGTCACTGGCTTGGCAACAGGATGGTTCGACCATGCCCCTGGCTGCACTGGTCGCGACCGGCCAGCCGCCGCTTCTCGCGCTGGCCGCCATCGCCAGACCGGCGGAATTCTTCGACATGCTGCGCGCTTGCGGTTTGCAGTTGGCACACACGATCACGCTACCCGATCACTATGATTTTAATAGCTTTAACATCAATGAATTCAAGGGCTACAGCGTAATTTGCACTGAAAAAGACGCACTCAAACTCTGGCCAAAGTGGCCGCAGGCCTTCGCCGTACCCCTGCTGCTGACGCTGGAGCCTGCCTGCCTGGCTCGGCTTGACGAATGGCTGAACAACCGCCTGACCGCAAAGCTATCATCGCCCGATGGACACTCGACTACTTGAACTGCTGGTTTGCCCTGTCACCAAGGGCCCACTGACCTACGACCGCGACAAACAAGAGTTGGCCTCACGCAGCGCGCGTCTGGCCTACCCGGTTCGCGACGGCATCCCGATCCTGCTGGAAAATGAAGCACGCACCCTCAGCGACGAGGAGCTTGGCCTGTGAGCTTCACGGTGCTGATACCGGCACGACTGGCCTCTACCCGGCTACCCAACAAGCCACTGGCTGACATTGGTGGGCTGCCCATGGTGGTTCGGGTGGCTCAGCGCGTGCTACTCGGCCAGCCGCATGACGACCAGCCCCGCGTTGTTGTGGCCACTGACAGCGCAGTCATCATGGCGGCATGCGCCGCCCATGGCGTCGAAGCCGTGCTGACGCGCCATGACCATCCCTCGGGCAGTGACCGCTTGGCTGAAGCCAGCAGCTTGCTCGGCTTGCCCGATGAGCACATCGTGGTCAACGTGCAGGGGGATGAGCCGCTGATTGACCCCGAGCTGGTTGGCGCAGTGGCGATGTTGTTGACGCAGCAGCCACAGGCCAGCATGAGCACAGCAGCCCATGCCATCGATAACGAGGCGGATTTTCACAACCCCAGCGTGGTGAAAGTGGTGCTCGACGCGCAGGGCCTGGCGCTTTATTTCAGCCGCGCGCCCATTCCGTACTGGCGGGACCAACCCCAGAACGCCGGAGGCATTGGGACGATGGGGCTGCCAACCCAGCCACATCCCCTGCGCCACATCGGTATCTATGCATACCGCGCCGGCTTTCTGCGCCAGTTTCCCAAGCTGGCGCAAGCGCCAATCGAAACCACAGAGGCCCTGGAGCAACTGCGAGCCATGTGGCATGGTTATCGGATCGCCGTCCACGTAACCCTGCAGCCGCCGGGCCTCGGTGTCGATACACCTCAGGACCTGGATCGGGTACGGCGCCTGATTACCCGCTGAAGCGTCGGGTCTTGGCGGTGGCCTTGTCAGCCAGGCAAAAGCTGTGCGTGCTATTCTCCAAAACTGAGGGTGTCACCGTTTGACAGGCGGCCACCCTGGCCGTGTGGCCTGACTCAAATTATTCCAAGGACAAGCATGAGACTCATTCTGTTGGGCGCCCCCGGCGCTGGAAAAGGTACACAAGCCACCTTCATCTGCCAAAAGTTCGCGATCCCCCAAATTTCTACAGGTGACATGCTGCGCGCCGCCGTCAAAGCGGGCACTCCGCTGGGCCTGCAGGCAAAACAAGTGATGGAGTCAGGCGGCTTGGTCAGTGACGACCTGATCATCAATCTGGTGAAAGAACGCCTGGCGCAAGCCGATTGCGCCGGCGGCTTTTTGTTTGATGGGTTCCCACGCACCCTACCGCAGGCCGATGCCATGAAAGCCGCTGGCGTCAATCTGGACTATGTGCTTGAAATCGATGTGCCCTTTGACGCCATTGTCGAGCGCATGAGCGGACGTCGCTCCCACCCGGCCTCAGGCCGGACCTACCACGTCAAATTCAACCCCCCCAAAGCGGACGGGCTGGATGACATCACCGGCGAGCCCCTGATCCAGCGTGCCGATGATCAAGAAGAAACGGTCAAGAAACGGCTGGATGTCTACAGCGCCCAAACCCGGCCGTTGATCGATTACTACAGCGGATGGGCCCATACCGGCGCCAACGATGCACCCCAATACCGCACCATCAGCGGCACTGGGAGCGTGGACGAGATCAAGGAACGCGCCTTCGCGGCACTGGCCAGCTGAGGCTCAGCCCAGTAAGCTCAGCATCAAGGCAATTCGAGCCTTGACGGGCGACAAACCCGACGAATCCGGCAAGCGCTGCCCCGCCGTTGGCAACACGCGGCCCAAGGCACACCGGGTTCCCCGCCATACACGCACGCCCCTGGCTTGAGCCCGCAGTAAAGCAACTTCCAAATCTTGGTGGACCGAGCCGTTCCCGGTGCCAGCTACCACCAGTCCCCGCAGCGGCTCCAGCCCATTTTTCTCTTGGGACAATAATGCGTCCACCACCGCCCCGCTGACCCCGGCATGGCTCAGCACCAGTTCGACCCTGGGCCAGCGGTTGCCACTTGCTATAGAATGAATAGCACCCTCACTACAACCGACAAGGGCTGCAGGCCAATTCTTCACTAGGCGAATAACGCCCTCCTCCAAATAGCCAAGCGGCCCAGAGTCCCCGGACCCGAATGCGTCGAGCCGATACGGATGCACTTTTTGCACGTCCAGCGCGCAGTGCAAAACACCGGCACAGACCACCAATACGCCACAGGCGCCGGATGCATTAGCCACGGCGACCGCATCCAGCAGATTCTGTGGGCCATCAGGCGCGAGTGCCGTGGCAGGTCGCATGGCACAGGTCAGTACCACCGGCTTGCGAGCCAGAGCAGCTATCGGCAGCACAGACAGCAAAAAATAAGCGGTTTCCTCCAGAGTGTCAGTACCATGGGTGATCACGATGCCTCGCACATCCTGTTGCGCCAGGTATTGGTCTACACGCAGCGCCAGCTGCTGCCACACGGCAAACGTCATGTCCTTGCTGTCAAGCTGCGCCACCTGTTCGGACACCAAATAACAGCCATCCAACACCTCGGCCATGCCCTGAACACCTTTTAGCAAATCGGACACCGGCAACTGTGCTGCCGAGTACGCGAGATTGTCAGATGGACGACTTGCCACCCCGGCAATCGTGCCACCAGTCCCCAAGACAACAATTTTTTCAACTATTTTTGTGACCATCACTTGCAAACTCTATAAAACTGGTTAAAAATACAGTTACTGGATATGAAACCAGTGCTTTACTGCCCAGCAACGCACAACACCGCCAAGGAGTCGCCATGCTTGAGAGCCCCAAACTGACCGCCCGCCAGCAACAAATACTGGACCTGATCCAGAGCGCGATTGCCCGCACCGGCGCGCCACCCACCCGCGCCGAGATCGCCACCGAGCTTGGCTTCAAGTCGGCCAATGCCGCTGAAGAGCATCTTCAAGCCCTGGCCCGCAAAGGTGTCATTGAGCTCGTGAGTGGCACGTCCCGCGGTATCCGGCTCAGAAGCGATGCCATGCGCTCCATCAATGCACTGCGCAGCAAGCAGTATTCGCAACCCCTGCCAGGCTTTGCCCAATTGGCCTTGCCACTCATTGGACGGGTTGCCGCCGGCTCACCGATTCTCGCGCAAGAGCATGTCGATCAGACCTATTACCTGGAAAACAGCCTGTTCCAGCACAAGCCCGACTACCTGCTGAAGGTACGCGGCATGTCCATGCGCGATGCCGGGATCATGGACGGCGACTTGCTGGCCGTGCAAGCCACCAAAGACGCCAAGAATGGGCAAATCGTGGTCGCCCGCCTGGGCGACGAAGTCACCGTCAAACGTTTCCGACGCAACAAGGACCAAATTGAGTTGCACCCTGAAAACCCCGACTATCAAACCATCGTGGTCGAGCCAGGTGAGCCATTTGAAATTGAAGGACTGGCCGTCGGCCTGATCCGCAACACCATGCTGATGTAATCAGCCAAGGACCCAACCTATGAGCATTGCCCTCTTCGCGATTTCTGACCTGGTGTCCCCTGTTCAAGGCTGGGCACGCTGGCTGCTACCCCACCGAAGCTCAATTGGCTCACAACAGGCGCCTAGCATCCAGGCCGCATATCGGTCGACAACTCCTAATTCGATAGCATACAAACCAATGGCAGCAAGGTCTAGGGGCATTTATCATGCTCAGACACACCGCGTACGGCCGCTGCGCATTGAGCGCATCGTCGAGTCCGGCCAGCCCGCCAGCCATGTGGGCCGAATGGTCATGTCTGGTCGCATGGCCGATGTCTGCGCCGAGCTTGACCGCTTGGTTGCAAGCGAATCTGCCCGCCAATAAATTGGCGGAACTCAGCTGGCCCGGTCGGCCCAGCTTACCAGCCAAGAGCGCCCTAATGCAAGAAATTAGCTCAGGGCCTCGGTAGGCTGTCATACCGAGGCACAATCTCACTCATGAATATTGTGATCCTTGATGACTACCAAGACGCCGTGAGAAAGCTGCCCTGCGCGGCCCGGCTTGAAGCCTACCAGGCAAAGGTTTACACCAATACCGTTAAGGGCCTGGGCCAGTTGTCCGTCCGCCTAAAGGACGCCGACGTGATTGTTCTGAATCGGGAGCGCACCCACTTGCCTCGCGCCTTGATTGAAAAGCTGCCAAAGCTGAAACTGGTCGTGCAGACCGGCAAAATTGGGCCACATGTCGACGTGGCTGCCTGTACCGAGCGTGGCATCGCCGTGGCAGACGGCACTGGCTCGCCCACTGCGCCGGCGGAGCTCACCTGGGCACTGATCATGGCAGCGATGCGCCGCCTACCGCACTACATCGCCAACCTGAAGCACGGGGTCTGGCAACAGTCAGGCTTGAAGTCGGGCGCCATGCCGACCAATTTTGGTATCGGCACAGTGCTCAAGGGCAAAACACTGGGCGTCTGGGGCTACGGAAAAATTGGTCAATTGGTGGCTGGTTATGGCGAGGCCTTTGGTATGAAGGTCCTCGTCTGGGGCCGTGACTCTTCGCGTGAGCGCGCCGTCGTCGATGGCTTTGAAGCCGCCAGCAGCCGGGACGACTTCTTTGCGCAGTGCGACGTGCTCTCGCTCCACTTGCGGCTTTCTGATGACACGCGAGGAATGGTACGGCTGGATGACCTGTCGAAGATGAAACCCACTGCCGTGCTGGTCAACACATCACGCGCCGAATTGATCGAGCCCGATGCACTGATGGCGGCACTCAACCGCGGCCGACCCGGCATGGCTGCGGTCGATGTGTTTGAATCCGAGCCCATCTTGCAGGGCCACGCCCTGCTGCGCTTAGAGAACTGCATTTGCACGCCCCACATAGGCTATGTAGAGCAAAACAGCTACGAGCTGTACTTCAGCGCAGCCTTTGACAACGTCATCAACTTCATCAAAGGCACGCCGACCAACATCGTCAACCCAGGCGCTCTGCAGGTTCGCCGCTGATCAACACCAGGCGTTGGTGATCGGCCAGCCGTCGGCTCTGGACAACTTGCCAGCCCTCATCTAAACCATGACCCTCCATTTTTCACAGGTCGGCATTATTGGCGCAGGCGCTATGGGTCGCGGTATCGCCCAGCTGGCGGCCCAGGCGGGCAGCAGTGTCTTTCTCTTCGACACCCAATCCAGCGCCAGCGCGGCAGCGCAAACGGCGGTCTTTTCACAATGGGACAAGTTACAGGACAAAGGACGACTGGAGCAGGCTCAGGTGGCTGGCTACAAGTCGCGCCTGCACTGCGTGGCTTCCTTGGCTGAGCTGGCCTCCTGCCAACTGGTGGTAGAGGCGATTGTGGAACGCCTCGATGCCAAGGCCGACCTTTTTAGCCAGCTCGAGGAACTGCTCACCCCGGATGCCGTTCTGGCCAGCAACACCTCTTCGCTGTCGATCACAGCACTGGGGGCTCGGCTCAAGCGGCCGCAGCGGCTGGCGGGCTTTCACTTCTTTAATCCTGTGCCGCTGATGAAGGTGGTAGAGGTCATCGCTGGCCTGAAGACCGACGCAACCGTGTGCGACGCCTTGTCCGTGTTTGCCAGGCAGATGGGCCACACCCCGGTCCGCGCCCAAGATACGCCTGGCTTCATTGTTAACCACGCCGGACGCGGTTACGGCACCGAGGCTTTGCGGCTGGTGAGCGAAGGCGTAGCCGACTTCGCCACCGTCGATCGCATCCTGAAAGACCAGATTGGCTTCAAGCTCGGCCCGTTTGAGCTGATGGACCTCACCGCACTTGACGTCTCCCACCCGGTGATGGAATCGGTCTACCACCAATATTATGAAGAGCCAAGGTATCGGCCGAGTGTGATCACGGCACAGCGGCTCGCAGGCGGGCTGCTCGGGAAAAAAGTGGGCGAAGGCTTTTACAGCTACCGAGAAGGCGTGGCTCAGATCAGCCCCGAGGCCATTGCGCCAACGGTCGATGAGATGCCACCGGTCTGGGTATCACCACGCGCAGCACGGCGGGCAGAGCTCCTGCTGCTGGTCAAAACCCTCGGTGCCCGCATAGAAACAGGCGCCTCCCCCTCACCGCAGGCCCTGAGTCTGGTGGCACCGCTGGGTTTTGACATCACCACAGTGGCCGTTGTGGAACGGCTCGACCCGGCTCGTACCGTAGGTATTGACATGCTGGTGGATGACGCCACAACACGACGCCGAGTTCTGGCGACTAATCCGGCCACTCGGCGCGACATACGACAAGCCGCTCATGCCCTGTTTGCGCGTGATGGCAAGCCGGTCAGTGTGATCCGAGACAGTGGTGGCTTTGTGACGCAACGGGTGGTGGCCACCATTGTCAACATTGCGAGCGACATTTGCCAGCAGGGCATCTGTTCGCCAACCGATCTAGAGACCGCTGTCACGCTTGGCCTGGGCTACCCGAGCGGACCGCTGGCCCTGGGCAACCTGCTGGGGCCAACCAACGTGCTGGAGGTGCTGTTCAACATGCAAACCGTTTACGGCGACCCTCGCTACCGTCCCAGCCCCTGGCTCAGGCGGCGCGGCGCGATTGGCCTGAGTTTGTTGCACGTTGAAGACTGAACCCCTGATGGCCGCCGGACTCCATCAAAGCCGCTCCGGCCAGACCTTGGTCCTGACCATTGCCAACCCGGAACACCGCAACGCACTCGGCCCCGAGATTTATGCTGCGGGGCAAGACGCTTTGAGTATGGCCAGTAAGGATGCCGGCATCCGATCGATCGTGATCACCGGAGACGGTGGGGTCTTCAGCGCTGGCGGCAATTTGCAGCGCCTGCAAGCCAACAGGACCCAAGCACCTGAAGTGCAGGCACAAAGCATAGAGGGCTTGCACCAATGGATCAGGTCGATCGCTCACTGCCCCAAACCCGTGATCGCAGCGGTAGAAGGCGCGGCAGCCGGCGCAGGCTTTTCACTGGCACTGGCCTGTGACCTGCTGGTCGCAGCCGATGACGCTGTCATGGTCATGGCCTACAGCTCGGTTGCCCTATCGCCGGATGGCGGCGGCAGCTGGAGCCTAGCGCAGGCCCTGCCCCGACAACTGGTGTCGGAACTCCTGATGTGCGGCAACCGAATCAGTGCCCAGCGCCTGCACGAACTTGGTGTGGTCAATCGGGTCGGACCGAGGGGGACCGCGCTTCAGATGGCCATGGCACTGGCTGAAGGGCTCAACGCCCGTGCCCCCAATGCCTTGGCCAGCGCCAAGACCTTGACACGTCAGGCCTGCGCAAACGGCCTGAACCAGCAGTTGGACCATGAGCGCGACCACTTTGTCAGTAACCTCCATCATGCCAACGCCAACATTGGCATAACTGCGTTTCTCAATAAGACAACACCAACCTACCAATAGGCTGAGACTTTAGAGTCCGGGTGGTCGACTGGTCCCGCGCGCGACAATCAGGCGTTTTTAAGTCACCCACAAGACAGGCTATGGACGATCCCATTCTTACCATCGAAGAACGTGAAGCGATCAATTCCGGTCGCTGGTTTGCTTCCTTATCCCCTTCCCTTCGTCACGACATACTACGATGCGCCTACGTCAAACGTTTCAAGGACAGCGAGCTAATCGCTGCCCGAGGCGAACCGCCAGAGGAATGGATCGCCTGTGCTCGGGGAGCCGTACGGGTCAGCTCAACCTCGATCTCTGGCAAGCAGATCACACTGACTTACGTGGAGCCCGGCATCTGGTTTGGCGATGTGTCGATTTTCGACGGCGACCGGCGTACGCACGACGCCTATGCGCATGGCGACAGCACCATACTCTGTGTGGCAAAGGCCGATTTCAAGAAAATTTTGGCCCTGCATGCCGAGCTTTACGAGGCGCTGTTGCGCCTGCATGCCCGACGCATACGCCAGCTCTACGGTTTGGTCGAAGACTTGAACACCTTGCCGCTACGGGCGCGTTTGGCCAAACAGTTGCTGCATCTGGTTCGCAGCTATGGCGTGCCGTCACTGAGCGATGGCCGGGAGATACGCATTGGGCTGCAGTTGGCGCAGGAAGAACTGGCGCAACTGCTGGGCGCATCCCGCCAGCGTGTCAATCAGGAACTCAAATCTATGGAACGTGAAGAAGCCATCCGCATCGAGCCAGGCGGCTTGGTCATTCGCAACCGTGAGACCTTGATGCAGATCATTGACGCTGACAGGTGATACCTCGTACACCAGAACTTATCCATGAGTGAATTTGACCATTTCGTTGGCACCCGCCCCGTACCGACACAGCAGGCGTTTGACACCGATGCCCTCTGCCGGTGGCTAGAGGCTTCCCTGCCCGGGTTCAATGGCCCGCTCACGGTCGAATCCTTCAAGGGCGGTCAGTCGAACCCGACGTACAAGCTGATCGCCCCATCTGGGACTTATGTGATGCGGGCCAAGCCGGGACCGGTGGCGAAGTTACTGCCGTCTGCGCACGCCATCGAACGGGAATTTGCCGTGATGAGCGGTTTACAAGGCACCGATGTACCCGTGCCTGGCATGCTATGCCTTTGCGAAGACGAGTCCGTCATTGGCCGAGCCTTCTACATCATGGAGTTCATGCCCGGACGGATCCTGTGGGACCAGACCCTACCCGGCATGACCCCGCCTGAGCGCGGCGCCATCTACGCCGAAATGAATCGCGTCATCGCGGCGCTGCACACCGTCAAGTTTGCCGAGTGCGGACTGGCTGGCTTTGGCAAGCCGGGCAATTATTTTGAACGGCAAATTGGGCGTTGGAGCAAGCAATATGTCGCATCAATCACCCAGCCCATCCGGGAAATGGATGAATTGATGGCCTGGTTGCCGCAGCGTATTCCAGACATGGCACGCGATGAACACATGGTCAGCATCGTGCACGGCGACTTCCGTCTCGACAACCTGATGTTTCACCCCACCGAGCCGCGCATCATCGCGGTGCTGGACTGGGAGCTGTCCACCCTCGGCCATCCACTGGCCGATTTCAGCTACCACTGCATGGCCTGGCATATCCCTCCCGGCGCATTCCGCGGCATTGGCGGGCTTGATGTGGGCAGCCTAGGTATCCCCACCGAGGCTGCGTACATCCGCCATTACTGCGAGAGCACCGGCCTCACGACCCCAGACGTGCTCAAGGCGGACTGGAACTTCTACCTCGCCTACAACCTGTTTCGACTGGCCGCCATCCTGCAAGGCATTGCCAAGCGGGTTGAGGCAGGCACGGCGGCCAGTGCGCAGGCGATCAACTCAGCCGCCGGTGCCAAGCCATTAGCGCAGATGGCCTGGCAGTTCGCGCAGCGGGCCTGAAACCAAACGCAAGATTTTTGTCAACGGACACAACCGGAGATTCCATGGACTTCGACTACTCACCCAAAACCAAAGAACTGCAAGCGCGGCTGCAGGCGTTCATGGACGGGCACATCTACCCCGCCGAAGGCGCCTACCATGCCGAGATCGCGGCCAACAGCAACGCCGGCAAGCGCTGGACGCCCCTGCAGACGATCGAAAAACTCAAGGTCAAAGCGCGCTCGGAAGGGCTGTGGAACCTGTTCCTCCCGGTCGATAGCGCCACCGCCTCGGGCTACCACGGAGCCGGCCTGACCAACCAGGAGTACGCGCCACTGGCCGAAATCATGGGCCGCGTCATGTGGTCAAGCGAGGTGTTCAACTGCTCGGCGCCCGACACTGGCAACATGGAAACCATTGCTCGCTATGGCTCAGAGCAAGATAAGGCGCGTTGGCTAAAGCCTCTGCTGGAGGGCCAAATCCGCTCGGCATTTGCCATGACCGAGCCCGATGTCGCCTCCAGCGACGCCACGAATATCGCCACTCGCATTGAGCGCGATGGCGACCACTATGTGATCAATGGCCGCAAGTGGTGGACATCGGGCGCGGGCGACCCCCGTTGCGCCATCTACATCACCATGGGCAAGACCAACCCGGACGCGCCACGCCACTCTCAGCAGAGCATGGTGCTGGTGCCCGCCGACACGCCGGGCCTGAAGGTGATTCGCCCACTCAACGTGATGGGCTATGACGATGCGCCTCATGGCCACATGGAAGTGGTGTTTGACAATGTCCGGGTTCCAGCCAGCAATATTTTGCTTGGAGAAGGCCGTGGCTTTGAAATTGCCCAAGGGCGCCTTGGCCCCGGGCGCATTCACCACTGCATGCGCCTGATCGGGCTGGCCGAGCGGGCGCTTGAGTTGATGTGCAAGCGGGCCTCATCACGCGTGGCCTTTGGCAAGACAGTGGCCGCGCAAACCGTCACCCAGGAGCGCATCGCCGAATCGCGCTGCAAGATCGACATGGCACGGCTGCTCACCCTCAAGGCCGCCTGGATGATGGACGTGGGCGGCAACAAGTTTGCCAAAAATGAAATTGCCATGATCAAGGTGGTGGCGCCGAACATGGCCTGCGAGGTGATCGACTGGGCGATTCAGGTGCATGGTGGCGCCGGTATGTGCGACGACTTCCCCCTGGCCTACAGCTACGTCAGCGCCCGCACACTGCGCTTTGCCGATGGGCCAGACGAGGTCCACCGTAACGCCATTGCCAAACTGGAGCTTGGCAAATATGCCGTTAACCCAAAACCGGTTGAAATGCCCATCACGCGCGGCTACTGACTAGCCCCCAAATGATGAGAGTGGTCAGGTCAGCGGCCCAGACCCTCAATCCCTGACCACAGTTCATGCAAGTCCGGGAACCGCCATTTGGCCGGGTCTTCCCGGCCTGCAATGCGGTCCACGGTATCGGCGCGGGATAAGTCGACCATCATCGCTGGGATTCTCAGGCTGGATTTGGTCGAGTAAAACATTTTGACCTTGGGCGTCGTCAAGGATTTCCCAGCCTGCTCTGTCACGACGCCGATGCGCCCGGACTTCATCAGTACCAGTGACCCCACCGGGTAAATGCCCATGCTCTTGACAAAGGCCTGGAACACCGCAGGGTCAAAATGGCCTTTGGACCATTCCGCCATTTTGCGCAGTGATTCGGCCGGATCCCAACCGGTCTTGTAGGCCCGGTTGGATGTGATGGCGTCATAGACATCGCAAACTGCTCCCATCTTGGCCAGCAAGCTGATCTCATCGCCCTTCAAGCCCTTGGGGTAACCCGAGCCATCCATTTTTTCATGATGATGCAGGCAGACATCCAGCGCCACTGGGTCTATTTTTTCGCCGTTCAACAGCATGCCATGGCCTTCGACCGGGTGACTTTTGATTACCCCAAACTCAGCTTCGGTCAACTTGCTGGGCTTATTCAGAATCAGCGGCGGCATCACGGCCTTTCCGAGGTCATGCAACAAGCCGGCCAAGCCAGCCGACCGCGTCTGCGCGTCATCGAAACCTAATTGCCGACCCAGCGCCACCATCATGGCGCACACTGCCACCGAATGCATGTAGGTGTAGTCGTCGGCGGTCTTTATGCGGGCCATGCTGATCAGGGCGTAAGGGTTACGGGACACCGAATCGGAGATGTGTTCAACCAACTGTCGTGCACTGCCTGTATCGACGGCATTGCCCATACGCGCCTCCTTGAACATCGCCACCACGGCCTGTTTAGACTGCTTGCAGATCTGGGCCGCCCGCGCCATTTCACGCTCGATAGCTACAGGCGCCACCGCAAGTTTGACTGGCGCACGAGGATTAAGCACCGCTTCGATTTCACGCTCAGCCTGCTTTGGCAGCACCGCCACCACTGTGACCGGCACATCTATACCTTTGCTGCTGTCGATCCAGACCTCACGGATGCTGCTGGACCGTATCGTCAGCAAGTCCTTGGGGTTGGACAAGACAAAGGATGAGCGGATGAAGGGGTGCTCCATCCAGGAGCCACAAAACTCCTTGATGTGCATACCCACCATCAATTGGTCAACGCCGATTCGTTTCAGCACCGCAAATCCCCTGCCCCATATCGTTATGGCTTGATCATAGTCTGGAAGGACAGCTCCGCTTAAAGTCAACGGCGCACAATGTCAATACCTGACCAAAGTTGGTCCAGATCGGGGAAGCCCCATTTCTCAGGATCCTCCCGGCCAATGATGCGCTCGGTCGTACCAGGACTCGACAAATCAACCAAGTCCGGTGCAATCCGCATATTCGACTTGGTGGAGAAAAAGACCTTCACCCTCGGCATGACAAGTGAAGCCGCCGCCTGCTCCGTGACCACGCCAATCCGGCCAGTGTTCATCAGAACCAGTGAGCCCACGGGGTAGATGCCCATGCTTTTGACAAAGGCCTGAAACACCTTTTGATCAAAATGTCCGTTTGACCATTCAGCCATTTTCCGCAGCGCCTCGGCTGGATCCCATCCAGTTTTGTAAGGCCGGTTGGATGTGATTGCATCGTAGACATCACAGACCGCGCCCATTTTGGCCATCAGACTGATAGCATCACCCTTGAGACCCTCCGGATAACCTGAGCCATCTATTTTTTCGTGGTGGTGCAGGCAGACGTCGAGGGTGTCAGCGTCAAAGTTATCACTCATCAGCAGCATTGCATGCCCTTTGACCGGGTGGCTTTTCATGATTTCAAACTCAGCCGCTGTCAATTTTCCAGGCTTATTCAGCACCGTGGGCGGCATCGCGGCCTTACCCAAGTCGTGCATCAAACCGGCCAATCCCGCCAGCCGGGTTTTTGCTTCGTCCAGACCGAGTTGCTTGGCCAGCACCACCATCATGGCGCACACAGCCACCGAATGCAGATAGGTGTAGTCGTCCACCGTTTTCAGCCGTGCCAGACTGATCAGAGCGCTCGGGTTTCGCATCACCGAGTCTGAAATTTCCTCAACCAAATCTCTGGCGCCGCCAACGTCAACGCTGTTGCCCATGCGGACTTCTTCAAACATGGACACCATCGCCTGCTTCGAATGACTGCAAATCAGGGCGGCACGCTCCATTTCGTGCTCAATGGACAAACGAACCGCACGCCGGCCACCTAACGCCACCTGCTCAAGCGCAGCATCGATTTCAATTTCAGCCTGCTTTTCAGACACGACGGGCACAGAGGCGGAGACATCCAGTCCCTTGCTGCTGTCGATCCAGACTTCTTTGATGCTGCTTGCAAGAATAACGTTCAGATCTTTGGTATTGGAAAGCACAAAGGAAGCCCGTATGAACGGATGCTCCATCCAAGAGCCACAAAACTCCTTGATATGCATTCCCACGGTCAACTGTCTGACGCTGATGCGTTTAAGCATGAAAAGCAAAATCCTGTTAAGCGAACGTGATTGACGCCGCACTCTCCGCGTCATAACGCGCTGACCGAAAACGAGTATAAACCGCAACGCCAAACCGGTTTTGGCTGCCACCAGATCGACCTGTACACTCCCAATATGTCAAGCCTTTACCTGGATCACTTCGGTCTGAAAAGACCCCCTTTTCAGATCACGCCCGACCCTGATTTCTTTTTTTCAGGGGGGCGTCGGGGTGATATTCTGTCCGCGCTTTTGCATGTGGCCACGCATGACGAGGGCATCACCACCATGGTGGCCGAGGTGGGCAGCGGAAAGACATTATTGTCGCGACTCATGATTGGCAAGCTGCCGGCTGACGTGTGCGCGGTTTACTTGGCAAATCCGTTTTTCAGCCGTGACGAGATCATTGAGGCCATTTCACGCGACTTGGGGCTGACTGGCCTGGTGGCCTCTATGGAGGGCAAGCTCGCTGCTTTACAACACGAGTTGTTGCGCCGGCACGCCAGCGGTCAACGGGTGCTGCTGGTCATTGACGAGGCTCACACCATGCCCATCGAATCGCTCGAAGAAGTGCGCCTGCTGTCAAATATCGAAACCGGGCAACACAAGCTGGTCAACATCATGCTGTTTGGTCAGCCCGAACTCGACGACTTACTCGCCGAACCCAAGTTGCGGCAGCTCAGAGACAGGGTGATCCACCGCTTTGATCTTGCGCGACTTCACGCTGATGAAATCGGCGCCTACATAGACCACCGCCTGCGTGCTGCTGGCTGGACCAGCGCGCGCCTGTTTTCGCCGCAGGCACTGGCGCAACTTGTCAAGGTTTCAGATGGCCGGGCGCGTCGCATCAACCTACTGTCTGACAAGGCGCTGCTGGCGGCCTACGCGCAGGGCAAGGAATCGGTCGACGAGCATCACGTCATCAGCGCGGCAAGGGAGTTGCCAACGGTTCGCCCGGGCGCGGCCGGGAATGTGCAGCAACCCTGGGCCAATCCCGTCTGGCAAATAGCGGCAGCCAGCCTGGCCGCCGCGGGCCTATACGGATTATTTTTATGGGCCAGCCTACCAATACCAGGGGGTGGCACTGCCGCATCAACGGCCGAAAAGATGCAACCCGCCAGCTCACCAACTCTCCACTTCGATACCAGTTTGACGCTGGGGCCAAGGAGAGCAAATTAACCGACTCGGGTAAAAAAATTCACTTCCAGCCCGTGATGCCTTAGGTCACCGTTATGTTTTTGCACTTACAATGACAAAACAAATGAACTGATTACCCAGGGAAAGCATCTGATGAACGGGTATCTCCGGAATTCAACAAGCGTTCACATCGCGCTTGGTTCAAGTTTAAGGCTCGCTTGCCTGGGTGGTTGTCTCTGGCTCTCCGGATGCGCAGGCCCGACGCCGCTTTCGACATCGAACCAGCACCTGACACCCAGCCCGGTCGTGGCCGGGCGGCCACCCGATTTTGCGCTGGCGCCACCCATTCCCAAACCGCCGCGCCCCAGTGAGCGCCAAGAGCTCTACAGCGTGGTGATGCGAGACGTAGCGGTACAAGATCTGCTGTTTGCCCTTGCGCGTGACGCCAAACTGAATATCGATATCCATCCCGCTATCACTGGCACGGTCACCATGAATGTGAGCGACCAGACTTTGGTGGAAATATTGGATCGCGTCGCGCGGCAGATTGATCTGCGCTACGACATCAATGGCAAGAACCTGTCCATCCAGCCTGACCTGCCCTACCTTAAAAATTACCGCATCGACTACCCCAACATCGCTCGGAATTCAACTTCGGCTATCGGCTCGAGCAGTTCTGTCGGGGGCGGCAGCACCTCGAGCAGTTCCATTGACAACACCTCGTCCAACAAATTCTGGGACACGCTCAAAACCAATCTGATCGACTTACTGCGCGAAACCGACAAGGTGGTTCAAGAGGGCGGCACCGCCAGCGCCGCCACCGCTGCGCAGGCCGTAGCGCTCACACCTCGGCCTGCCACCAGCGCGCCCGCGTCAGGTGGTGCTGCCACAGGAAACCAAGTTACTGCAGCGACGGCAGCGGCGGCGGCACAATTGCAAGCCGCCAACGCCGCGGCTGTGCAGCCTGCAGCAGCAGTGCCCCGAAGCATTTTTCGTGAAGCCGCATCGGTCATTGTTAACGCCGAAACCGGTAACATCAGTGTTCGAGCTACACAAAGCCAACACACCAAGGTGCGTGAATTCGTGGACAGGGTATTGAGTTCTGCACGCCGGCAAGTGCTGCTTGAAGCCACCATCGTGGAAGTCGACCTGTCCAGCCAGTACCAGCAGGGCATCAACTGGTCGATTCTGCAAACCGGTGGCGCCAATGCCGGCTCGGGCATATCCATCAATCAAGGCAGTGCTGTGAGTTCGCTGGCCGAATTGACCTTCAAGCAATTCCGGCTCTGGAACGGCGATGCCGACCTGAGCGCCATGCTCCGGATGCTCGAGTCTTTCGGTACCTTGCGCGTGTTGTCAAGCCCCAAGATTTCGGTACTGAACAACCAGAGCAGCATGTTGAAGGTGGTGGACAACAAGGTGTATTTCACAGTCACTACCACCCCCGGGACCGCTGCCACGGCAACCACGCCGGCCACTGCGACGACTTACTCCACGGCGGCAACAACGGTCCCGATCGGCTTCCTGATGGCCGTGATACCGCAGATCAGTGAAGGCCACGAGATCACCCTGAACCTGCGGCCGACCATCACACGAATCACTGGCTTCGTCAATGACCCCAACCCTGATCTGGCCAAGGCCGGTGTCTCCAACCGTGTACCCGAAGTCCAAACCCGCGAAATGGAATCCATGATGCGGGTGCAGTCGGGTGACATCGCCATTTTGGGAGGCTTGATGCAAGACAGTCGCGACAAAAACTCGGACGAAATTCCCGGCCTGAACAACCTGCCTTCTATT
The DNA here is from genome assembly GCA_943324505.2 of Comamonas sp. lk. GTDB lineage: Bacteria > Pseudomonadota > Gammaproteobacteria > Burkholderiales > Burkholderiaceae_C > Rhodoferax. The sequence continues at coordinate 19,898 of CALPLW020000006.1, forward strand.
GGTAACCTGTTCAAGTACCGTAACGAGACGAGCAAAAAATCGGAATTGGTGATCTTTTTACGGCCTACGGTGCTGAGCGATGCCAGCCTGTCAGGCGATTTTCGGGACTATCGGGGGAATTTGCCGACCGCCCTCGACGACGGTCGCAGCAGTGGCGGCTTGATCACCTGGCCGCCGGCCAAGATGGCGCCATGAGTCTGCTGCTTGACGCTCTGAACCGCGCCAGCAAGGACAAGTCCGCCGCCGAGGCGGCCGCGCAACCCAAAGCGACTGCCGAATGGCCATCCATCAGTCTGACGGCACTACCCAATGAGTCCACGCCAAGCGACCCTTCGCTGACACTTGAGCAGCCAGCGCCAGCAAGCCGGGCGGCAATGCAGTCGCCATTGCAGTTTCCGACGCTCGGCTTAAGCCTTGAGCCCGTATTGGCAGACGTGCCCAGCAATGCCTTGGCTGCCACGGCCGACCCAACTGTTTCGGGCCGTCCTATCGAGCCAACGTTGGACGAGGAGCCCTTGCTCGCGGCCTTGGGGCTTGGCCTTGACCCGATGCCGCCAGCAGCGCAATCCGAGCCTGCACCTCCCCAAGCAGCAGCGCCTGAGCCGGCGCCAGAACCCACTGCGCCGCCAATGGCAGAAACAACACCCTCGCCGCCAGTTAAACCGGCGCCAGCCAATAGCTCGGCCCAACCCAGCAAGGTAGCGCAAAGCATCATGCGCGCCAAAGAGTCCACGCAGGCCATCGGCACGCCACGACCAAGGATGCTGGCACTTGGGGCTGTGGCGAGCCTACTCAGTGTCAGTGCTGTCAGTGTGCTCTTGGGTTGGATAGACCCACTGGCGCTTCTGGGTCAGAGGTCAACCATCGGCCCTGTAGCGACGACCACGGCTCCAGCCATAACGGATCCTGCCTCGGTAGCAGTTGCGCCAAGGGCCCAGCAGGCCGACGGGACGTCTATCCCTGACAATAACGTTGCCGCAAGCACCCCGCCTCAGAGTCGGGCGCCTGCTGCACCAGTCGCAGCGAAAGCGGGGAAAAAAGAGGCGGCGGTAACGGCCCTGGCCACCGCGACCGTGGCGCCTTTACCATCCCGAGCCAGTCCTGAGCCGGCTTCTGCTTCTGCTTCTGCTTCTGGTACTCCTACCCCTGCTGCTGCTACTTCGACTGAGACTGTGATCGCGCCACCTTCTGCTAACGTGCCGGCTTCTGCCCCTGCCGTTGTACTCACTGCTGCGCCAGTTCCGGGGCCCGCCGTCGCTGTCGCTGCCGCGCCCGCCAAACCTGCGTCTGGTCCCGCCACCACCCGGCCAACACCCCGCGCTCGTTCGACGGCATCCCAAGCCAAGCTGTCTGACTTGCCCCAAATGCTGGTCACAGCACCGCCGGGGGCAAGCAAGCTGGAACAAGCCTACGCCGCGCTGACGCAAGGTCGCCTGGCGGATGCTGCATCGGGCTATAAAGAAGTACTCAAAGTCAACCCTGAAGAACGCGACGCGCTCCTGGGCTTGGCCTATGTATCGCACAAAGAAGGGCGGGACGAAGAAGCGCGCGATTACTACAAACGCGTCTTACGCCAAGAGCCAGGCAACCCAACGGCACGGGCCGGGCTGTTAATCCAAAATCTGAGTAACGATGCCGAAGACGTGTCAGCCACTTCACGCGAAGTCGCTGAGCAGCACCCAGGCTCAGCAGCTGCGCAGTCCGTACTGGGGCATAGCCTGGTTCGGCAGGGGCGCCTGGCTGATGCCCAAATGGCCTTCCAGCGTGCCCAAGTGCTTGAGCCCAGCGTGGCACTCCACGCCTTCAATCTGGCGGTGGCGCTTGACCGGCTGAAAAGCCATGCGATGGCCCGAACCTTCTACGAACGCGCGCTGTCGCTGTCGAGGCAGAGCGGCGGCGAACAAGTCAGCGGGCTGACGCATGCCGTGGTGCAGCAGCGCATCGATGAACTACGCCTGGCCACGTCATCCAATCTGCCTGCAGTCAAACAACCGTGAAAAAAGTGACCGGATGAATAGCCCGCTCCCTAATTTTTCCCCACCTCATACAGGCCTGGCCCCGCCATGAGTGCTGCCCCAGCCCCCCCTGCTCGACCCACCGCCCCGAACGCGCCGCCAGTGCGCTTGGGCGATCAACTCGTCGCACTTGGCTTGATCAGCAGCGATCAGCTCCGAATTGCGCTGATGGAGCAAAAGCAAACTGGCAAGCCACTTGGCGAGGCCCTGATGGCCTTGGGCTTCGCCTCAGCCGAGGTGATGCGCAGTGCCCTGGCGGAAAAACTGGGTGAGAAATCTATCAGCCTCAAAGGCATCGTGGCCGATGCCGAGGCTTTGGCACTCATACCTAAAGCCGTGGCCAAACGCCATTCTCTGTTCCCCGTCAGCTTGGTCAAGCAAACCAATGAACTGATCATCGCCACGGCCAACCCCAATGACATCGTGGCGGCCGATCAGATCAAGGCCATGCTAGGGAGCGGCCCAAGGCCGAGCTGGCGTTTGGGCAATGGTGCGGAAATCCAAAGTGCCATCGAGCAATACTACGGCCACGAACTGTCTATTGATGGCATTCTCCATGAACTTGAAACCGGCCAGGTAGACAACTTCGGTATCTCGTCAGACTCCGACGGCGGTTACAGCCACCCCGTTGTGCGACTGGTTGACTCCCTGCTGGCAGACGCCACGCTCCGCGGAGCATCAGATATCCACCTCGAACCCGAGAATCAGTTCCTGCGTATTCGGTACCGCATTGACGGTGTTTTGCGGCAAATCCGCTCGTTGCACATCCGATATTGGTCGGCAATGGTGGTTCGCTTGAAAGTCATGGCTGGGATGAATATTGCCGAGACAAGGGCGCCACAAGACGGTCGTATTTCACTCTCTATCTCAGGCCGGCCTGTTGATTTTCGTTCAGCAGCGCAGCCCACCATCCATGGTGAGAATTTTGTCCTGAGGATTTTGGACCGCAGAAGCGGCATTTTGCCCCTGACAGGCCTCGGGCTGACGGAGGCTAACCTGCAACTGCTGCAACTGATGCTGTCACGGCCAGAAGGTATCCTGCTGGTAACAGGTCCTACGGGTTCGGGCAAGACAACAACGCTTTACTCCGTGTTGGGGCACCTCAACAATGAGGGCGTCAACATCATGACCCTGGAGGACCCGGTCGAATACCCGATGCCCGTCATTCGCCAGACCTCGATCTCTGATGCCGTCAAGATGAACTTCTCTGAGGGTGTGCGTTCCATGATGCGGCAGGATCCGGACATCATTCTGGTCGGCGAGGTCCGCGACCAAGACACCGCAGAAATGGCCTTCAGGGCGGCCATGACCGGGCACCAGGTGTTTTCTACCTTGCACACCAATTCGGCAGTGCGCTCGATTCCACGGCTTATCGACCTCGGCATCAAACCTGACGTTCTGTCCGGTAATGTGATCGGCATTGTGGCGCAGCGACTCATCAGAACGCTCTGCAAGGCATGCAAGGCACCCGACACCCCCAATGAAGCAGAAGCCCAATTGTTGGGTTTTCCGGCGGACACAACGGCCGTCATTTACCGTCCCATAGGCTGTGCAATTTGTGATCAGCAGGGTTACAAAGGACGAGTGTCCATTGTGGAACTGCTCAAATTTGACACTCATCTGGATGAGCTGGTTACCCAGCGCTCGAGCATCAAGGTCATGACCGACTACCTTTACAGCCGAGGTTTCACGCCAATGGCCGTTGACGGCTTGCGACGTGTGCGCGAAGGCGTGACAACCCTCGAGGAGGTGGGTCGGGTGGTTGATCTTACCGATCTGGGGGCCTGATGGCACAGTTCACCTACCGGGCAGCGAACGATGCTGGCGCCATCAGCAAAGGGCAGGTTGAAGCCCTGAATGAACTGGACCTGGAAGCGCAGCTCAAGAACCTGGGTCTGCAGCTTGTATCGGCCAAGGCCTTGTCGGCGCGCAAGGGCAATGTCCAGAAAATGGCCCGGCGGGACGTGATCGATTTCCTGTTCCAACTGGAAATGTTGGCCCGGGCCGGCGTGCCGCTGCTGAGCTGCTTGGGTGACATGCGTGACGAGGCTGACTCTGCGACGGGTCGAGAATTAGCGGCGGGCCTCTATGAAAAAATCGAAGCCGGGTCCACCTTCAGTGAGGCAATCGCATCCTTCCCCGGTATTTTCAGTCCAACCGTTACAAGTTTAATCCGAGCCGGGGAGCTGACCGGTCAACTGCCAGATGTTTTGAAAGAGATTGTGCGCTCACTCAAATGGCAGGACGAGCTGGCGGCGACCACCAAAAAACTGCTGATTTACCCCAGTTTCATGATCGTCGTCATCAGCGGTGTCGTATTTTTCCTGATGGTGTACCTGGTTCCGCAATTGGTGACCTTTATCGCAAGCATGGGCAAAACGCTGCCCTTTCACACGCGGCTATTGATCGCTGTCTCGGATGTTTTTGTACGCTTTTGGTGGATCATCCTGAGCACCCCGCCAATACTGATCGCCATCGTCTCAGCGGCGGCGGCGGTGAACCCAAAAATACGTTTCAAACTGCACCAGATGCAACTGGACCTACCGTACCTAGGGCCCATCCTGAAAAAGCTGATTCTGGCCCGATTCGCCGACACCTTTGCGCTGATGTACAAGACAGGCATCCCATTGATCGACGGACTGACCTACTGCCTTGATGTATCGGAAAATCTGGTCATCAAGCAGGCCATTCGGCAGGCGCGCGACCGGGTGTTGACGGGTACATCGCTTTCCGAGAGCTTTGCTTTGGAGCAATTGTTTCCATCCTTGGTGATTCGCATGCTCAAAGTAGGGGAGTCCACCGGTGCCCTGGATACGTCCCTTGCAAACATCAGTTATTTTTACAGCCGCGACATCGATGAATCCGTGGCTAAAGCGCAGGCGATGGTCGAACCGGCGCTGACTGTCACCATGGGCGTGATCTTGGGTTGGATCATGGTCTCAGTACTGGGTCCGATCTACGACACCATCTCGACCATCAAAGTCTGACGCTCAACACCTTGAAAACGCTGCTCCATCTTGCGCCTGACGGCGCTCAACTATGGCGGAAGACCAAAGGACAGTGGTTGCCCGTGGACCGAGCGCACCGTGGTTCGGTTTGGATCGTCACGGACATGGCCGAAGAGACGATCTCTGAGGTTCAAGTACCACGCCTGTACGGCCGAGACAGAAGTGGCTTCATCAACCGGCAACTGACCAGCCGTTTCCCTGAAACACCCTACAAGATCGCCCTGCCCGCCTCGTCGCAGACCGGTCTTCTCAATCGCCTGGCACCGTTGCGACAGACCCTGTTGGCGCTTGATGCGAAAGAGCGGATAGATCAGGTGCTGGACAATCTGGATGCCAAGGTGGCCGGTCTGTGGAGCACATCGGGTTTGTTGGCGCGTCTTGGCGCGTCCAAAACGCTCCCTGGCAACTTATTTGTCGTGGTCCCAGGCTTGCAGTCGATGCGCATCCTTTTTTTAAAAGAGCGCGTGCCCATCATCAGTCGGCTCATTCTTGAGCCCAGCACAAGCCAGTTGGTCACGGCAGAAATCATCCGGACGCTTCGGCACCTTGAGAACACCAAGGTGATCGAACGCAGTAGCGAAAAGCCGCCTGTTTTGGTGCTGGGTAACCGTGAGGGCATTGCCCAGGGGCTGCTCGACGAACAGATGCGTTTGATTGAAGCGCCTGCAGCCTTGCGCAAGGTGGCGACCAGCGACTTCAAGTTTGCTCTTTTTGATCTGGCGATTCAGTCACCGCCCGGGCAACTGGCGCCGCTGTCACGTAGGACGGCCCATATCGCTGCCGCAGTGGGTCGGTGGGCGTACACCATGGCCGCAGCAATCATCTGCTTCGCCATCTGGAACCTGCTTGCCTCCTTCGAGCGAATTCAGGACGCACGGACGTCAATCACTCGCAGCCAAGGCACTCTGACTGAATTGGGTCGCAAGCTGACGATGGTTGAGAAATCCATCGCGGCTTACCCGGTCACGAGCGAATTGGTCAAAAACACGATCCGCCTTGACCGTGAGGAGCTGCTCTCAGCACCTTCAATTTCCAAGCAATTGGCATCGATCACCGTGGCGCTCGCCGCAGACCCTGCGCTGCGGCTGGGCAGGCTCGATTGGTCGATTCAATCACCTCTGCTGGCATCCTGCCCGACAGATACTGCGATTGCCCTGGCAACTGCAGTGGCAACCAGCACGCCAGCAAGCGACGCAGTCACTCGCGCACCTGGCACTCGGATCAGCTTTGATATTGTGCTACCGCCCACACTGACCGGCAAAGCCAGAACCAGCGTTATCGCAGCCGTATCCGAACGACTGACAAGCATTCCGGGAGTGGCACTGCAACTGGATCCAGCCAAACTGCAACCTGAATCGTCTTTGGCGGGTGGCAGTCGGCTGGCCGGCACAGAACCTGCGGCAGTAGCTTGGTGCCTCGATGTGTCAAATGTCTCCCCATCATTGGCACCATCACAGAGATCTAAACCATGAGCGACCTGGCATCTGTTGTGCGTCAGTCACGTGCAGGGCTGATCACGCTGGTAACCACCATAACGGTAGGGGGCCTGGCATATTGGGGCGTGACTGGTTTGGAACAAAATGTGGCGCTTGAGTTGAGCACCTTTCAGACTCGTGAAGCAGGCGAAAATGCAAAATTAAATGAAAAAAACGCAGAATTAGGGTTTCTAAAGTCCAACTTCACCCGTTTTGAAACGCTTCGCGGATCGGGGCTGGCTGGCAATGCTGATCGGGAAGGCTGGGCAGAAACCTTGTTGAAAGTACACAAAAACAAAGCCCTCCCCGATACCCTGAGCTACACGCTGCTGGTACCGGTTCCCGTGCCCGGGATAGAACCGTCACCTACAGTCGCCCCCGCCCAGGCGCATGACATGACTCTGACACTGGACAGCATTCATGAGGGCGAACTGTTTGAGTTTCTCAGCAGCTACGAGCAGCAGGTCAGAGGCAGATTCAGAGTCCAGTCCTGCCAGTTGTCGTCTCCCAGCAGCAAGGGTTTGAATGCAAGTTGCATCTTGCGCTTTTTCAACCAGCCACTTACTCCGCCTCTAGCGGCGCCTTCAACATGATTGAACAGCGTTCTGCAAATTCGCTGGGCTGCAAGGTCCGTCGCAAATGCTACGGTACCCCTTTGTCGCAAACAACGGCAACATCTTGGTTCAAGATGATCTTGATGCTGAGTTTGTCCATGACAGCTGTTCATACTCTGGCACAGTCTTACGCGAACCTTGGGCCTCTCTTCTTCAACGCGGCCGAGCGCCAGGCCATCGTCCAGGAGCGCGTCGGCCCTGCAGAGCAAGAGAAACCTCCCAGCATCGTGACACTCTCTGGGGTCCTGGTCCGTTCCGGCGGCAAAGGGACAGCCTGGATCAATGGCCAGGCGGTTCCTGAAGGGCACTCGCCATTTCCCGGCGTTCCGGTGACTATCCGGCCAGGCCATATCAGTATCAAGAACCAGGCAGTCCGTCCTGGCGAAATGCTGGACTTGACCAACAGCCATCGCGTCGATACGCTGGCTGCGGGCTCTGTCACACGCCGCTAGTCCCGCAGCCTATGAACATTAACACCAACGAAATCCTTAGTGCCCACAAGAAGAAAACGGCGGCACGTCAGCGTGTTCAGGAGGTGATTGGCTTCATCATTCTGCTAAGTGGGTACGCCCTGCTGGCCGTCAGCCCCGACACGCCGTCGGACTGGTTGTTGATTCGTGTGGTGTCAGGATTTGTCGCCCTGTTTGCAGGTTTTGTCTTGGCCGTAATGCCATTCTTGACCAGGTTGACGGGCAGTGACCAGTAAGCACCCGGTGAACAGACCGTCAGAGTCAAACTTCATACTGCTCGCGGAGGATGACCCGACCCTCAGCGGCTACCTGAGCTCGTCATTGACCGATGTCGGGTACCACGTTCAGGCGACACCTGACCGAGCGAGTGCGCTGAGCGTACTCGGCTCGGCCCTGCCCCCCAGCATGTTGCTGCTCGATCTTGGTCTTCCCCCGCACGCCAGTACCATGAGCGAGGGCCTGAGCTTGCTCGATGCGGCGCTCCAGCTGGTTCCTGGCATCAAAGTCATCGTCCTGACCGGTCAGGACGAGGATGCCGCAGCATTGGAGGCAATCAGGCGCGGCGCGTTTGATTTTTTGGTAAAACCCGCCAGCTTGGCCGCCATTCACGCGGCGGTCCGAAGGGCCAGCCTGTTCAACCAAACAGAAGAGCGTATGACGGTAGTGGGTGAAGCCCGCCTCCACCTGACGGCCAGGTTATGGGAAGGCCCCAAGGAGGCTGCGTCAAGTGCCGAAGAGCAACTGCTCCGGCGCACCTTGGTCGCGGCCGGGTACAACATCGCCGAGGTTGCGCGCCAACTTGGCATGGCCCGCGAGCATGTTTACTACTACCTGAACAAGTATGGATTACGGCGTCCTGAATAGCCTGACGCTGATTTTCCTGGCTGCGGGGCTCACCCTGTACCTGACCAGCAGGAGCCTGGCCCGGCGCGCAAAGAGCTACCAGGCGGGCATGCAAAGCCTGCTCCAACTGGGCGCGCAGGGGCTCGACCCACTCGACATTCCGCCCGCCGCCTGGCCGCTTTTGGCCGCCGGCGGCTGGCAGCATCTGCAGTTGTCAGGCGACTGGTTCGGCTACCTGGTCGAGTCCGAATGGGGAAAAAAACCAGAGCAGCCACTTAAAAGAGGCCCCAAGGCAAGCACGCCACTGGCATTTCGACTGAGCAGTGGTAACGACGTTTTGCTGGTGATGACACTGACCCACAGCGCCGTTGGGGGCGAGGGACGCCTGTTCGCCGAGCAACTGGCCAAGGTGTTTGTCTTGCTGCTGGAATCGGCGCTGCGCGTTCGGACCGAAGCCATTTCGGTGGCCATGGCCGAGCGGGCCAGGTTGACGCTCTACCTGCAGCACGACATGCGCAATCTGGCCCAATGGGTCGGCTGGGTGTGCTCTGATTTCAATGATTGCCAACAGCCCGAGAGCCTGCTCATCGCAGCGCGGCGCCTGCAACAAAATGCACCGCTGGCACGGGAACGTGCAGATCGGCTGGTGGCTCTGCTCGGAAACAACCCAGCCAATCAACAAGCGGCCCTGCTGGACTTGAGGCTAGCGGTAGAAAATGCAGCGCAAATGGCCGGGGTACAGGTCGACATCTCTGGGCAGGCACAGGCCTGGATCGCACAAACCTTGCTGGCCCGAGCCTTGGACAACCTGTTTTCTAACCTGGCGCCCAATTGGCGCAATCCTGGCGCCGACAAACCGGTGCTTCATTTGCGAACCAGTACAGAAAGTCCATTTAAACCGGCCATGGCAGAGTTGCGGTTTTTTAGCCCTTGGCCGAACGCGCAAGTGCGCATAGAGCCATTGAGACTCTTTGAACCGTTTGCAAGCGGGCGGCCAGGCGGGCTGGGGCTTGGCCTCTACCAGGCTCGCAAAAGCCTGCAGGAAGCCCACGGCGACCTTAGCGCAGAAGTCGATGACCTTGGGATTACCTTTGTCCTGACGATTCCGGACCGCCAAATTCAAGTTTCAGCCGGCGCCAACTAACCTGGTCCGAGTAGCACGCTGACAATCGGCCGCCGTCCGTCTGCCTTGAGTTAATGCAAGTGCCGCGGCTTGCGCCCGCCGCCATGGCCGCCACCGTGGCCACCGCCGGAGCCGCGCGGCGGCTTGCCCAATTGCATGGAGTTCACCAGATCGTCAAAGCGCTGTCCAAACAGCTTGTCAATCTCGGCCACTACGCCACCGAGTTCGGCGCCGTCAAAGTGGCGCTCCATCATGTTGACCACGTCCTGCACCAGCAGGTCGCGCTGAACTTGCATGATGGAAGCTGGGTCCGGCCCGACAAACAGCATCATGAAATCATCGCGCGACTCGGCCTCTGTTTCTTCGTCTTCATCGTCAAATTCAGCGTCATAAAAGGTCACCTCCACCGCAGCGCCGGTTGCGGCCAAGTCGTTGAGGTTCATGCAGACCTCGTCCAAAATCTGGCGAAAATCATCGTCGCCGGCCACGGTCCAGCAGATTTGCAGCATGTGCTCTTGCGCCTCAAACTTGATGCCTGGCTCGTCCTCGTAGCTGCTCTCGGCAGCATCGGCCAGGGAGCGGGCGCCGGCGTACTTCCAGAGCGGCTTGAGCGCTTCTTGTAACTGCTCGAAGGCGACTTCGGGGCGCAGGGTGATCTGGCCGTGCACATGGATTTCAAAAGGGGCGTTGTAGCGTGGCATGGCGCTTAGTGTAGTACGGTCGAGCGTCTCAACCGCTTGCTTTCACGCTTCAGGAGCGACGCGCCAAAGGCAGGTTAAGCAAGAGATTTTGTGGTTTGAGTTTGAGCCGCTGGTGCTCATCCATGGCCATGGCCAGATAGACCGGCCGGCCAGCCACCGCGACCAGCATATCGGCTGGGTTGGCGAACTCCAGGCGAAACAGGCAGAGCAGGCGGCGCATGCGCTCTGCATCGGGTTCATCGCCTTCGTACAGATCATTCAGAATGCCGCTGGCCTGGGCATCCAGACCCACGTGCCACACCCAGTGCTCGTCAACGATCTCGCGGTCAGTCTGCACACGCACCTCGACTTTGAGGAAATGGCTGACCCACCGCTGCAGCAACTCTGCCAGCGCCAACAGTGCGGGTTGACCCTGGTTGAGGTTGAGCACCAGGTCAAAGTGCTCGCTGCGCGGCCAGTACAGGTCGGGTTTGTCGGCATCCAAGACGTCCAGGTCCACACTGCGCAGCGGCACGCCGCCTTGACGCAGCAACTCCCCCACGCTTCCAAAACCCGCCGACAGGGCATGGCGCTCCACCGTTTCATCGTCGGCGGCCATCACCGCACCGTCTTCCAGCACCGAGATTTTTTGGGTTCGAAACAACATCTCAGCCACGCGGGCCTGCATCGCCGTGGCGGTGTCACCGAGCACATGGCGCAGCAAGATCTGGGTGAGTTGCTGCACCAGCACCGGCGCCACATCAACACCCTCACCCTGAAACAAGGCCAGGTAAGCCGCCTCCAGCGTGGGGGCGGCCAGCAGGCGGTCACGAAAGCGCAGCCACACACCATAGTTGTCAGCGGCATCCGGGTCCTGCAAGGCCTGCAGAGCAGCGGCCGGCACTGTGTGGCGGGGATCGGCAATGAGGCTCTCATGCAAACCCAGTTCAGCCGCACAGGAGGCGGGAATGGGGGCGATTTCGGGGCGTTGCAGCAGCACACGCAGAAAATCGTCGGTCAGGACCAAGTGCCCTTCCGGGTTGACAGCCAGATACGTGTAGCCGCAAGAGGGCCAGAAGTCGTGCCGGGTTGGCGCGACGGCCGCAGAGGAAGTGGTGCCCGGGACCGGAATCGAACCGGTACGCCCCTTATGCAGGAAAGCGGCGGATTTTAAGTCCGATGTGTCTACCAATTTCACCACCCGGGCACGGCAGCAAGCAGCCGGAGTTGTTCTGGAGGCGCGACCCGGAGTCGAACCGGGCTAGACGGATTTGCAATCCGTTGCATAACCGATTTGCTATCGCGCCATTCATCTGACAAAAAAGGGAAGCACTTGGCTTCCCTTTTCTTCAATTTGGAGCGGGAAAAGAGTCTCGAACTCTCGACCTCAACCTTGGCAAGGTTGCGCTCTACCAACTGAGCTATTCCCGCATTTCAAGCTTCAAATTATAGCGAAGATTTTCTGCCTGTTTGGCGCAGGCCCAAAAAATTTACGCCTCTGTGCCCTCAATGCTTGACCGAACCAAGTAGTTCAGCAGGCACTACCACCTCAGCGGGGGCGGCCACCACCAGGGGCTCGTCATCCGGCAGCGGGGTCGGCATGCGCTCCAGCGCCACTTCCAGCACCTTGTCGATCCAGCGCACGGGCACGATTTCCAGACCGTTTTTGACATTTTCCGGAATGTCCTGCAAGTCTTTGGCGTTTTCTTCTGGAATCAGCACCGTCTTGATGCCGCCGCGCAGTGCGGCCAGCAACTTCTCTTTCAAGCCGCCAATGGCGGTGACCTCACCACGCAGGGTGATCTCACCCGTCATCGCCACGTCGCTGCGCACCGGGATGCCGGTCATGGCCGACACAAAGGCGGTGGTCATGGCAGCACCAGCGCTGGGCCCGTCCTTGGGTGTGGCGCCGTCGGGCACATGGATGTGAATGTCTTTCTTTTCGAAAAACTCATCCTTGATGCCCAAGCGGCGCGATCGGCTGCGCACCACGGTGCGGGCCGCCTCTACAGATTCTTTCATGACGTCGCCCAGCGAGCCGGTGCGTGTGATCACGCCCTTGCCCGGCATCATGGCGGCCTCGATGGTGAGCAAGTCACCGCCGACCTCGGTCCAAGCCAGCCCGACCACCTGCCCCACCTGGTTCTGCTGCTCAGCGCGGCCGTAGGAGTATTTGCGTACCCCCAGAAAGTCGTTCAGGTTGTCCGCTGTGACCTTGACCTGGGGCAGCATCTTCATGAGTTGCAGTCCTTTGACCACCTTGCGGCAAATCTTGGACAACTCCCGCTCAAGCGAGCGCACCCCGGCTTCACGGGTGTAGTAGCGCACGATGTCGCGCACCGCATCTTCACCCACCAAGAGCTCGGCTTCTTTGACGCCGTTGTTCTTGAGTTGCTTGGGCAACAGGTATTTGATGGCGATGCTGACCTTTTCGTCTTCTGTGTAACCCGACAGGCGGATGACTTCCATGCGGTCCAGCAGGGCCGGCGGGATATTCATCGAGTTGGACGTGGCGACAAACATGACGTCGCTGAGGTCGAAGTCAACCTCCACATAGTGGTCACCAAACTTGTGGTTTTGCTCTGGGTCGAGCACCTCCAGCAGGGCGCTGGAAGGATCGCCACGAAAATCAGTGCCGAGCTTGTCGATCTCATCGAGCAGAAACAAGGGGTTGCGTGTGCCGACCTTGGACAGGCTCTGCAACACCTTCCCCGGCATAGCGCCGATGTAGGTGCGGCGGTGGCCCCGGATTTCGGCCTCGTCACGCATGCCGCCCAAGGCCATGCGAACGTATTTGCGCCCGGTGGCCTTGGCTATCGACTGACCCAGCGAGGTTTTACCCACGCCCGGTGGGCCGACCAGGCACAAAATGGGCGCCTTCACCTTGTCAACCCGTTGCTGCACAGCAAGGTATTCCAGGATGCGGTCCTTGACCTTGTCCAGGCCATAGTGGTCTTCGTTGAGCACGGTCTCGGCATTGCCCAGGTTGTGCTTGATCTTGGTCTTGCTGGCCCAGGGCAGGCCGGTGAGCACATCAATGTAATTGCGGACCACCGTGGCCTCAGCCGACATGGGCGACATCAGCTTGAGCTTTTTGAGTTCGCCTTCAGCCTTCTTCAGGGCTTCTTTAGGCATTTTGGCGGCCTTGATCTTTTTCTCGATCTCATCCACATCGGCACCGTCTTCGCCCTCACCCAGTTCCTTCTGGATGGCCTTGACCTGCTCATTGAGGTAAAAGTCGCGCTGGTTTTTTTCCATCTGGCGCTTGACGCGACCACGGATTTTTTTGTCGACGTTGAGGATATCGACCTCGCGCTCGATCTGCTCAAAGAGGTTTTCCAGCCGCTCCTTGACGCTGGCCAAGTCAAGCACGACCTGCTTGCTCTCCAGCTTCAGGGGCAGGTGGGCGGCGATGGTGTCGGCCAGACGCCCGGCGTCATCAATGCTGGAAATTGAAGTCAGGATTTCCGGTGGAATTTTTTTGTTGAGCTTGACGTACTGATCAAACTGCTGCATCACTGCCCGGCGCAGGGCTTCAATCTCGCTGGCCTTGGCCCGGGCCGGGCCTTCTGCCTGGTCCACAACGACCATCGGCGTCAGCTTGGCGGTGAAGTGTGACTCGCCCTCGTCAATCTTGTCCACATGGGCACGTTGTTGTCCTTCAACCAGCACCTTCACGGTGCCATCCGGCAGCTTGAGCATCTGCAGGATGGTGGAGACGCAGCCGACATCAAACATGTCGGTGACCAGGGGGTCATCTTTGGCTGCCGCTTTTTGCGCCACCAGCATGATGCGCCGGTCTGCCTCCATGGCCGCCTCCAGCGCTTTGATGCTTTTGGGGCGACCCACAAAGAGAGGGATCACCATGTGGGGGAAAACCACGACGTCCCGCAAGGGGAGCAGTGGCAATTCAATCTGGGTAGCAGGTAAGGGAGTGTGACCGGACATGAGTAAGCCTTTCGTTACCTGTTCAATATGAATCGACTAAGACAGTTTTCAACCCAGCCCCGATTATGACTGGCAGGTTTTGCACCTAACTGGCCTACTCTGTGGCAAATAGGTGCTTGATCAAGCCTTCTTGGCCGCTTCGCGGTACAGAAGCAGTGGCGGCTTGTTTTCTTCAATGGTGCTCTCGTCCACAACCACCTTTTCCACGTTGGAACTGCTGGGCAGCTCGTACATGGTGTCGATCAGGGCCTGTTCCAGGATGGAGCGCAGACCCCGTGCGCCGGTCTTGCGTGCCAGCGCCTTCTTGGCAATGGCTTTGAGCGCGGACGGCCGAATTTCCAGATCAACGCCTTCCATGGCCAAGAGCTTGCCATATTGCTTGACCAGGGCGTTTTTCGGCTCGGTCAGGATCTGGATCAGGGCATCTTCAGACAGTTCGGCCAAGGTGGCCACCACCGGCATACGCCCGACCAGCTCAGGGATCAGGCCAAATTTGATCAGGTCTTCAGGCTCAACGTCCTTGAACACCTCGGTCAGCGTACGGTCTGCCTTGCTCTTGACGGATGCACCAAAACCGATGCCAGAGGACGCAGTGCGGTTCTCGATCACCTTCTCCAGCCCAGAAAAAGCACCGCCACAAATGAACAGGATGTTGGTGGTGTCGATCTGCACGAAATCCTGGTTGGGGTGCTTGCGCCCCCCCTGTGGCGGCACACTGGCCATGGTGCCTTCGATCAGCTTGAGCAGGGCTTGTTGCACACCCTCGCCCGACACGTCCCGGGTGATGGAAGGGTTGTCGGACTTGCGCGAGATTTTGTCGATTTCGTCGATATAGACGATGCCGCGCTGGGCCCGCTCCACCTCGTAATTACAGCTTTGCAGCAACTTGAGCACGATGTTTTCCACGTCCTCGCCCACGTAACCGGCTTCGGTCAGCGTGGTGGCGTCGGCCATGACAAAGGGCACGTCCAGCATGCGGGCCAGGGTTTGCGCCAGCAGGGTCTTACCTGAACCCGTGGGGCCAATGAGCAAGATATTGCTTTTGGCCAGCTCCAC
>CALPLW020000007.1 GCA_943324505.2 Comamonas sp. lk
CACACCTGAATACATGTCTTGCCGTAAAAATTCTTCCATTGATTCACGCATGGCAATCGCTTGGTCAATTTCAGGGTTTGAGCCAGCCTGATATGCACCAACCTGAATCAAGTCGACATTTTGCTGGTACAGCGACCACAGGCGTCGGACTCGATTGGCCATTTTCAAATCTGCAGGTGAAAGCAGGTTTTGCATGACGCGCGAGATGGAGCCCGTCAGCTCGATGGCGGGGTAATGGGCCGCGTCAGCGAGCCTTCTTGACAACATCACCTGCCCATCTAGCGAAGCGCGGGCAATGTCCACGATCGGATCATTCCCGTCATCACCTTCTGCCAAGACCGTGTAGATTGCAGTGATTGAGCCATGGCCATGGCGGCCAACGCCAGCGCGCTCGATCAGGTTGGGTAACAAGGCGAACACGGAGGGTGGATAGCCCTTGGACGTCGGCGGTTCGCCAATGGCCAGCCCGATTTCTCGCTGCGCATGGGCAACCCGGGTCAAGCTGTCCACCAGCATCAGAACATCACGGCCCTGGTCACGAAAATACTCGGCCACCACGTGTGACAAGTGTGCGGCCTTTAGCCGAAGCACCGGTGACACATTGGCAGGCGCAGCAATCACAACGGCTTTGGCCAGCCCCTCAGGACCCAATGTCTCGTTAATAAAAGCCTGCACCTCTCGTCCACGTTCGCCAATCAGGCCAATCACCACAACATCAGCTTTGGTAAACCGGGTCAGCATGCCAAGCAGAACGCTTTTGCCGACACCCGAGCCTGCTATAAGACCTACCCGCTGTCCGCGTCCAAGCGTCAACAGCCCATTGATGGCCTTGACCCCGACATCCAGCACGCGGTCGATTGGGCCGCGCTCCATGGGATTAAGGGGCAGGCCCAACAGTCCCAAAGTGTTGGTGCATGCCGGTTGTGGCTTGCCGTCGATCGCCTGCCCGCGCGCATCAATCACCCGACCTAGCAGCTCATCGCCCAACAACACATGATCGGTGTCACTCAAAACCCGGACCTTGTCCCCGGGGCCTATCCCCACCGGCTCCGCAAATGGCATCAGGAAAATGGTGCTGTCAGCGAAGCCGACTACTTCCGCCTCAATTCGTTTTCCGCTTTGGCCAATCACCTCACAGCAGGCGCCAACCGGTGCCATGATGCCGCGCGCCTCAAGCCTGAGGCCGACCAAGCGCACCAGCGTTCCGCTGCGCACCGGCCTTTGGGTATGTATTTTTGCAAGGGCCTGGTCGACCTCGGAATCAAAATCAAACATCATCGTCTGCGCCCGAAACCAAAACATCCTGTGCTTCCACAGTGTGCCCACCAGAGACCTGTTGCCAAGCGACCTGTGATGCAGATTGCTCGACGGACGAGGCCCCATCGCCGACCAATGCGCTGCGGGCACGCCAACGGGGCTCATCAATTTGAAGTCCTTGCGCAAGCGCACTGAGTCGCTCACCAATCAGATCATCAACCAACGCATCATTTGCACTGGCTCGCACGCTCCCGGGCTGTAACGACGCATTGGCACGAATATTCGCGTCGATACCACCGCTCAAGCCACTGCGCTCCCGTAGTGTCCGCCAGACCTGCAGGTCGCTAGGAGATAGCTCCACCCGAACCATCGACGTATCATTCAGCGACAGTTCGTCCACGCATCGCTGCACCAAGCGGTCGATAGCACGCCCATCCAGCGCGAGTTCTGCCAAAACCAATTGCTCAGCCAAGTGCAGGGACAGGCGTTTGATCGGCTCGAAAAATACTGCCGGGCTTTGATGCAACGCATCGATCGCAGCCTCTACAGACTTGATCAAAGCGTGGTCAAGGGCGAGTTGTCGAGCCAGCTCACGGTCCATCTCAACCTGCATCTCGGAGCCGGCATCTTGCTTCCCTTGCTCGTAGCCTTCGCGACGAGCCTGCGCCAAGGCCGCTTCCGTCGCAACCGGCGTCGGCACTGGCGTAACCTCTACGTCGGGCGCATCTGCGATATCGGTAGCAAGTGCGCTGTCACCATCTGTGGTCAGTGAGGGTTGGGAGGGCAACAAGCGCAAGCTCTGGCTGTCGAAGTCGACCATATCAAATTGAGGTACAACTTCGGATCGCCACTTAGAGGGCAAAAAACCCCCAGGTGGTGCCACCGGATGCAGTAGATCAACCGCCTGCCATACACGCGCCGGACGCACTACCAATTGGCGTGAGTTATTCACTACAGTCACCAGCTGGTTACTAGACATAGTCAGCACCGCCACCCAACACCAAATCGCCAGCATCCGCCAGTTTGCGCGCAGTGCGCATGATGGTTTTTTGCGCCAGCTCAACATCAGACAGGCGCATGGGGCCCTTGGCCTCCATGTCATCCTTGAACATGCCCCTGGCACGTTCGGACATATTGCTGAAAAACTTGTCCTTCACCGGATCGCTCGCGCCTTTGAGCGCAATCATCATCTGGTCTGGATCAACATTGCGCATAATGACTTGGATACCTTTATTGTCTACGCTGACCAGATTTTCAAAAGTGAACATGTTGTCCTGAATTTTTTGCATCAGATCAGCATCCAAGTTTCGCAAGCCACCCATCACCGAGGCCTCGAGCGCAGATTTGGTAAGGTTCAAAATATTGGCGGCCGCCTTGATACCGCCAAAACTCGACGACTTGGCCGAGGAGTTATTGGAGAACTGCTTTTTCATGATGGCCTCAAGTTCCTCCATGGCAGAGGGCTGCACCGTCTCCAGCTTGGCCACACGCTGTATAACTTCGGCGCGCGAATCTGGTGGTAAAAAGTTCAAAACATCCGCTGCGACTACATTCTCCAACACCGACAGAATAATGGCGACCACTTGGGGGTGTTCACCCTGAATCATGTCGGCAATAGACCTGGCATCCATCCAAGCCAATATATCAAGACCCTTGCTGCTGTGCCCGGGGTTGATACGCCCCAAAACAGACGCGGCCTTGTCATTGCCTAAAGCACGCTTGAACACCTTTTCCACGTAATCGGCAGTTCCTAAACCCAGGCTGGTTTGGCGCTTGATGGTGGCGACAAATTCATCCAGCACGGCGTTCACCGCCTCTTGGGAAAGTTCAGCAACCTGAACCATGGCCATGCCAAGCGCCTGAACTTCCTTCGGGTTGAGGAAACGGATGATGTCCGCTGCCTGCTCTTCACCCAACAGAAGCATGAGGACCGCCGCACGTTGGGTGCTGGTTACATTTTGGAGCTCTCGCTGAAGCGCCTCATTGTTGCCGCCTGACGGCACGCCAACTGTTCCAGCTATGTTTGCTTCATCAGCCATTATTTTTGCTCCAGGAGTAACATCAACCCGGCTTGATCATGCCCTTGAATACGCTTGCCACACGCGCTGAGTCGTCGGACACGATCATGCGTATCAATGCGACTTTGTCATCGTAGGTATTGGCCGTATCCAGCATTTCTGCGGAGATATTTGATTTCTTCGCTTTCATTTTTGCTTTCATTTCCTCGAGCGTCTCCGATGCCGACAGTTCCTTTTCACCAACATCCCCTGCGGCTTTTGCCTGAGACTCCACCTCCAGCGCCAGCGCTTCGTTTTGTGCCAACTGCAAGTTCGTTGCCGCGCTCTCCGCAGCCTCCTTGTCGCGGTTAAGCAGATGCATCACCACCGGACGGATCACCAACAAGGAGAACAGCACAAACACCAGGCCAAGGAAAGCCGACTTGATGTTGGTGATCACTGCCTCATCCTTGTGCCAGGGCACTGTCAGATCAAGTGGCGCCTCGATTTCAAACTTGGCCTGCACGACGTTGACGACGTCTTTTCGCGCCTCGTCGAAGCCCACTACGCCCTGCACCAGTTGTTGCATGCGTTCCACCTCGTCCTCCGTGTAGGGATTCGGCTTGGCCGGTTGCTCTTCACCCTTCTCATTCTTGGGCTGTGCGACGGGCGGTCTTTCGTTGATAACGACCGCGACACTGAGGCGTTGAACTGTTCCGCTAGCGCTTTTGATATGACGCACGGAGCGATCGATTTCGTAGTTACGGGTAGTCCGTGCTGCTACTGTCGTCCTCTCGTCAGCCGCTGCAGCCTGGGGTGGTGTTGCAGCAGTGTTGAGCGACGTTGTCGGTGCCGCTGGTGCAGTATTTGACAGAGTGCCAGGGACACCGCTGGATTCTTTAGCGCTGTTTCGGTCTTCGCTGGTAACCTCAGAGCGGGTTTTGGGGCCTTTGCCTTGCGTATCAAAGTCTTCCAAGGTGGTTTCAGTTTGACTGAAATCCAGCATCAAATTGACCTGGGAACGGACATTGGCTTCACCAACAATTGGAGACAAGATCTGCATCACTCGCTGACGGTAGAGTTCCTCCATCGCCTGCTTGTGCTTGGTCTGACCTGCATTCATGCCCATTGATGCATCCGAATCTGAGTCAGTCATCAGCTTGCCAACGTTGTCCACAACGGTCACATTCTGAGGGGTCAACAAAGGTATGCTGGACGACACCAAATGAACAATGGCCTGTACCTGCATGGGACTGACGCTGCGGCCATTTTGCGGTGTCAAAACGACCGAGGCCTTTGGCGGCACGCGGTCGCGCACAAAGACCGATGGCTTGCTGGTCGCCAGGTGAACTCGTGCAGACTGAATCGAATCAATCTGCTGGATACTGCGTGCCAATTCCTGCTCTACCGCAGAGGTGTAACGCACCTGCTCCATGAACTGACTGGTCGTCATAGCGGACTGATCTTTCAGGCTGTCCAAACCGGTCGCTGCAGTTTTCGGAAGTCCCTTGGAGGCAAGAAAAATACGAGCCTCGTGGTATCGGCTCGCTGGTACTGTAATTTGACCCGTTCCCGAGTCAATGACCGGCTTGAACTCGCCAGTTCGTAGCGCTTCAAAGACGGCCTGCTGGTCGCCTTCGGTCGCACCCATGGCCACCGGCCTGTATTTTGGCGCGTTCACCATGGTGTACGCCGCCGCAAACACCAAAAGCATCAGGGCAATGACAATCAAGGGCAGGGACTTTTTGATGACCGGCTGGTTAAACACCTCTTTAATTGGTCCAAACAGGCCCGAGCTATCGGCCAGCGCCACACTGCCACCGAGATAGTTCGTACTCAGACCGTTAGCGGGCCCCGCCTGACCTTCTGAATTAGACCGGCGGTCACGCCCGGACCTTGTGGTCAGTGCACGTACCTCGTCGGAACCCGGGAGCATAGTGCCGTCTGGTGCTGTTGCGGTTGCAGTCGCCATAGTTGAGTCTTTCAGCGCAGAATATTACTTAGATGTCAGCCAGGATCAAACCGGCATGTTCATCACTTCTTCGTAGGCCTTGAGGACCTTGTTACGAACCTGTAGCGTGGTCTCGAAGGCCAATGATGACTTTTGCATCTTGAGCACAAGATCCGTTAAGGGCACGGCTTCACCACGCTCAAAGGCCTGGGCCGCCTGGCTGGATTCGACCTGCATGTCGTTGGTTTGGTTAACCGCGTTGCGCACCATCTCTGAAAAATCGCTTTTAGGTGCAGCAATGCCAGCAATGGACTGCTCGTCAAGACCGCCCGCCTGGGCGGCGTGGATTTGCATGGTCTTGAGCATGGAAGCAATATTTGCGGCCGAGGTAGCTCGTTCAATCATGATGTTTCCTTAAAGAGGGGTGAATGCTGCAGGCTATCAAGCGCTGGCCATTTGCCCGGGGCTGTGATCCCGCAACTGCGCCAACTTGTAGCGCAAAGTCCGGGGACTGATTCCCAGTTTTTGCGCCGCCTCAACTCTGTTTTTTGACGTCTCAAGCGCCGACATGATCACGTGGTTTTCGCTCTGCTTGACCACCGCCTGTAACTTACTTCGGCCGACTAGATCCACGTCGCGGTAGGCCAAGGAGCTCTTCGTCTCTGCTGAAAAAAGTTCCACCGGAGAAGGAAACTCCGTCGACTCCTGCAACATGTCGAGCATGCCTGCAGGATCCGGGGCGTCGTCAAACATCAGGTGATGCGCATCAATGTGCCGGTCTGGGCAAAGCACCATGGCTCTTTGGACAACGTTCTCTATCTCGCGAACATTTCCTGGCCATTCATAGGACAGCAGACAGGCTTGGGCAGCCGGGCTCACTGTCCAGGCTTGATCGCCTCGCTGGTGGCGAGCCAGCACACGCGCCACAAGGGGCAAAATATCACCGCGTCGCTCTGCGACCGGCGGGACACGCAACTTGAATGTGCTCAAGCGAAAATAAAGATCTTCACGGAATTCCCGCCGCTCGATGGCCAAACGCAGGTTCTTGTTGGTCGCCGCAATAACACGAACATCCAAAGCAACCGCACGTTCACTGCCCAGTTTGACGAGGCTGCGCTCCTGCAAGACCCGCAATAGCTTGGCCTGAAGTCCAATGGGCAGGTCACCTACCTCATCCAGAAAAATCGTACCGCCTTGCGCTTGTTCAAACATGCCCCGATGGTCCTTGACCGCGCCGGTGAATGCGCCCTTTTCATGGCCAAACAGCATGTCCTCAATCATGTGCTCCGGCAAGGCGGCACAATTCAAACCTATGAACGGACCTCCTTGCGACGGCGAGGACTCATGCAGAACGCGCGCGAGAACCTCCTTGCCTGAACCGGTAGGTCCCTCAAGCAGCACGGTCACCTGCGCTTGTGCCACGCGCTGTGCCAAAGCCAGTAACTTGATACTGACCGGATCGACGAAAACCACGCTTCTTACCGCATCCCGCGGCGCTGCTGCGCTAGGCAACTGCCTGGGTTGAACGGGGCTCACCGCGGGGATACGGGCGTTCGATACTAAATCTTCGTATCGTCCATTTGCACAAGCTAGCGCATCGCGCCACGCCTCAACAGACCAGTCGTCGGCAGCCAGCACGTGACAAGCACCATGGCGCATAGCGGCAACAGCCAGCTCAAGATTCTTCCGCTCAACACGGCAGATCACCACCAGCTTGGAATGGGTGTTCCTGAACGTTTCCCATATTTCCTTCAACAGCTCAATGTCAGAGCCCAGGCCCAAAACCAAAAGCGCAGGCTCAATATCCCGCCGTTTCAGCGCGCTTCCCAGTTCATCAAATGTGCGAACCATGGATATCGAGACGCCCGCCTGATCCAACAGCGTCTGCTCGGTAGGCTTGAGCGAACGAAAAGGGTCTAGCCAGAGGGCTGTGAAAGACATTGTGTTGTCGCAATCTTGGAACGGTGTTAGTCGGATGAACGTCATTGACCGCAATGTCTGAGCAAGACATGTGCCAAGCCACATGTCGACTTATCGACAGCATGACATCAATGTGTCTGGGGGCTCGCTGGAATCTGTAGCCAAGGGGCGAAGTTACCGCTTATTCATCACCGGTTGAAACATCGGCACAGACAAACGACAATGTCAGAAACATCCAATACCTCAATCCAGCATGTCGAAAACCACAACCGCACTTCTTGTGCTCCTGCTGCTCATCGCCAAACCCGCCCATGTTGCTGCGGGACCTTGGGAGGAAGGGTACGCCGCCTACCAGCGCAAGGATTACACCTTGGCGGTGGAAAAGTGGCGAGTGGTCGCACAAGCCGGCAAAGCCGAGGCGCAGTCCCTGCTGGGCCAGATGTATTTTTTTGGTCAGGGCGTCAAGCAGGACTATCCTCAGGCCATTACCTGGCTGCGTTTAGCAGCCGCCCAGGGCGAGGCCAAGGCCCAGTTCAAATTAGGCGCCATGCATGAAAATGGCCAGGGTTTTACGCGAGACAATATGAGAGCGGCCATCTGGTACACCCTGGCAGCAAAGCAGGGCCACCCACAGGCCAATGATGCATTGCAGCTCGTTTCTGCAGGCTTGTCGCCTAAAGAGAGCGCCTTGGCCAGTCGTTTGGCGCAAACCTGCATCAAGCGCGCCTTTAAGGACTGCGAATCGGTGTTCAGTCCCTGAACTTCACCGTGATGCTGATACGGCGATTGCGAGGGTCCTTGGGGTCGTTCGGGTTGTAGGGCGCGGTATCTGCAACGCCCTCAATTTGCGTGAACCGGTCGGCCTTGATGCCGCTTTTTTCCAACATTGCACGAGTAGACTCTGCCCGTTCGGCGGACAAAGACCAGTTGTTGCGGCCATCTTTACCTGCAAATGCGACGCTGTCCGTGTGGCCACGCACACTGATCTTGTTGTCAGTGGACGCCAAAGAACGGGCAATTTCTGTCATCAAAGCCTGCGCCTTCGGTTGCAACTTGGTGCTGCCAAGAGGAAACATGGCGAAGTCCGCCTTATCTATGACTTCGATCCGAAGCCCTTCTTTCTCACGGACAAACTGCACCTGGGTCTGCAGCTGCTCCAGATTCGGGTTCGCTGCGAGCTGCTCTTTGACCTCTTTCTCCATTTTGTCAAAATTGGCTTTGTCAGCCTCTGCAGAGGCCTGTTTGCTCTCTGCTTTGGTCTGCGCATCGTTGTCACGCGCATTTTCGCTATTGGGAGATGGTTCGTTTTCAGTGGGCCCGCCCTCAGAGCGCGGTGTGACCATCTGCATCAGGGCAGTCTGTTTGGCGGTGTAGGGGAAGCCATCCGGATCAATGATTGACTTACCACCGAACAGCCCATTCGAGCCGGCCAGCGCTCCGATTTGTACTTGCGCCGTCGAACTAGACGGGGTGAAAAAGTCGGCCACACTTTTTCTCTGAGTCTCTTGGCTGGCACCCAAAATCCACA
Organism: Comamonas sp. lk; assembly: GCA_943324505.2. Lineage (GTDB taxonomy): Bacteria > Pseudomonadota > Gammaproteobacteria > Burkholderiales > Burkholderiaceae_C > Rhodoferax. The sequence goes on from CALPLW020000007.1 coordinate 8,654, forward strand.
TCAACAGGAAAAAAGCCATCATAGCCGTCATCATGTCGGCCAGCGCAATCTTCCATCCACCACCATGCGCGCCAGCGTGGCCTGGCATGATTTTCTTGATCACGATGATCGGCGCCAGCGCAGCCTCTCCCGGAGGGGACTCCTCTGGCGCTGCCGTGGGCGCCAACGCCTGGGATGTGCCTGTTACTTCGGCCTCTGGATCTGCTGGAGCCTGAGCGTCTGCGGCTTGGGTTGCCATGCTTACTTGCCACGCAATCCATCAAACACATCAGCGAAGCTAGGCTGATTGTGGTGGCTGATGGCCACACGTGCAGCCTCCAGAATCAAGGGCATGGGGTGCCCATGCATCGTGCCAATGATGATCTGCTTCACCACATGGTACATGCAGGACTCATCTTCAATGATTTGTGTCAGGCGTTTAGCCCAGGGCTCAAAGAAACCATAGGCCAAGAAAACCCCGATGAAGGTACCCACCAAGGCTGCACCGACCAAACCTCCCAAAATGGCAGGTGGTTGGTCGATGTTGTCCATGGTCTTCACCACGCCCATCACACAAGACACAATACCCAGCGCCGGCAAGGCTCCCGCCAAGGTCGCAATGGCATCTGAGGCCTTCAGTTCATCGTGGTGATGCGTTTTGATTGCCGCATCCATCACCTCTTCCACCGCCATTGGGCTAAGCGTTCCCTGAGACACCACCATCAACCGCACAGTGTCTGTGATGAGATGCAGCAAGGCATGGTCTTTAAGTATGTTGGGGTACTCGCTGAAAATGGCGCTTGACTCAGGTGTCTCTATGTGGGCCTCTAGCGCCACCCCACCCTCGCTCTTGAGGGTTTTCATCACTTTCGAGACACAAAATATGGTGTTGAGGTAATCCTGTTTGTGGTACTTCGAGCCTTTAAAGGTTCGCCCGATTCCGGCAAAAACAGCCTTGACCACGTCTGGGCTGTTCCCGATGATCATGCCGCCAATCGCCGAACCCAAAATACACCAACCCTCAATGGGCGCTGCATGAGCAAAGGTCCCCAGCGATCCACCACCGACGAGGTAGCTGCCAAACACGCAAACCAGTACGAAAAGGATCCCGACAATACCGCCCATGGTAGATTCCTAAAAGAATGAGTGATTACCCAATACATCGGTACCCAGCCCGTCGGCAAGGATCATCCGAAACCAAAAACCCCAAAACTGCACACTCACCCTAAAGAACCCTACTACCTATTCACTGCAGACGGGCACCAGTTGGACGCTGTAACTGCACCGGCACTTCCAGCCACGCTGCCCGTATCTCAGAAGTCAGTTCCAAGACTTCGTTCAATGCACCGATATCGCTGCGTGCGTTGGCGTAAATGAGCCGCCGAGTGAAATAGTTATAAAGTTCGTTCAAGTTAAGCGCCAATTCGCCGCCCTTTTGAAAATCAAGAACTCCCTGCAAACCCAGCACGATCCGACACGCGCGGGTGATACTCTTTCCTTTCTCCAAAATGGCACCGTGTTCAATATGACCGCGTGCCTCGGCAATGCTGTTCACCAGCCCGTCAAACAGCATCTGAATCAATTCCGCACCATCTGCAACTGAAGCCTGAGACATCAAATTGTCCGCCCCGTAGGACTCCATGGCTTTGAAGTTGATCCGCATTTTCTAATCTCCTGATGAGTTGGCTTACCCCTCAGAAGTCGACAGCAGCGAGAAAAACTTGAGCAAGCACAGGCATCAATATGCAGCGGCCCTTTTGACCACTGGCTTTGCGGTCACCTCAATCTTCAGACTGACTCGCAATTTTTTCACGATCCCACTTAACAGCTGGCTGACGCGTGACTCCGTGACCCCTAGCGTCGCTCCAATTTCTTTCAAGTTAAGCTCTTCCACATAGTAGAGGGACATCAGCAACTGATCACTCTCCTGAAGTTGCCCAATCGCATCCCCGACAGCCCGCATGAAATCCCGGTGTTCAGCGATCACATCGGGCTGGCGCGACCTGTCATCGGCAATTCCCATCACCTCGTCGGTGATCAGTTCCATGGACTGGGTCTCAAAACGCTTCGCATTCCCCCGCTTTTTTTGAAAGACATCCAGTTCTTCACCCATGTGTTCAGCCAACTCCGTTTGCGTCGGTGCGCGACCCAGCTCTGTAAACAGTGCCATCTTGGCCTTGTTTTCAGAGCTATTGAAGGCCACCGCAGACCTCGGCAGATAGGACAATTGGCGCACTTCATCAAGCATCGCGCCGCGAACCCGACTCAGCGCAAAGCTTTCAAAGTCAATGCCCTTGGCCGGCACAAAAGCTCGCGCAGCCTCAAGTAAGCCAATCATGCCGACCTGAATCAGCTCATCCAACTCCATAAAGGGAGGTACCCTGACCTTCAAATGCAGTGCCACGCGTTTAACCATTCCCAAATGCGCCAGCACCAAGGTTTCGCTGCTGCTTTGAACTTCCTCGTACATTCTGGTCGTCATCAGGGCAGACTCCTTAGGCTTGGTAGCGCACGAGGCGCTCGACAAAAAACTGCATCCCGCCAGCGAAGTCGCCGGCAGGGGGCATTTGAGCGACCGTTTTAGCCAAACGCTTGAAATCGCGAGACCCGGCTGATTCTGGAGCGAATTCGATGACGGGTTGAAACTTTCTATGACTGGCCAATATCTGGTCGTCGTTTTCAATCGATCCCAAATACTTCGTCGTGTAATTCAAGAACTGGGCGCAAACTTGGTTGATGCGCCGAAAAAGGTTTTGCCCGCCCGCCTGATTTTTGACGGCGTTGGGAATGATGTAAATTTCGTTGAGATTCTGCTCTTGAATCAGCACTTTAATCATGCCGTAGGCATCGGCGATCGACGATGGATCATCCCGAACGACTATAAAACGCCGCTGACAAGCGCCCATGAATGCCAGCACCGACGGCGATATGCCGGCTGCCATGTCAACCACCAGGTAATCAATGTCGTCTTCCAGCGCACTGAAAGATTGAACTACGCGTGAAGCCTGGACACGGCTCAGGGCAGCTAACTCACTCACCCCAGACGCCCCAGGTATCAGTTTGACACCCTGCCTGGACGTGACAATGATTTCCTGCAAGGTTTTTTGCCCGCTCATGAAATGACTCAAGTTCAAAGGGCAGCGGCAACCCAGTGCGATCTGGGAGTTGGCAAGTCCTAAATCGGCGTCAAACAGCATGACACGCCGGCCCATCTGCACCAGGGCGATCGCCAAATTCACTGCCACCGTGGTCTTCCCAACACCACCTTTTCCGCTGGCAACACCGATGACCTCGGTGCGAGTTGAAACATTCATCAATGACTTTCCTTGTTGTCAGGCAAATGGCCCACGCAAACCCTTGGGGGTTGCTGACATGAACATGCGGGGCGAGGGCACGGGCAGCTTATCGGGGGCGGGCTTAGTCAGCTTGATGGCGGGAATGTGAAAATTAGCATCAGGCACTCTTGACAAATGCGCCAACGCCATCTCAACCAAGGTACCTGTCGTCAGGTCAAACTTGAGCCCACCAGGGTCAACACCCTCGCTGGCCGCTGAAAGCGCAATAAAATTATCGCAGAGAAACTCTACCAAGGGCCAAGGCTGGACCGACTCATCCAACTTACTGATCATGAGGCTGTTCCAACGAATACCGGAGACCCGAAGGGTGCGGCGCAAGGTCGCTATCGACGAGTCAGCGGCCACCACGGCGTGGGCAAGGCAGGATGGGCAAACCGATTGAATCTCAGTCACCCGCTGAGCCAGTTGGTTCCCAGACGTATCGATCAGGATCAGGCTATAGCCGGAAAGGGCTGCAAGAACGGTGCCTAGCGCATCTACGGTATCAGCCCTGAAACATTCGACCCCCGCCTCACGTGCCATCGCCAAAGTTTGAGGCCAGGCGCCCAGTCTAAGGTCGCGGTAACTGACCATGGCGACCCGCCCAGCAGCCACTTGTGCTGCGGCGTGACTGGCCAGTCGTACCACCATCAAGGTTTTGCCCGTGCCGCTGGGACCTGCCACCAGGTGGATCCCACTTTTAGGCAGCGAGGCGTTGGGACGGTGCACCACTTGTCCCAACTGATGGCTTATAGCATCTAGCGCCTCCTTTTCACTGCGCATGTCCTTAACAGTGTCGACCAACAAGGTGCGAAGACCTGTCGGCATGCCAGCATGTGTAAAGGATGCAAACAAGTTCTCGACTTCGGGTGACAAGTCAAGATTGCTGTGCCAGCCTGATATCTTTTGATTCAAGCTCACTTCACGCCGCAAGGACTTGAGTTCATCCAAGATTTGGTCCATCACCTCACGGTCAAACGCAGAGCCCGATTGGGCACTGGCTGGCTCAGGCTGTGCCAAAGAAGTGTTGACCGCCTTAGCGGACACTGTCGCTTTGGCTGCGGTGGCCACACCGACTTTAGTTTCGGCGCCTACCAGTGCCATCTGGCTGCCGAAACTGACGGATGGCTCAGCCAGCGAAACATCGGGCCGCGACACGGTAACCACCGACTCCGGAGCCTGCTCTTCAATGTCCAGCGCCACGATCAGTTCGGTTTGCCCACCAACGGAATGGCTTGAAATGATCAGAACATCGCGGCCATACAAAGACATGGCACGGTCATTGGCAGTTTTTGCATCGTTAGCAAGGATTCGTTTAAGCTCCATTGCGGCACCCCATTGATACGTGTAATGTTTGGATCATGTCAGCGCCTTGGGTTGTTGCCATCGTTCTGACTTTCGGCAGAGACTGTGTGAATGACTTTGACAGATTGATCATCAGGGATCTCGCTGTAGGACAGCACCACCAGATCATTCACCCGGCTGCGCACAGACTTGGCCAGCCATGGGCGAACTGCTGGTGAGACAACCAGAACTGCGTTGTGCCCCAGGGCTTCGACGGCCTTTGCACCTTCACGCAACGCGGCAAAAAGTCGCTCTGCGAGCCCTGGCTCCATCACAACCCCCTGGCCAGAGTCATGTTGTTGCAACACATTGTGCAAAAGTTGTTCCAAATTGGGGTCTAGGGTCATCACCGACAAGGTCGCTTTGTCATCGATCAAACCTTGAACAATCATGCGTCCCAGGCGAGGACGTACCAGCGCAGTCAGTTGATCGGGGTCCTGTGTTCTCACACTGACCTCAGACAATGTTTCCACAATGGTCCTCATGTCACGAATCGACACGCCATCGCTGAGCAGGCCCTGCAGCGTCCGAGTCAGAGCGCCCAATGGCAACTTGGCCGGAATCAAGTCCTCCACCAACTTCGGCGACTTGGCAATCAATTTGTCCAGCAACTGTTGGACTTCATCGTGCCCGAGAAGGTCTGATGCGTTCTCACGCAATACCTTGTTCAAATGGGTTGCCACCGCAGTGGCGGCATCGACCACTGTATACCCCAGCGCTCGCGCATGATCACGTTGGGACGGCTCGATCCACACCGCTTCCAGGCCAAAGGCGGGTTCCTGCGTGGGGGTGCCCTCCAAGGCGCCATAAACCTGACCAGGATTAATCGCCATTTCACGGCCAACTTTGATTTTGCCGCGCCCACGGATCACGCCCTTGAGCACAATGTGGTAACTGTCGGGATCAATATTCAGCGCATCTCGAATGCGAACCGGCTGAATCAGGAAGCCCAATTCGGCCGAAAGCTTCTTGCGCACCCCTTTGACGCGTGTCATCAGCTGTCCGCCGGTCTCGACATTAACCAAAGGAACCAGCCCGTAGCCGATTTCAAGACCCACAAGATCAACCTGGTCAAGGTCCTCCCAACCCAATTCCTTGGGGGCTTCAGCGGCTATCTTGGCCTCAGCCAACTTTTCAGGGGAACTCCCAACCGCCTGACGGCGCAAAACCATAACCCCCAAAGCCATGCTGCCTGCCGACAAGCCAATGAACACCAGATGCGGCATACCGGGGACCATACCCAGGATCGCCATAATGCAAGCGGTTACAAACAAGGCCGTCGGGTTCCCCAGTTGGCTGCTTGCCTGCTCTGTCATCGATTCTGTCGTCGTCACCCGGGTCACGATAATCGCGGTGGCCAGTGAGAGGAGCAGCGATGGCACTTGTGCAACCAAGCCATCTCCGATGGTCAGGAGTGAGTAAATCCGCCCTGCCTCACTGAATGAAAGGCCATGCTGCCCGATCCCAATGGCCAAGCCCCCAAAGAGATTGATCAGCAGAATCAATAAACCCGCTACGGCGTCACCACTGACAAACTTAGACGCACCATCCATTGAACCAAAGAAGTCTGATTCTTGCGACAATTCAGCACGCCGCTTCTTGGCGGTTTCCTGATCGATCACACCGGCATTGAGGTCTGCGTCGATCGACATCTGTTTGCCAGGCATAGCATCCAGGGTGAATCGGGCATTGACCTCGGATACCCGCCCTGCCCCTTTGGTCACCACAATGAAGTTGATGATCATCAAAATTGAAAAGATGATGAACCCCACAATGTAGTTGCCGCCAATCACGAACTCGCCAAACGCTGCAATCACTTTGCCGGCCGCGTCGTGGCCGGTGTGGCCATCAACCAGCACAACTCGGGTTGAAGCCACATTCAACGCAAGTCGCAGCATCGTCGCAAACAACAATATGGTTGGGAAGGCCGAGAACTCCAAGGGCTTGCGAACCCTGATTGCGATCATGATGATCAACACGCTTGCCGCAATATTGAACGTGAAAAGGAAGTCCAAAAGAACCGGGTGAAGCGGGATGACCAGCATCCCCATGATCAGCAAGACCAAAAACGGAATACCCAATTCCGTGAAATTGAACTTCGAAAGATTGTGTCGAACGGTCGACAGCGACAGCGTGCTCATGGGTGAAATAGCGTGGAAATGGCGGTTTTGAAGCGGTCGGGGTGTCAAGTAGGGTCTGGCTCGCACTGTTACGCAAACTCCATGCCACGATTTTCCGACACATCGGTGGCGGGCCACCAACCCCGGGAGCGGCAAACCTTGGCCTGACACGATTCTTGCTGATCAAGGGGCATCCGCCACCCAAAGTGGCTCACCGAGAACTGGCCGTCCGATGAATGCTAACCTGAACTTTCCTTCAATGATCACCTTGTCGCCCAATGGCGGCAGCGTAGTACCGAACCCGACGCCGACCGATGGCGACCCGAAATCCGAAGAGTTTTCTGCCGTTTTGACCGGCCAAATGTTCAAGGCAGAACGGCAAAGTCTTGCCACTCAGGTGCTTGGCGGCCCCGGCTTGCAAATTGTGTCACTGGGCGCCAAGCTCGATGTCATCACCACGGACGCACCCTTACCAGACCTTCCCAGCCTGGCGAATTTCGCCCGCGCCCAAGGGCTGGACGAGGTCGCCATACAGGCCCTTTTCGGACCCAATGTTGGCCCCAACGCCAGCTCCAAAAACGGATTCGCCATCAGCGGCCTTGGCCAGCCTTATGCCAATAAACCAGTTCCCGGTATCGCCTTGGCCGTACCTTTGCCTCAGGTTGGCAAGGCAAACTTTCTGGCGACCGATGCCAGCTCGATAGGACTAGGCTCGGCCACTTTGGGGCGGGGTAGCGGTTTGGAAGCACCTCGGCCAGAAAGTCGTCCAAAAATCGCGGACATCGATCTGCTGACGGAGGTCCTCTCTGATTTAGGGGCGGCCCCGGCAAAAACGATGGGGTTGCTGGATTCGACACAAGTTGCGGTAGATTCAACACAAGTTGCGGTAGATTCAACACAAGTTGCGGTAGATTTGCCGCAAGTTGCTGTAGATTTGCCGCAAGTTGCTGTAGATTTGCGGCAAGTTGCAGTAGATTCAGCACAAGTTTTACGCCCTCCAACACCAGTTACAGTCGCTCTTGGGGACAGCAAACCGCAATTGGCAAGCACACTGCAACCCGCCCCCGTTGCTAAGGCCAACCATGAATCGCAACCCGAACTTATCGCGACGGACAGTGCCCCTAGGGTGGCCGTCGCCCTACCAGCGAGCGTTCAAAAAACTGGGCGACTCCAAGTTCCAGAGGGCTTGACAACTCAAGTTGTCAGCCGCCCGCAGCTGGTGAACATGCCTTTGGCAGCATCATCTGGCGCCGTTGTGCCAGATACCGATCAAGCCAACACCGAAAAGGAGCCCGTGGGCATCGCCGTCGCAGGTTGGGTCTCTTTGGGGCAAGGTAGCACGAGCAAGGTTGCCGAAGCAAGACCCGACATGCGACTGGACGTCAATGCCGAAGAGTCCATACAGGACGCAATACGGGTTAGCATCACCATGCCCACCAAAGACATCACAAAGCGCGCGGCCAACACCGCCGGCACCACAGAGACTCTCAACTGGTCGAGGATGCTTGCCGGACCTAGCGCAAATAAAGCCGCAGTAAGCACCGCGTGGGAAGCCCTACATCTAACGATACCAGAGGGCTTCGACCTTGACGAGCAGAGCGACGCGCTGGCAAGCTCGGACCAGGACCAGGTCACTGCGCCTGGAACTCAACAGCAAGCTGAGGGACCTGCGGCGAAGTCCGGAACCTCTACCGCGCAACTGATGCGAGGGGAAGCTTCAGCTGCCGCAGCCCAAACCGAGCTGCGCGCGGTCCAGCAACAACAGCTGGCAGATCGACTCGGCGAAGCGGCAGCCCATCGGCTGATTGCACAGATCGAACGAGGTGAGTGGAAGATGCAAATGCGGCTGCAACCGGGCAAGCTAGGGAAGATCGATGTTGAGCTCACCATGCATGCCCGTGGCCTTGAGGCGATGTTTAGCGCTGACAGCGCCCTCACCCGGGAACTGATTGCCCAAGGCAGCGCCAGACTCAAAGAAACACTGACCCAAGCTGGCATGACAGTTGCTTCAGTCACTGTGAACGGCGATCAAACGAGTCAATCTGGCGGAAATTCGACACCCCAACGGGGTAACCAATCTACCGCTGATGCCAGACCCGTTAAAGCCCGGGCAGAGGTATCAGCCGCAGTGCCAGAGACAACGTCGACGCGCACGGATAACGGATTAAACATATTGGCATGACAGCGCAGCCAGGCAGCAATGAAATTGAATCATTACATAGAGGTGTTCCATGGCTAAGACAGCAGCAGCAGCGCCAGCGGCAGCGGCGGGGGATGAAGCCCCCGCAAAGTCCAAGAAACCCATAGTCCTGATCATAGCTGGCGTACTCGCACTGGTCGTCATCATCGCAGGCACCATGGTCGGCACACTGTTTATCACTGGCTTTTTCTCTAAGCCACAGCCGTCGGCTGAACAGCAATTGGCTGACGAAGAGGGACATGGCGACAAACCGGCTGACGCACACGGCGCGAAACCGGCTGACGCACATGGCGCGAAACCCGCCGATGCCAAGGGTGACAAAAAACCGGCTGACGCTCACGGTGCCAAACCAGCCGATGCCAAGGGTGACAAAAAGCCCGCTGATGCCAAAGGCGATAAGCCCGCTGATGCCAAGGGCGACAAGAAAACGGCTGACGGCCCACCAAAATTGAACAAAAAGTCGCCTGACAGCCCTCGCTTTGAGTACACGTATCACCAGCTCAAACGTGACTTCCTGTCCAACCTCATGAGCTCCAAGAAGGTCATGTCGATTCAAATCTCGATCATGACCCGCTACGACGAGCGCGTCTTCGAAAACGTTGACAAGCACGAAGCAGCACTGCGTTCTGTCATCCTGGACGTGTTGCGGCAAACCACAGAGGCAGACTTGGTGAAGCCAGAATTCAGAAAAGATCTGGCCATCAAGCTGCGGGATGCCATCAACTCCTTACTTGAAAAACTGGAAGACTTCGGTGGGATTGAGGAAGTTTTCTTCACATCCTTCGTCGTCCAGTAAACCGAGTAACTCACGCAGCTTACCCAACATGGCCGAAAACCTGCTCTCTGCTGACGAATTCGCAGCACTCGCCGAAGGGGTGGACGATGGATCGATCGCCATCGATACCGGCTTTAATACTTCAACACGCTATAAAAAACATGACCTAGCCAGTGAAGACAGTAGCCTAGGTGTCAATACCAACTCTATTGACATGATCAATGAGCGGTTCATACGGCTGTTTCGCCCAAACCTGATGGATGTGCTGCGGACAAGTCCCAGAGTCACTCCGACCAAATCGACCATCGTCAAGTTTGGCCAATACATCAAGGATCTGAAAGCACCCTTATCAGTCAACGTGGTGCGGATAAATCCACTGCGTGGCTACTCATTGGTCGTGATCGACCCAACCATTGTTTTCAGTTCCCTCGACAGCTTCTTTGGTGGATTTGGTCAAGGCACAGTAGGCACCTTGTCGCCCGGGCGCATGTTCACACCCATGGAAATGCGAATCATCAAGATGATTCTGGATGTCACATTTGCAGACATGAAAGAGGCGTGGGCCCCTTTGATGCATATCAACCTTGAGTTCGTAAGCTCTGAGATCAACCCGCAATTTGCCCAAATATCGGATGAGAATGATCTGGTGATTGTCAGCCGCTTTGAGACAGAGACTGCTACCAAAAACACCGGGTTCATCGATATTGTCCAGCCGTACGCGTCGCTCAAACCGGTGCGCGAGCTGCTCCGTAGCCGGGTTCAAACAGGTGATGGTAATGAGGACTCAGACCGGCAATGGCGCGAGGGCTTTGAAGAGTCTGTCAACGACTCTTGCCTGCAAGCCAACGTAGTTCTGGGCGTCATCAAAACAACCATCAAAGACATTGAAACCATGCAGGCTGGCGACATCCTGTACTTCAAGAAGCCTGAATTTGCCACCCTTCAAGCGGCTGGCATACCTGCTTTCAATGTTCACGTTGGCACCCTGGGCGCTCAGACTGCCGTACAAATCGCCAGCGCTGTCAGCCCCGGCGCGCATTAATCTTTATCAGGACACCCCATGACAGACACCACCCTCGAAGGCAGCGCCTCAAGCGAAGCGCAGGACCAGGACAAGCAGATCCATAAAGACGTTTTGCAGACCATCAGCGTAACGCTCAGTGTCGAGGTGGGAAGAGCGATGATAAAAATCAAAGACCTCATGCGGCTCACACAAGGCAGCGTGGTGGAACTAGATCGAATCGCAGGGGAACCTTTAGATCTGCTGGTCAATGACACGGTTGTCGCACAGGGTGAGGTTGTCTTAGTCAATGAGCGATACGGAATTCGGCTCACTCGCGTTGTTCCAGCTTCAGAACGTATGAAGAACCTCTGAATACAGCATCATGGGAACAACAGTACCTGGAAACATAGATTGGTTGCGGATCGGCGGCAGTATCGCTCTCGTGTTCGTACTTCTCCTGACAATGCTCTGGGTATTGCGTCGCCTGCGCTCAATGCAAATCGCAAAAGGCGGCATGAGTAAACTTGAGATCGTGGAAACCATTAGCGTCGGTCCCAGGCAAAAAATTGCTCTTTTGCGCGTCGAACAGCACATGCTTCTGATTGGCATGAGCGCAAACCAATTCACGGCCCTGGGGCAGTGGCAGCAGGCCAAGTCGAGTACCGGAGATATGTCTTGAGGCGAGGTATTTTTTGGACCGGGCTGGTCGCTCTGCTGGTTTGTATCCCGGTGCTTTCCTGGGCGCAGGGGATCCCCATGGTCAACGTGAGCGACTCAGGCAAGGGAACCCAGTACAGCCTGTCATTGCAGATTTTGGCACTGATGACTTCGATCACGCTGCTGCCGTCCTTCTTGCTGATGATGACCTCCTTCGTTCGGATCATCATAGTCATGTCCATTCTTCGCCAAGCGTTGGGCACAGGCCAAACGCCACCCAATAACGTCCTTGTGGGGATTTCACTGTTCCTCACACTCTTCATCATGTCACCGGTGCTGACTGATGTTTACAAAAATGCCATAACACCTTACATGCAAGGGAGCATGGGTTTTGACAAGGCGCTCGCAGCGGCCGAAGCACCGATTCGTGGATTTATGGTCAAGCAGACCCGGCAAGACGATATAGGCCTGTTCATGCAAATGGCGCGCAAGGAAGACGTCGGCGGCGCCGAATCCGTGCCTTTCACCACTTTGGTCCCCGCTTTTATCACCTCTGAACTCAAAAGCGCCTTCACGATCGGCTTTCTGATCTATGTCCCATTCGTCGTGATTGACCTTATTGTGGCCAGCGTCCTGATGTCTATGGGCATGATGATGTTATCTCCCATGATGATCTCTGCGCCCTTCAAGTTAATGCTGTTTGTACTGGTGGATGGTTGGAGCCTGATCATGAGCTCTTTGGCGGCCAGTTTCGTCACTTGAAAAATTCACAAGAGTGCGTAGCCCCTTTATTCTTCAACCCAAAAAAATCTGAATATGGACATTGCTGCCGTTATTGACGTTGGACGCATGGCTTTATGGATGACCGTGCTGATCTCTGCACCCCTGCTAGGCGTGGCACTGGCGGTCGGCCTGCTGGTTGGCATCATCCAAGCAGCCACATCCATCAACGAGTCCACCCTAAGCTTCATTCCCAAAGTGACCGCCATGGCACTGACCCTGGCGTTGGTGGGAGGCTGGCAATTGGCCACCCTGGTAGATTACACCAAAAGCGTGTTTCAGCGCATACCACTTTTGTTTGCCTGAATCCAAACGCGCCAAAGCACAAGTCATGAACCTGCTTGCCAACGAGATCGTGGAGCGCTTTTATTCTTTCTTGTGGCCTATGCTTCGCGTGTCAGCACTGCTTCTGTCAGCGCCGATTTTTTCCCTGCGCTCTTTCAACCTGCGCTTGCGAATCCTTTTGGCCGGCGCACTAACGTGGATGATCTACCCGCTTTTTCAATGGCCCAGCCTGGACCCTCTGTCGGGACCAGGCATGGTTGAGATATTCAATCAAATCGCCATCGGCCTGGTCATGGGCTTGAGCATGCAAATCATCACCGCCGCGATCCTGCTGGCAGGTCAGTCTATCTCCAATGCTATGGGCCTCTCAATTGCTACCATGATGGATCCCAATTTAGGTAACGTCCCGGTGATCGCGCAGTTCATGCTGATACTGAGCACCCTGATATTCGTCGGCCTTGGTGGACATGCCATGCTGCTAGGCTTGGTGGTTGACAGCTTCTACAGCATGCCTGTGGGCAAAGGGCTTTTGACAGACGGCGCCTGGGCTCATTTTTTGGTTTGGAGCTCGATGATTTTTCTCGGAGCCCTGCTGGTCGCTATACCGGTAATGGTAACCCTACTTTTTATCAATATCGGCTTGGGCGTAGCTTCACGTGCCGCGCCCAGCCTGAACATATTCCAAGTTGGACTACCGGCCATGATCATTGCAGGATTTGGCGTTTTGATCCTCACACTGCCAAGCATGGGCAGTCGCATCGAATGGCTCTGGATGCAGGGTTTTATGGAGGTTCGCACCCAGCTCGGCATGAGCTAGTGCAATGAGCAATCATGTCGGAAGATAGCGCTGATCGAACAGAAGACCCCACCGCGCGCAAACTCCAGCGTTCGCGCGAAGAGGGGCAAATAGCGCGCTCGGTCGAATTGACATCCGCTGCGGTCATGATTGGTGCGGTCTTGTCCTTCTTTGTGCTCGGCCGTTTTTGGTGGCAAGAGATACGCGCCAAGTTTGCTGCAGGCTTCACATTTGACCGCAAGACATTAGACACACCCACATTGCTTCCTCATGTGTTTTCGACCCAGATGGTGGATGCGTTTTTATTGTTCATGCCGATGATGTTGCTGACGCTTGTCTTGGCTGTGCTGGCTTCTGGCGCTATCGGCGGCTATCTTTTTTCGGTCAAGTCGGTAGTCCCGAAATTTTCTAAACTTAGCCCGCTTGCTGGCCTCAAGAGAATGCTGGGAACCCACGCCCTGGTGGAATTGTTGAAAGCTGTTCTTAAATTTCTGCTCGTCGCCATCATCTTGCTGGTGCTGCTCGACAAACATTTTGCAGCGCTTGTCGGTATGGGAACCATGGGTCTGCAGCCAGCCTTTGAATTGACAGGCTCCTTGATGCTTGAGGCCTTGATTTGGCTGACCTTTGGTTTGGTCGTCATTGCCCTGATCGACGCGCCCTATCAGAGGCTGGCGTTCATGAAACGCATGCGCATGACCAAGCAAGAGATTCGGGATGAGCATAAGGACATGGAAGGCCGGCCAGAAGTCAAGGCGCAGATCAGACGACGTCAGCGCGAAATTGCGACAGCTCAAATGATGAGAAAAGTGAAGGATGCCGATGTCATCATCACCAACCCTGAGCACTTCGCCGTAGCACTCAGCTATGACCCGACTGCAGACGGTGCGCCCATACTGCTCGCCAAGGGCGGCGATTTTGTAGCCGCAAGAATTCGTGAGGAAGCCAAGATCCATGGCATCGAAATTTTTGAAGCAGCCCCATTGGCCCGTGCCCTTTACTTCACCACTGAAGTTGACCAGCCCATTCCTGAGTCACTTTACTTTTCCGTGGCTCAAGTGATCGCATACGTTTTCAGTCTCGCCAATGTTCAACCGGGCGTGGATCCCATGGCGCGGCCGTCGCCGACCATCCCGAAATCCATGTTGTTTGATTCCTCCGGCAAACAACTGTCGCCCGAGCCGGCCACATCATGACGCTGCCCTTGCATCACCATGACGATGAACTGACCTTGGATCAGGCGATTTTTTTTCGGGTCTCTGACCGACTTCGTCTTGAGGGCTATGTCGCAGGCCTGACGCAAAGTGGCATGAGTCTGTCCATGGTGAGCAGCCAGGACGTGATTCTGGATCACTACGGCAAGTTGCTGGTGGCGAGGCTACGCGAGGCAGCCCCGCACATCGAGCTTGAGGTGTGCTTTCCAGCCAGCGCGGACGCGCTGATTTCCCGATTCAATGAAGTTCTGCGCACATGCTCCATTGAAGATGCGATGGGTAACCTGACCAACCAGGCCCCGCCAAAAATTTGGATCGTTCATGATGCCGCTGCTCTTCCTGATCATGAAATCCAGTTATTGGCCCGTTTGGTGCAAAATTTTCCGGGTGCCAACATCAGGGTGGTGATGCTCTTGGCCGAATCCAGCCAGAAACACCAGCTGCTCAATGCCTTTGGCCGTCGGTTCATGCACTGGGATATTGAGCCTCCTACGGTTGGGCAAACGAAAGTTCTGCTGGAGCAGGCCCGGGCGCAGGGCCGCGAGACCTTGGTCAATGCTCTTCTTAAGCAGCTTGTCACATCCGATGAACTCCCGCCTTTACAGACCTTGCCAGAAGGAAATGCGATTCAAGTCGATCCGGTGGACGTCGCACAAAACTGGCAAGTCAAACCCGCACGGGCAAACGCTTGGTTGTTGCGATGGCTACTGCCAATTTCCGTATTGCTGATTCTGTCTGGGATCGTTTTAACCCAACTCTATGGCGGGTTTTCCATCAGTACCAGGGCTTGGGAATCAGTCAAAGCCGACTTCAAGCGCTTGTCTTCGCCTCAAAGCCTGCCAGCCTCAGCAGCCCCTGGCACTGCGCCCATCCCATCAGTTGCGGTTGCAGTACCCTACCCTGCTACGCTTCCAAGTTCCCAGGCAACACCCGGCATCCCCTTAGCCACCGCTTCGGCTGCCGCAATCCCAGAGCAGGCCGTATTGGCCACAGCTCCACCTGCTCCCACAACATCGGCGCCTGCTACCAAATCGCCGCCTACGACACCCATCGACATCGCGCCAAAAGAAGAGGTCATCAGCACGATAGCAGACCAATTGCGCGCCGGGCACGCCTGGATTCTGTCCATGCCTACAGACATTTTCTTGGTGCTGTATTCAACAAAGTCGTCCTACGCAGCTGCGTCAACATGGATCAAAGATCGGCCTGAGCTTGACAACCTGCACATTGTGGCCAACTACACCTCAGCTGATTCCGATCTCAAGTACTCGATTGTTTCTGGGCCTTTCGACTCAAGGCTTGAGGCGACGCGTTTTGCAAAAGGCGCAGACATGCCCAAAAGCGCCTGGGCCATGCCGGTGAAACTGATGGCAGATCGGCTATCGCGTGAACCAAAGGCTGCAGCTGCTAAAGCAAAGGTGACCAGATGAAAACACCCGAGTTGATCAATAGTTCTGCCCCGCACCGTATTGCCGTGGATGAGGGCAGCCGCGACGCCAAGGGGCGCAAGTCATATGTCGTTGAAGAAGATCGACAGCCGGCAGTCAATTCGGACGACATGGCTGACGCCATGGATGCCGCAAACAGAAAAAAAGTGTCTTTTTCTGCCGAAACTACAACGAATGCGGAAAAAAAAGAATCCATAAACCCCGACCTTGCAGTCACCAAAGCAAGTGTGTCCGAATCAGCTGTTCAAGATCGATCCGTAAATCAAGCCGCACCGCCCAAGTTTGAAGTTGCTCAGCCAATCTCCATTCAAACACCGACTGAAGACATCAGCATCCCCAGTGCAGGCACCAAGATAACGACGCCTGGGCACCATGAACCTGACCCTGAGATTACGGATGACATGGCTCACGCCATGGACTCCGAAGCCAGAAAAAAAGTTTCTTTTTCTGGCGACATAGCACCGCACTCAGGGAAAAAAGAATCCATCTACCCCGAAGTTGAAGTCACAAAAGCAAGTGTGCTCGAATCAGCTGATCAAGATCGGCCGGCGAGTCCAGCCACACTGCTCAAGTTGGAAGTCGCTCAGCCGCTCCCCATGCAACGTCCGGCAGAAGAGATCAGCACCGAATCTGCGCCGAGTACAGTTGCCAAGACAACGGTCCTTGAGCACCCTGAACCCGACCCTCACATTGCCGCCCGGCTCGAGACTCTCAAAGCCCAAAATAACGCCGTCAGAACCAGCCTAGATGCCTTCGATTCGCAATCATTGGCCAAGGCCTGAATACCTTCATCAAACCAACATCGGTAGATGCCATGAACGAACCCACCGCAGCCGCTAACCCGGATTCTGCCCAAGACCTCACCGCCAATATGGACGCGTCAGAGGACATCAACACAACCATCTCCGGCGACACACCTGATGCGGACTCGTCGGCGCTGGCGCAGATGGACGAAGACCCCCAGATCGTCGACATCAAACTTACCCTGATCGACGCTGCTGAACTCGCTGGCCGTGCCGGCGTTCAAGCTGCCAAAGCAGGCGCAGACATGCACGCAGCTGCCAAAGACTTGGCAGTAGACCACGCCACACAACGCAAACACGGCATCGTGGTTCTTTCTGTTTTTGCCGTTTTGGTCGTGATGGGCCTGCTTTTGTTCGGTGTGATGTCCATTCGGCTCCAACAAAGGATCAACCAGTTAGACGCCATGCTACTGGCGGTGGGCAAGCGGGTTATCGCCATGGACGAGTCACTCAAGCTCGTGAACAACTCCGGCGAAGTCTTCCAAGCCATTGCAGAAAGGCAAGACACGATCTCGCGCCAGCAAGTGAAACTTGACACACGGGTTGAAGATCTCATGAAAGCGGCGCAAAGCGCCATTCAAACCAACGCGCAAACCATTGACACCCAAGGCAAAGACAACGCCAAGCGCCTAGCCGCAGCAGAGGCAAACATCCAGAGCCATGCAACAGCACTGAAAACACATTCAAACAAGTTGCAGGCGGCCCCGACTGCGGCCCCGCGTCCAGACCCGGCGCTGATAAGGCGAGAGGTCGAGGCCGTTTTGCAGCGCCAGCAAAAGGCCGTCAGTTCTGCGCCGGTGGCTGCTGCAACATCCCCGGTCGCAGCACCCGCCAATGTGCCGCCAGTTCCTGCGGTGAAAACGGCGCCGCCAGCCAAGGCAGCAGAGGCCCTGGTGCGCTACCCCAAACTACCTAATCCAAATGGGACAACTTCGGCGCCCTGACCCAAGGATCAGTCAACCTAGTTGGCGCGTAATCCGAACTTCTGAATTTTTTCAATCAGCGTCGTACGCTGCAAGTTCAAGATACGGGCAGTTTGTGACACATTACCCTTGGTGCGGCTGAGGGCCTGGGAAATCAGATCTCGTTCAATCTCTGCCAACCGGTTTTTCAGCGACAAGCCTTCTGGAGGCAAAACTGCCAAGTTTTCAGATAAAAAGGTCATTTGCTCCAAGGCACTGGCGTTGCTCTCATCATAGGTCGGCGCCGAAACTTCCCCTACCACCCCATCTGCCACGGGCGAGTTTTCCCAAGCGGGAGCATCTGGCAGTGGGCTCGCTTCCTCCTCCCCGAGCCCACCTTCTTTTGCAAGCAACTGAAGTGCGGCCAGCCCCTTGGGGAGCAAAGCGGCTGGCAATGAACGCAGGCTCAAGCGCTGCCCGGCAAAGAGGGTGCTGAATCGGTCGACCAAATTTGACAGCTCCCGAACGTTACCGGGCCAGTGGTAGGCTGTGAGCGCACGCATAAAGTCGGTAGAAAAACTGACAGGCAGCTCGCCCTCTGCCATAAATCTTTGTGCGAAATAGTTCAAGAGCAGGGGCACATCGGCGGATCGCTCACGCAACGGCGGTGTACTGATTGGCAACACATTCAGCCTGTAGTACAGGTCCTCCCTGAATCGACCCGCCACTATTTCGGCTTCCAGGTCTCGGTGCGTCGCAGCAATCACCCGTACATTGATGGACACGGCCTTTGCACCACCAACCGGGTCCACCACCCGCTCCTGTAAAACACGCAGCAATTTAACTTGCAGCTCCAAGGACAAGTCGCCGATTTCATCCAAAAAGATGGATCCATTGTGGGCCAACTCAAAGCGCCCCTTTCGGTCTGTGGCTGCTCCGGTAAAGGCCCCCTTGCTGTGCCCGAATAGCTCACTTTCGATCAAGTCTTTGGGAATAGCCGCGCAGTTGATGGGTACAAAATTTCCAGCCGAGCGCCCAGATAGATCATGCAGCGAGCGCGCCACAATTTCTTTGCCTGTGCCGCTCTCTCCGGTGATCAATACCGTCGAGCTGGACAAGGCAACCACCGGCAGCAAGCCACGAATGGCACGCACAGCGTCGCTGTCACCGATGAATTGGGGTGTATTGACGGCCATTGGCTAACAGGCAAACCTTTGCATAGCACGGACTCCGGATAACTGTCCAAACCGTGAACCGATTTGACAAAATTTGACAGGATCATAACAGGCCAAAAGGCTGCTGGTGACATGCGATTGCTACCGTTGGTGTTCGTGTAAAATTAGCACCCAGCCACACGTCTTGATCGTTGGGAGACTGCACCCTTGAAAGGCAAGCCTTTGAATCTCCAACTTGCTGCCCTCAACAACTTGGGCCTGATGTATGCCAGTGGCCAGGGCGTTGAGCAAGACTTCGCAGAAGCCCTGAGGTGCTACCGGTTGGCTGCAGAGCAGGGCGTGGCCAGTGCGCAATCCAATCTTGCTGTGATGTATGCCAACGGTCAAGGCGTTGCGCAGGACGACCAAGAAGCCCTCAAGTGGTACCGGGCCGCAGCCGAACAAGGACTGCCCTACGCTCAATCCAACCTCGCTGTCATGTACGCCAATGGACGAGGCGTAGAGCCTGATTACCATGAAGCCCTGAAGTGGTACGAAGCGGCAGCGGCACAAGGCGATACCGTGGCACAAATCAACTTGGGCGTCATGTATGCCAACGGCCAAGGGGTGAACCAGGACTATGAAAAAGCGCTTAGCTATTACCAAAGTGGCGCCGAGCTCGATGACCCAGTAGCTCAATACGGTCTAGGCGTGATTTACGCCCAAGGCCACGGGGTAAAACGCGATGTCAAGAAAGCCTGCCATTGGTTCACTCTCGCGGCAGAGCGCGAGCACCCGCAAGCTCAATTTAATATCGGTTTTTTCTATTCTCAAGGGCAAGATCTCCCCATTGACTATCGTAAAGCTGTTAGCTGGTATGAGCGCGCAGCGAGTCACGGCGAGGCGGCTGCACACTACAACCTGGGGGTGATGTACAGCACTGGACAAGGCGTTGAAACGGACCACGAAAAGGCGCTGCAATGCTACCTGGCTGCGGCACACAAAGGCGACGCTGCCGCCCAGTACAACCTGGGGTTGATGTATGCCACCGGCCAAGGAACGACTCGAGACGACACCGTCGCCATCGCCTGGTACCAACTTGCTGCGGACCAAGGCGATGCACAGGCTCAGTACAACCTGGGCGTGATGATCGCCAACGGGCTGGGCACAGGCGCTAACCACACGATTGCCAAACAATGGCTTCAGCTGGCGGCCGACCAAGGTGACGCACAGGCACTTTACAACTTGGGTGTGCTCCATCAAGACGACACCCACCCCGACGCCAACTATGGGCAGGCTCTGGCCTGCTTCCGAATGGCTGCGACCCAAGGCCATGACGATGCCAAGGTCGCCCTGGGTTGGTTGTATGCCAGAGGCTTAGGCGTATTGCAAGACTATGTCCGGGCGCACATGTGGTTCAATTTGGGCGCCATCAGCGGACATGCTGAGGCGATTAAGGGCCGTGACTATGTTGCACAGCAAATGATTGCACCCCAAATCGCAGCTGCCCAAGACATGGCGCGTCTGTGCCAGCAAGCCAACTTCCAAGGCTATGACTGAACCCATCTGACATGCATCAGCTGCCAACTGCGACACAAGCACGCCAAAGCTCAAGCCAGGCCTTTTTCTCTGATCCACTCCAAGCTGTCAGTAGCCAGGTCGGACTGGCCCGATACACGCTCAATGCCTGCATTGAAGGTCCCTGCGGACGAGCCTGGTTCGATTTAATGCTCCAGGGTCTTCGACGCGGCCTGGCGGTCACTCTCGGCGTAGAAGCCATCCCAGAAAATCTGAATTCGGCCATTGCCTGGGAGCGACTGACGGCCATGGGCGGCCAATTGATCTGGCTGGTGCCAGACCAGATTGCCCTGCACACCTCAGTATGCGTCATTGACGGGCTGGTGGTGATGAGTGGCAACTTTGCCCAACCCGGCCCCCTACCTGGCACAAATTTCAATGGCATCCTGATCCAAGACAACGGCGATACAGTTACCAAATCTACGGCTGCCTTGATCGCGCTGCAGCAAAACAATCAATGGAAGCCCGAGGCAACAGATCCGGCTCCGTCCGCTCTGGCAGTCGCGCAAATCGAAGCCGTCGCTGCACCCAATGGCTGGCAATTAACCAGCCGCCTGGAGCCCTTACAGCAAATTGCGCTCTGGCAATTCCAGGTGCTTGAGCAACACGCCTTGGCCATGGAGGCCGATACGGCTGAGGCCCTGCGCAAGACACATGCTTTTGATCACGCGCAAGACCAGGCTATTGGCGAATTAATGCGGCAAGTGCTGGACGCAAAACAGCGCTGCATGATTCAACGCCATGCCCAATTCGGAGGGCAGGAGAACCAAGAAGAAGCCGAGGCAGCGCAAGCCGCTTTTGCAACATTTGAGCAGACTCACCAAGCCTTGGCGCAGACCCCGGTAGCGAAGCCCTTGGACGCCCAAGAGCAGGCCGATATCAAGCAGCTTTACCGAAAGTTGGCCATGATCTGTCATCCTGACCGCGTTGAGGAGGGGCAAAAGTCCCGGGCCGAGGCGGTCTTTCAACAATTACAGCGAAGTTACCGCAGCAGCGATTTTGCAAGCATGAGAAACCTGGAGGCCACACTTCATGCGCAGTCTCTGGACGATCGTCAACCTGCACCTCCAGAGCAGGGGCTTGCGAGCCTAAGCTGGCGACTGGCCAATTTGCAGGAGAGATTGGCAAGTCAGCGCGCCACCCGCGACGCCATTTTTCGCAGCCCTACTTGGCGTACCCTCAGCACTCAAAGTAACTGGGCGCTTTGGTTTTCGCAGCAGGCGTTGTATTTGCAGGACGAAATCACCCGATACGAGCGCGCGTTGGAAGCTATGACAACCCAGGCCGGCCTATGAGCCAGTCGCTGACACTGGTAGCAACAAGCCAGAGCCAAGTTGCCATAAAGCAGCGTCTGGACATCGTGGCCAGCACCTTGTCGAGTCTGGAGAGCCGGCAAATCATGGCGTTTTTTCGTGAGCACGCGGCCTTGCTGGCTCAATGCCTTTACCGACACTATCCCTTAACACCCGAAATACTAGCCCACCAAGTGGTCGATTGGGATTGGCGTCGCCTCAGCAGCAGCCGCGCACTGGCTTGGTCAGAACAACTCATCGACGAGCACACCAACACCCTGGATTGGACAGCCCTCAGCCAAAATCAGGCGGTTCCATGGACGGCATCACTGATCGAACGGAACACCCAGTACTGGAATTGGCCACTTTTGAGTGACAACCCCAGCCTGCCCTGGAGCATTGATTTACTCAAGGCCAACACCTACCAGTGGCATTGGGTGACATTGAGTCGTAGCCGGCACTTACCTTGGACATCAAGTTTCATAGCTGCCAATCTGCACCGATGGGATTGGACTGCGCTGAGCTGGAACAGTGCACTGCCACTGACATCGGCCCTGCTTGAGCGTCACTGCGACCACTGGGACTGGAGCGGTCTTAGTGCCAACCTGGCTTTGCATGCCGACCATCAACTTGTGGGCCAGTTCGCACGCTTCTGGCACTGGACGTGGCTCAGCAGCAACCCCGGACTGCAATGGAGCGAGCCACTGATCGACGAGTTCGCTGCCCAATGGGACTGGAAAGCCCTCAGTGCCCAAGCAGCGCTGCCCTGGACAGCCAATTTGATTGCCCGCTACGGCTCGCGTTGGTGCTGGACCACGCTCAGCAGCAACACCAGCTTGCCCTGGCAACCAGATCTTATTGAGAGCTGGATTGACCGATGGAACTGGGCTGCCTTGAGCAAAAATCCTGCCCTCTGCTGGGGCCAGGCATTGCTCGAACAATACGCTGACAAGTGGAATTGGCACGGGCTGAGCCAGAACCCTGCCCTGCCCTGGTCGACGTCACTCCTGACCCTGCACCAGGACCACTGGGATTGGGATGCTTTGAGCTGGAACACCGGTCTGCCATGGGATGATGAGCTGATCGCCAAGTTTGATCATCGTTGGGATTGGGCCGGCCTGAGCAGTAATGCTCAACTGCCGTGGAGCGAGTCCCTTATCGCGAGACATGCAGACCTTTGGGACTGGGAGCGCCTGAGCGCCAACCCGTCACTGCCTTGGAGCGCGGCATTCATCGAGCGTTATCAGGAATTCTGGAACTGGGCAACCTTGAGCAGCCAGCCCAGCCTGCCTTGGAGCCCGGATTTCTACCGCGCCTTGAACCAGCACTGGTTCGCCTCACTGGTCAGCGAACACCAAAGCTTTGACATCCAGACACTCAATGGTGCTGACATTCACGCTCTTATGCCAATTCTCGGCAGCGACACAGTTTGATCGGTCAAGGCCGAGCCATAGCGGCCGACTCAACTCTGATTAGGCATAAATTATGCTTAGATCGCTGAGATTGAGCCCCCATGTCAGGAACCAGACACTTGAAATGGGGTTTGCGGCACTCGCCCAAAAAAGGATGCGTCATGGGTCAAGTCAAACACCGACAAACCGAGCCCCAGCACATGGAGGCGACTGCGCACCCGCCACGAGCACCCTACCAAGCCCATGTTCCCGTCAGTGCGATGATCATCTCAGACAAAGCACACCTGCCTCATGGTCAAAAAGGCTTTATGGTGACCCACCAGTCACACCCCATTCGGCACCAAAGCCTGCCCCAGCTCCAGGAACACCAAGAATGAACGCAGCTGGGACTTTGCGTTCGGGTTGGAGTACGCTCCAATGAACGGCCTGCTTGCCGATGCGGACGCTGCCTACAGCCGGGGCGACTACGTCAATGCCCTGAGAATCTCACGGCCACTTGCATCCCTGGACTACGCCGCAGCCCAAAACAACCTGGGCTTCATGTACGCCAATGGCCAAGGTGTGGCGCAAGATTACAGCGAGGCGTTGAAGTGGTACCGCCTCGCTGCAGCACAAGACTATGCGCCTGCACAGTACAACCTAGGCTTCATGTATACCAATGGCCAAGGCGTCGTCCAGGACGACGCCCAGGCCTTGGCCTGGTACCTCAAGGCCGCCGAGCAGGGGTTACCGGATGTCCAAACCAACCTGGGCTTCATGTATGCCAATGGACAAGGCGTGCTCCAGGACGCGCAAGAAGCCACCAAGTGGTTTGAGCGGGCGGCCGTCCAGGGCGACGCCACCGCGCAGTTCCACCTGGGAAGCATGTACGCAGCAGGTGAAGGTCTGCCACAGGATGCTGGCCTGGCCCGGCAATGGTTCGAGTCAGCAGCCACCCAGGGACACTGCTACGCCCAGTTCAACCTCGGACTGATGCTGGCGCACGGACGGGGCGTCACGCGGAATTCAGACATGGCAGCCAAGTGGTACGGGATGGCCGCCGATCAAGGCGACGCGCCGGCCCAGTACAACTTGGGCGTGATGTTGAGCCAGGGCCAAGGCTTAGCCCAAGACCCTGACAACGCTTTACGGTATTTTGAAATGGCGGCGGCTCAGGGCCACAGTTCCGCCCACTACAACCTAGGTGTCATCCACAGCCAAACTGACCAGGGCCCTGACGCCCAAGCCAGGGACCTGCCCAAGGCGATGGGCCACTACCGCTCAGCTGCCGCTCTGGGGCACCCGCAAGCACAATTCAACCTGGGCTGCTTCAGCGCAAACGGCTGGGGCATGCCACAAGACTACGCAGAAGCCCTGCAGTGGTACCAACTGGCCGCTGACCAAGGCCTGCCCGAAGCGCAATACCAACTTGGCACGATGTACCAAGCTGGGCAAGGCGTCGTGCAGGACGATGCGGCTGCAGCCCAATGGTATCGGTCTGCGGCGGCCCAAGGCCACGCCAAGGCGCAGTGCCAGCTTGGCACCATGTGCCAATCTGGTCTTGGATTGGCTCAAGATTCCGTTTTGGCCATCTACTACTACCAGCAAGCCGCCGGGCAAGGCGACGCACTGGCCCAATTCAACCTTGGGGTGACATACCTGCTGGGTCAGGGCGTGCAAGCAAACCCGGAGCATGCCGAGCAATGGTTTGAGAAATCGGCGCAGCAAGACAACGCACTGGCTCAGTTCAATCTGGCCGTGAGCAAAAGTCAAGGCCTTTCAGACAATTCTCCTCTAGCAGAGCGCTGGTTTCGAGCCGCTGCCGAACAAAACCTCCCCGAAGCGCTCTTTAACCTGGCCGTGATGCAAGCACAGACGCCAGGCGGCGACATCCAAGTGGTCGAGCAACTGTACCAAGCCAGCGCCGACCTGGGCAACCCCGCAGCGCTGCACAACTTGGGCGTAATGTTCGCCCTAGGCCAGGGCAGCGCGCCAGACCTGGTGATGGCGGCCCAGTGCTACCGCACTGCTGCAGATCAGGGCGATGCCAGTGCCCAGTATGCGCTGGCAGTGATGCTGCTTGCTGGCGACCATATCGAACCGGATCAGGCTATGGCACTGAAGCTTCTTGAAAGCGCAGCCGCACAAGGCCACGCCAGC